>CADAGC010000021.1 GCA_902787365.1 uncultured Ruminococcus sp. | reverse complement strand
CGGGAGTCAGCGTGATGGAGTTGGCCAGAAGCACGTTCTGGAAGCGGGTGGGCAGTCCGGAGCGGAATTCGACGATCACCGGCTCGGGACGCTCCCCAGGTTTCGCCACGACGCCCATCACCGATATTGCCGCTTTGGCGATCTCTTTTATCAGTGTGATGAGGTAGCGGAGAAGCAGCGGAAGATTTCTCACGATCTTCCGGTCATTCTCCGTGGAGTAACCCACCACCCTGTAGGTGACGAAGGAGATCAGCCCGGACACCGGTATCCCGAAGAGGAGTATCTCGACGGTGATCCTGCCGTTCAATATGATCCACAAGAGATAATAAAGAATAAACATTCTACTCTCCACGCATCTGGTACCGCGGTGAAGTCCTCCCGCCCGGGGCTTACAGAGAGAGTCCGTAGATCTCCGCGCTCACACGCGCGCCCTCGGAACCGGCAAAGAGGATGCCGTCCGCCGCGGGATCCGTGAGGATCATGAGGCTCGCAGCCTTCTCCCCATCACCGATGAACAGCTCGGCGGAATACTTGTCCAGGATGAAGCGGAGCGTGAGTTTTCCCCCGGCAGGCTCAACATCAATCACCCGGATTCCGTTCACATCGGCGGGAGAAAGCATCGCCCTCCGGTCTAGAGTCAGCGTCCTCTCCGGGGCGCTGTAGCGGAACTCGGTGAAGCACTCCCCTGTCCCGTCCGCGGCGATGCGCAGGCAGTAATCCGACCTGTCCGCATCCTCAAGCGTGACAGTCAGATCCGCGATCCGTCCGCGGATTCCCGGGAGCTCCCTGAACTCCCTGGTTAGCTCTGCCTCCGCGGAAGCCTTCTCTCCCCGGTAATTCTCAAGCTCGCGAACCGGCCTCTGGCAGAGCCTTCCGTCCTTAAGGAAGAGCTCTCTCGGCACGGTCATCTGTCCGGCCCACTCCGCCCCGGGCACGAGAAGGGAGCTGTCCCAGCTGTACATCCAGGCAGTCATCACCCGCCTGCCATCGGGCGTCTCCATGCTCTGCGGCGCGTAAAAATCGAAGCCGTAGTCGACTGCGCGGACATCACTCTCCGAATAATCGAAGGCACCCGTCTCCCTGTCGAAGCTTCCGATGAAGCATGCCGGTGCGCTGCCCCCGCGGAACTCCCTGCCCGTCGGCTTCAAATCCATAAGGGAGGTGATGAGCACGTGCTTTCCGTCCAGCGGGAAGAAATCCGGGCACTCCCACATGCCGCCGAGCCGCCCTTCACTTCTTGCAAGCCTGGACAGCAGTGTCCAGTGCCTTAAGTCCGGAGAGGTATAAAGAAGGATCTGGCCCGAGCCGTCCTCGCCGGGTATGCACAGGTGAGGCTCACCCGAGTTAACTGTTCTCTGGAAGTATGTAGAGCCTATCTGCGAAAGACCTGCGGGGTTGTCGAATGTTGCAAGGTCGATTCTGCCAAGCTCTATAGTGCCCAGTGAGGGGTGTGTGCCGTAGAGAATGCCGTTGTAGCCTATAGCCACGCCTGTCAGGTCGGCAAATGTCTGAGCGCCGCCCGATGTACCGCCCTTAAGCGCAAATGAAGTCGAGCCGAGGCCCAGGTTCTCTGCGGGCTTTGAGGGGATAGCATTCTCTGTGCCGGTGTGATTGCCTGCATAGGTGCTTATATTGCTCCAGTTAGGGAATGTGAGTACGAAGTTATCGTCTTCATCAGCGCCTGCCGCCTGATTTCTCATAACTACCGAACCGGAAGTCTCCATCTGGCTCTTGTTTATTGTTGCGCTGTAATTGCCCGATGTGATAGTGCAAGTGCCTGCCGCATCATTTACTGTGATAGTGAAATCCATAGGCTGGTCATTGCTGAAGCCGTCACCTACGCTCTTTACAGAGAAGGCCTTGCCCATAGTTGCGGGCAGCGGCACAGAACCTGACTTTACACCGAAGTTCGAGCCTACTATCTGGTCGCCCGTGAGGGGGTTAGTGAATACTGCTGCCGAGTCAACGTCTATCCTGAAATTGCCTGCGGGGTGAGGAACACCGCCGTTTGCTGCTGTGATAGCATCATTTACAGCATTTTCAAGATCATTGAGCGATGCAAACTCCTCATTGGAGTTGAGAGTTATGGTGATAGCGTTTGAAGATACAACAGCCTCAGCCTTCTGGCCTATCGGGATGTTGGAGCTTGAAACGAAGTTGAATGAAAGGTTGCCGTTTGCGTTCTCAGCGCTGGAGCTTACCTTGATGTTGATGCCGTTTATAGTGTCGCTTGCTGATGAAACAGAGGGGTTCTCGTAAGGAAGAGAGATCCTTATCCTCTGTGAGGAAGCGCCCTGGTTCATATTGTTGCCCGAAACGCCGAGCACGAAGTTACCGTTGATATCAACGAGGTTGCCCTCAGCGTCAACGTCGAGCATACCTGCCTTGGTGTAGAATATGTTGCCGTCGCCGTCCATTACCTGGAAGTAGCCGTCGCCTGTGATAGCAGCGTCAAGCGCAAGGCCTGTTGTTGCCATAACTGATGTTGACTGGTTAACGTCAGTCGAGCCTATCTTAGCGCCGTAGCCTATCTGAACGGCGTTAGTACCGCCCTTGGCTGCTGTTGACTCTGTTGCTGCTCTTGATGTCTGATAATAAACATCTCTGAATGTAACACGGCTTGCCTTAAAGCCGTAGGTCGATACGTTTGAAATATTGTTACCTATAACGTCCATTTTTGTCTGCTGGGTAGTCATACCTGCAACGCCTGAATATAAACTTCTTATCATAAATGTATCCTCCGTTCGTTAGATTTATTTTAGTTTACGAAACGGTTTTATCGGGTGCGCCCTCTGTCATTCCGCACGCACCAAAGACCTCCTTAACAGGTCCGGCCCTTATACTATAACCGTTCCTTCGATGTTTGTAAAGCAGTTGCCCACAAGTTCCTCATTTGAAACTGTGGTTATTACCGTGTTGTTTTTCACGCTTACTATGTACGCCGAACTGTCTACAAGTATCAGCGTGTCGTCAAGCCCCTTTTCCCTGGCTATCTCAACGCCTGCATTGAGCCTTTCCATATTGTCGTCCGAAACATTGATGTTTCGCTCGACCACACGGTTGACTGCGTGCTTTGAGAAATTCAGCCCGCTGGACTGTAACTGGCTTTTGAGCACCTGGTCAAAGTTCGCTGTCGCTATGCTGTCGTTAACGCTTGCTGTACTTGTCTGCGGAATACCCGTAGTTATCGGCGCCGTGAGCCTTAGCATATTAATATCCATGATCCACGACTCCTTTCCCTTTGATGAATGGATAGTTACCGCTCATGCTCACCAACGTTTTATGTATTCTGCGTGTCGGCTGCCGCCTCTGTCTTTATTGTGTTTTCCTGCTCAGCGGGTGCTGCTGTGTCGGAAACGCTCTTTATGTCCTTCATCGAGAATTCCTTGCCGTTTACTGTGAACTTGTAGTCATCGCCCACCAGGGAAACGCTCGTTACCTTGCCTGTGGTGGTTTCTACCTCACCGCCTATATTGAAAACGGAAGCCGTTACTTCCTTGCCGAGATAGCTCATAGCAAAGCTCTGCTTTGAGAATGATGCAAGCTCCTGCATAGCGCTCATAGATGAGAACTGTGCCAGCTGTGAAAGATACTGGGTATCGTCAACAGGGTTCATAAAATCCTGATTGGTAAGCTGTGTCACCATAAGGTTGAGAAAATCCTGAACTTCTACCTGATCCTCTTTGCCGTCAGAGAACTTGACATTGTTGTAAAGCCTCTCTGCGCTGGTGGTCTTGGCTGTACCGTTCATAAGGTCTGTGTAATTTCTCGACGCTGTATAGCCGGAATTTACGTTGTCTATTGCCATAGCTTTTCCTCCTTTTCTTAAATTGTTCTGTTAAGCACATCTGTAGTTCTGTAGCCTGTGGTCTTAGCCTCACGCTCGTCCTCGCCCGCTTCGTTGTATCTTGTGCCTGCACGCTGCCTGTTGCCGCTGTAGGCATTTTCTCCTCTGCCGCCGAATCCGCCTGTAAAGTCGTCAAACGTAAAGCCTGACATACTCTCTGCGTTGCTTGAAGACGTAACTACTGCGGGGTTTATCTTGGCTTCGTATTCACTCATGCCCGTCTGAAGCTGTGCGAGTTTCTGGTTGATGAGCTGTGCTGTGCGCTCGTTTGTCGCCAAAATATCAAATACCACGCCTGCGCTTGATTTTTCCATTCTGATGATGACCTCGCCTAAGCCCTCGGGGTGAAGCCTTGCTGTGTAGAGCTGCCTCTCCTCGGTTATCGCCCTTGATAACAGGTCGAGTGTCTGGTTGAATACCGCCCTCTCCTCGGGTGCGCCCTGCGTCATCACTTCTTTGGGTGTTATGCCCCTGTTATAGTCCACAAAGCCCATAGCCTGCGCTGCCGTACTGTCGGGTGCATTGTCAGTAGGCTGTGCTGCCTGTGTCTGCTGTGTGTTCCTTGCGGGAGCTGCCCTTTCGGGTGCCTTGGTGTCTGCGACCTGTGCTCTGCCCTGCGTTCTTACCGTCTGTATGGGTGCATTACTTTCGGTATTTGCGGGCTGCTGTGTCTGCTGTGCGTCTGCTGCCTGCTGTGTGTCAGCTGCCTTAGGTGTCTGCGTTGTGTCAAGGGGCTGTGCGTACCCCTGCTCGCTTACATCGCTTTGCGGCATTGCTGCTTCAAAGCTCTGCGGCTGCGCTGTCTGCTGCGTGTCGGCTGACCTGTCTGCTGCTGCGGGCATTGGGTGCTGTGCCTGCGTGGGCTGCTCGGGTGCCGCCGTGAGCATTACTCCTTCGGGCTGCTGTACTGCCGTATCTGCCGCCTGCGTGGGTGCTTGTGCCTGCGGTATCGGCTGCGGCTGCTGTGCCGTCTGCTGCGTGAACAAGGGCTGTGCGAACCCTTCTTCTGCCGCTCGCTCCGGCTGTGCCGTCTGCTGTGCCATCTGTGCCGTCTGCTGTGCCGTCTGCGTTGTCTGCTGTGTTGCCAGCTCGGGCTGTGCTGTCTGCACGGGTGCTGTGTTCACCACATTTTCCGGACTTACCTCCTGCACTATATTTGCAGGCTGTACCGGCTGCGGTGTTGCATTCTGTGTGGGCTGTGTCTGCTGCGTGGGCTGTGCGTTAGTCTGCGTTAAAACGCCGTTGCCGATAATGGGTGCTTCATCGGTCTGTGCAAACGTCTGCACCGGCATCTCGCCGCTTTCTATGCTCGCCTTTGCGCTTCTTACTGCCTTTGACAGGTTGAGCTGCTCGCTCAGTGCATTTACAGTTCTGTCAACCTCGTTTACCTCGCTCGTTACCGTTATGCTCGATATCGTCTGCAAGGCTTTCTCAAACTCGTCTGCGTCCTGCACCGTGCTTAAAGCTTCAAGCAGGTGGCTTACCGCCTTTGATGAGCTCATAACGCTCAGCAGGTCGTCAAAATAGCCGTCTGCTATCTCGTCTATCATCTCGCCGCCCGTACTCAGTATGGGGGTCTGGTCAAGAACTGCGCTGTAAAGGCTGCTCTGAACTGTCTGCAAGGGGTCATCAGAGCTTACGAGCGTCTGCACCGAGGTGTCGGTGGTATACATCGACATAAGCTCCATAAGTATATCCGCATTAAGGTTTTCGGCACCGTATTCGCTGATTATCTCATCAAGCTCACCCAGCACCTTTTCGTCGGTCTGTGCGCTTTCGACCTCACTTAAACCTGAAAGCCCCTGTGCGCCTGCGGCTTCCTGCGTCAACCCTGTCTGCTTTATCTTTGCTGTCTTACCACTCACCTGCGACTGCTCTGCTGCCGAAAGTCTGTTCACTATGTCGAGAAAATCAACATTCTGAACGTTGTCGCCCTCGACCCTTGCTCTTGGTCTTGCGTGCTTTATCTTGCCCGCATCACCTGTCGTCACAATGTTCATATTGCTGCTGTCCATTCATTCACCTCCCCGTTTTTAGAGTATTTATATCAAATGCATTGCGCATTTGGTATCAGGTTATCTTGTGCTCTCTTGTATACTTCTGCGAAACGAATTCGCTTATTACAAGATCCTGCTCCTTGGCAAATTCCTTGCCCCATTCCTCACGCTTCTTGGCTTCTAAGTTGTCATAGCCCGAAACGTCCATTTTAAGCGAGCTGACTCTCTCCTGCTGCTTGTCTATCGACACCTGTAGGAAATCCAGCCTGTCGCCCAAGAGCCTCTGCTCCTCACGCATACCGTTTTTCTGTGCTTCGTAGAGCCTTATCTTGGTAACATTGAGCCCCGAGCGCATCTCTTCGTGCATCTCGTTGTTTACACGCTCAAATTCTCTGTCAAGCTCCTCAATGCGGTCGGTGATGTTGTTTTTCTCCATCATCAGCCCTACCAGCACGTTTTTCTCCCTGTCAAGCAGGATATTCTTGTAATCCCTTATCCTGCCCAGAGAAAACTCAAATTTCTTCATTTATAACCATCTTCTCTATGCTTTTTACACTTTGAGGTGACACTTTACAACCATTGTGTGTCAGATGCGCCGTCAGATTTTTCGTCAGAGCGCCCATTTTTGCCGAAGTTTTACTTGCGTAAGACAAGGCATAATTGGGTGCTATGGCGGAAAATATGCAAGCATATGGCACACAAAGGCGACAGCCGGTGGTTGTAGAGTGTTACCTCCTACCCTTTGACTATCCTCTTCATCTCAGCGACCGTGTCCTCAAACGAGAACTTTTCGTCAACCTTCTGCATAAGGAAAGCGTTTATGGCGTCTATCTTCTTTATCGCCTTGTCAAGCTCGGGGTTAGAGCCTGCCTTGTATGCACCTATGGATATAAGATCCATATTGTCGTTGTATATGCTCATCATGTTTCTTATCTGCCCTGCGCACTCCTTCTGCTCGGGGGTGGCTATAGAGCTCATAAGTCTTGAAAGGCTCGCCAGCACGTCTATAGCGGGGTAGTGGTTGGTCATCGCTATCTTACGTGAAAGCATTATGTGGCCGTCTATGATACCTCTTACCGTGTCGGCAACAGGCTCGTTGGTGTCATCACCTTCAACAAGTACTGTGTATATGCCCGTGATAGAGCCGTTTTCAAAGTTGCCGCAGCGCTCCAAAAGCTTTGGCAGCGATGCATATATCGACGGCGGATAGCCTCTTGCGACCGGCGGCTCGCCTGTTGAAAGGCCTATCTCACGCTGTGCCATGCAGAAACGTGTCAGCGAATCCATCATCAGCAGAACGTCCTTGCCCTGGTTCTTGAAATACTCGGCTATGGCCGTTGCGGTCATGGCGCATTTGTTTCTAAGCATCGCAGAGTTGTCAGATGTTGCCACCACGACTACCGAGCGCTTCAAGCCCTCAGGGCCCAAGTCCTTTTTAAGAAACTCCATAAGCTCTCTGCCACGCTCACCCACAAGTGCGAGCACGTTGACGTCTGCGGTGACGTTTCTTGCTATCATGCCCATAAGCGTCGATTTGCCGACGCCCGAGCCTGCGAATATGCCTATTCTCTGCCCCTTGCCAAGCGTTATCATGCCGTCTATGGCCTTAACGCCGAGGGTTATCGGCTCTCTTATCTCTGGGCGGCGCATGGGGTTTGCCACCTTGCCGCTTATCGGGTAGAGTATGCCGTCTTTTATCTCACCAAGACCGTCTATCGGCCTGCCAAGCGCATCGACTGTTCTGCCGATGAGGGCATCACCCATAGTCACTCTCAGCTTTTTGCCTGTGTTATACACGGTGTTGCCGTAGCCGATACCGTCGGTCTCATCATAGGGCATTATCTGCGTTATGCCGTCGTGAAAGCCCACGACCTCGCTTAAGACAGATGCCTTGCCGGGTATCCTTATCTCGCAAACATCGCCGATGCTTGCAAGCAGCCCCGAGACTTCTATTATCATGCCGACTATCTGCTCGACCTTGCCGAGTCTTGTATAGAAATTCATATGGCGCATCTCACGCCTGAGGTTAATTATCTTTTCAAATGAACTGTTCATCGTCCTCTTCGGCCTCGTCTATATTTTTGAGGTATTCTCTTATATTATCAAACTGAACGGGGAGCGATGCGTCTATCACCTGCTCCTTGACCTCTAAGATGATGCTGCCGCCCTCGGGCAGGTTGGTCTTGAACTCTGCATTCTGCAAACCTGCCGAATGCCTGTCCTCCTTAAGCTTTTTGGCAAGCATCGAGAGGTTCTCGCTCATAGTCACGGATATATAATCAGCGTCCTTAAAGCCCAGAAGCGCACGCTTAACTAAGTTTTCAAGATACAGGTCATCAGATTCGACCTTTCTCTTCACCACGTCCTCCGCCACATCAACGGCAAAGAACTTAAGCTGCTCTGCATACTCATCAAAGGCCTGCTGCTGGGCTGTCTTTATTTCATCTATCTGCTTGGCCATAGCCTTGAAAAACTCTTCGGTCTCCTGCGCCTTTATGCGCTTGCCCTCTTCAAAGCCGTCTATCTTCGCCTGCTCCTTGAGCTTTTCGCCCTCGGCCATAGCGTCCTCAACTATCTTTGCGGCCTGCGCCTTGGCGTTTTCGGTAAGCTCCCTCGACTCTTTGAGCGAAGCTTCCACCCTCGCCTTGCACTCCTCCTCTATCCTTGCAGATTCGGCCTTGGCGTCCCTGACGAGTTCGTTATATTTTTCAAGGAAATATTCCTTTAACGCCCGACGTGTCCCCTCATCAAATTTATCGGTATCAATGCCCGCTTTTTCAAGAGAAACATCGTTCTTAGGTTTAGGTTTTTTTACTATGACCGCATCGGGTATCTCTACCGCCCTTGCGTTTTCTGTAACATTTGCGGGGTTTATAACATTTAGCAATATTTTTCACCCTTTATGCTATTATCTCATCATCGCCGCCCTTGAAGAGCACGATGTCGCCGCTTTCTTCAAGACCTCTGATAACGTCTATTATCCTCTGCTGTGCAGCCTCGACATCACGCATACGCAGATTGTGAAGATACTGCATATCCGACTGTATCATTTCCTTCTGACGTGAGGACATATTGCCAAATATCCTATCCTGAAGCTCGGGCGAAGCCGCCTTGAGCGACACGGTAAGGTCTTTGGTGTCGGCCTCTCTTATAAAGGCCTGTATCTCCATATCGTTTAGGTTTATGATATCGCCGAAAACAAACATAAGCTTCTTTATCCGGCCGACAAGCTCGGGGTTTGTTACCTCCATGCTCTCGAAAACGGCCTTCTGCGAATCCTTGTCTATCCTGTTCATTATCTCTGCGATATACTGAACGCCGCCGTGCTCGTTTGCCGTAGATGATGTGGTGTAGCTGCCCGAGAATTTCTTTTTGAGCATTCTCTCAACTATCATTACCACATCGGGGTTGGGCGTATCGAGGTTGGATATGCGCTCGATTATCTCTATCTGCTTTTCCCTGGGGAATTCCGATATTATCTTTGATGCCTTGTCGCTCGTCACGTGAGAGAGCACTACGGCTATCGTCTGCGGGTGCTCGTGCTGGAGGGTCATCAGAAGATTTCGGTTGTCAACATCATTTATGAATGCGAAAGGTGCGCTGTCGAGCTTGTTTGTGGCTCTGAAAATAAGCTCCTCGGCCTTTTTCTCGCCGAATGCCTTGTCAAGCACGCTTTTAGCATACTCAGCGCCGCCCTCGGTTATAGCCTTCTGGGCTATGCACATCTCGTAGAATTCGTTGATGATATCTTCCTTTTCCTCGGCAGTAAGGCTCTTTATCTGCGATATCTCGGCAGAAAGTGTCTCTACCTCGTTCTCGTGAAGATACTTCACCACCTCGGAAGCGGGCGATGTGCCCAGAGCGATAAGAACGGCTGCGGCCTTTGTGCGCTTGTTCATAGTCGCCACAGAGCTTAGGTGAAAGCCGGCAACCTTCTCCTCACGCTTTTCGGCTGCGGCGGCCTCCTCTGCGGCAGCCTCCTGCGCTTTGCCCTTTGCACGGGATGCCTTTTCTCTTTTAGCTGCCATCAGCCTTCATCTCCTCCGCCGCTGTTTTCTTCTTCCTCCTCGCCCTGCTGCTCGCTTATCTCCTGCTCATTTATCATCGAGCGTATGATAGCTGCCGTCAGCTCGGGGTTGGTAACTGCAAACTTCTTGACCTCCTCGGCGGTCTGCTTTTGCAGCTTGTTGTTTTCATTTGCCTGCTCAATGAGCGAGCGCCGCCGTGTGTCCTCCAGCTCCTCTTCAAGCTGGTTGAGCTGCTGTTTGTTCTTCTTGTCTATCTCTTTTATCTTCTTTTTGCTCTTTGCTGTAACTATAAGAATTATGATTATCGCCAAAAGCAGTATTCCGCCCAGTATCACCAATGCCCAGAAGAGCTTGTTCTTGGTAAGAGGTGTTACCACCTCGTCCTCGTCTTCTTCCTTTTCATCGGTGCCACGCCAGTCAAATACGGTTATCTTGTTAAGGTCATAAATCCTTGTGGCGTTCTTTACAAGTGCCACTATCCTGTCTCTGTCAGCATCGGTAAGGGGCGTCTTGGTCTTTAAGGTTATGGACACGCTTGCGTCCTCAATAACGCCGGGGGCTTTTTCCGTCTGTGTAAGAACGTAGCTTACGGCGTTGTCTATCTCGTGCTCGTAGTAGTCGGGGTCGTTCCTTATGGCTTCCTCGTCCTCGTTGGGGTATGAGGGAACGTCCGTGTTATCCTCCTCGCCCGTAACACCGCCGGGAGCGTTGTCGCCGTCACGGTCGCCCGTGTAGGTTATCTTCTCCCAGTCAACTATGTTGCCGTTCTCCTCGAAGTATTTCTTCATCTCCTCGGTTATCTTGTCATAGTTGACGGAAACTGCTGCTGCCGCCGCCACATTACCCTGGCCGTAAGGGTTTGAGAGTATCTCTATGACACGCTCTTCAATGCGGTTCATAACTATCCTCTCGTAATTTTCACGAGAGCCTATCTCGTACTCATCGGCCGAGCCTGCCGAGCCGCCAAGCTCCTTGCCCGTTCTCGTATCTATTACGGTAACGTCATCAGGGCTCATCTGCTGCGCCGAATATGCCACAAGGTTCTTTATCGCCTGCACGTTCTGCGAGGTGAACTGCGTGTTGCCCTTAAGTGTAAGGGTAACGCTTGCCTTGGCCTTTTCGGTGTTCTGCTGCCACGCATAGTTCGAGCTTTCGGGGTAGGATATAGTCACCACCGAGGTCTTTACGCCGTCTATGCGGTTTATCGTAGTCTGGAGCCTGTCCTGAAGCTCCATGATTATAAGCTTTTTCTTCTCCGAGTCGGTCATTGTCATACTCAGATTGTCGATATATGTAGAGTAAGAGGGCGCTGACTGGGGGTAGCCCTTGGCTGCAAGCTCATATACGAGCTGATCCCATTGCTCCTCCTTTACCATAAGCTGACCGTCGCTGCTGATTATGACCTCGACGTTCTCGCTTTGCAGGTACTGGTAGACCTCTGCCGTCTCCTCAGCCGACATATTCGGGAAGAGGGTGACATAGCCCGCCGTGCGGGAATTAAGGAATATAGTAAGCCCTATCGCCGCACCCACTATTATTACAAGGCTGATAAGAATAAGCCGCCTTATCGCTGTTGAGAGCCCGCCCCACCATTCCTTGACACGGGCCCCGAAGGACTTTAGTTTCTCACCCATATAACTGATTACTCCCGATATGTTCTACTGATTAGTAAGAGGTCATATGCCCCTTATATGTTCATCTGCATTATCTCTCTGTAGGTGTTGACTGCCCTTGTGGTTATCTGGGTAGTCATCTGAATAGCTATCTGTGCCTTTGTGGCAGCAAGCATAACACCCGTGGTGTCGTCGGTCTTGCCCACCGCAAGGTCATAGGAAGCCTTGTTTGAAGCTTCTTCAAGCTCTCTTACGTTGTTAAGAGCATTCTCGAGCCTCTGCTCAAAGCTCTGCCCCGATTTATCTGTCTTTATAAGGTTTCCCGCACGCTCTGCCACAGGCTCTAAGGCCTTCATCGGCTCAAGCGGAGTTATTAAAGCTACCGGCATATCATTTCGCTCCTTTTCTAAGACGTTTCACAAGCAAGTGCAGCAGATAGCCCACGCCCGTGATAACTAATGTATTTATACCTAAAAACAGCGCTGTCATAAAATCTATCTCAATCATTATAGTGCCACCCTTTCGGTCAAAAGCTTCCGGCTTCTATCAGCCCTTGCCTATCTCAAGCCCCTTAGCCGCCATAGCCTTTACCACAGAAAGTGCTGTAAGGTTGGCTTCATAGGCACGTGTTGCCTCGAGCAGGTCTATCTGCTCCTCGGCGTTGTTGACGTTGGGCATATAGATGTAGCCGTCCTCGTCGGCAAGCGGGTTGTCGGGGTCATAAACAGGGTTTACGTCCTCGCCCAGCTCTACAGTCTCGGTGACTCTCACGCCGCCGCCGTAGACTTTCATTATGCGCTCATCAAAGGTCATAGGCCTTTCACGGAACACCACCTGCTTGCGCTGATAAGCGTCCTCGGGTGAAGAAGCGGCCACGTTCTGGTTTGCGATGTTTTGCAAGATAACGTCTGTTTTATACCTCTCGGCGGTAAGTGCCGAGCCTGTGATGTTCAGAGAATTTAAAAATGCCACCTGTCACCCCTCCTTATCTGAAGTTTGCGTTTGTCATAACGTACTGGTAGTTGCTTATCGTCATATTCATCTTCTGAATGATATATGACTGCTGGAGATAGGTCGAGTAAAGTTCGAGCGACTCCTTGTCGGCGTCAACGTTGTTGCCGTCGGTGGTGAAATATGTATCCTCCGTCTGGAGTATAGAAGTTTCAAAAGCATAGCTGCCGCCTTGCTTTGCGCTCTCATACTCACGGTCGAGCAGGTCACGGAAGCTGACCTCCTGCGTCTTGTAGTGAGGAGTATCTATATTCGCCAGATTGTTTGTTATTACCTGCTGCTTTACGTTAAGCATATTCAGGCTCGATTCCATAGCTTTGAAATCAATAGAATCAAACAGCATAGCCTTTTTCCTCCTTTATGAATTTTGTTAAGTAGTTTAATCAACTCGTCATTCGACAGTTAGCTTATTATTCATATTATACCAAGTTAATTATACTACATAACGGTACAAAAATCAAGTCACTTACAGAAATTTATTAAAAATACTGCAAAAATATGTTATAGATTTGGCGTTTTAGACAAATTTTCACGGCGATTTTCAGCAAAAAATTATACTTTCGCCCCCCTCACCCCACGAAAAAAGGCACCGTCCGCAGACGATGCCTGTATAAAAATGTCACGATGTTGCCACAACGCCCGAAGCGTCTATCTTCATATTCAGCGAGCGCTCGAGATATTCACGCATTTTCGGCTCACACTTGTTGAAGGCTTCAAGCACCTTCGGCGGGAAAAGACCCGTCTTGCCCTCTCTTATCATAGACAGCGCCTGGTCGTAGGGTATTGCCGACTTATACACACGCTCAGCGATAAGGGCATTGTAAACATCGATTATCGAGTATATCTGTGCCGAGATTGGTATCTGGTCGCCCTCAAGATGGTCGGGGTAGCCCTTGCCGTCCCAGCGCTCGTGGTGATACTTGGCTATCTCAAAGGCATACTCAAAGAACTTATGCGACTTGTCAAGCCCGAAGCGTGCGAGCAGCTCGACGCCCTTGACGGTGTGCTGCTTCATGGTAAGGAACTCATCATCTGTCAGCTTGCCCGCCTTGAAGAGTATCGACGGCGGAATGAGAGCCTTGCCTATATCGTGCAGCGCCGCAGCATCGCCTATATACTTGGCGTCCCGCTCGCTTATGCCGTATTCGGGGAACATATCGGCAAATGTTTCAGCAATGATATGGGTCAGTTCCTTGCTTCGTATTATATGGTCTGCCGACTCGAACTGTATCAGCGTAAAGCAGTTCGAGAGGACGTTTATAAGCATCTTGGTGCGCTTTTCAAGCTCCTCGTTATCATCACCGCCGCCGTTTGCGGCCTTGGCGTAGATATCGGTTATAGCTTTCATCTTGGTGCGCAGGTAGGTGGGGTCATAGGGCTGCTCTATTATCTCGTTATAGCCTGCAAGGTAGATAGCCGATGCATTATCCTCAACTATCTCTCTGGGCACCATAGCGATAAGCGGAACAGTCTCGGAATATTTCTTTGTAACGAAATCATCGCCGTAAACACGCATCTCGTTTGAGAACTGCTCGTCACAGCAGATAACGGCGCTTACCCTGCCTATGAGCGCAGAGGTCTTGCTGACAGCCTCCATATAGCTGCCTATCATTATAAGGTTATAGTCCTTTCCGATAGCCTGCTTCAAGACGAACTGGTTCATCTTATTGTTGCCGATATAGAGAATGCTCTTTTCTACCATTACCTCACCGCCGTTCAAAATAAAGATACCCGATAGTATTATACTACAAAACCTTTAAATTGTCAACGGTAAATATACAAAATTATGGATTATTTTCAATGCAAAATGCATAATTCATAATGCATAATTGTGGAGTCGGCTTTCGCCGACTTATGCCCATTCGGGCAATCAGGCTGCTCACAGCCCCAAAAAGCAGCAAAATCCCGAAGCTTTTTCGCCTCGGGATTTAATTTGAGTATTCGTGCGCCGCAGCCGCACACCTTAATTATGCATTCTTGAGGAATTCCCCGTCCATCCATTTAAGCCTTGCTTCTATCCATTTGAAGAGGTCATAGGCGCAGTCAACGCCGCCGTCACGGTTGAGGTCGTCTTTGTACTGTTCGAGGTAGGCTTTTTCCTCGGTAAGGCACCGCTCTATCTCGCCGCCGTTTACCATAGCAGTCCATTTGTCAGATGCAAGCTGCCTGAACCAGTCCTGCTTTATCAGCAGCACGAACCAGGGGTTTGTTCTGTCGCCCTTGCTCTTGACGAAATTCTTGTCGCAGAATGCCCCCGCCCAGTAGCGCTTGGTGCTGTCGTTGTATGCCCAGTTGAAATCCCACGGAGAAGTAAATGTAAGCTTCTGCACGGCGCTGCCCTTTGAGAAATCAACGCACATAAAGAAGCTGCCCTCGCCGCAGTCATAGTCGTGAACTATCTCATAGAGCAGATACATATCCACAACGCTCTCTATGTCCATAACGGCTTCAACGGTGTCTTTGGCGTTGTCGTAATCGGCCTTGACAAGCTCAAAGCTGTCGTCAAAGGTGTAATACTCGCCCTTTTCGCAGGCACGGTAAACTATCTCGAACACGCCACGCATATACTTTTCGATAAACTCCACCTGCTGCTTGGTGTAAACATCATTCTTGACCGAATACTCGGCAGGCACGAACTTTCTTGTTTCACCCTCGATGTCCGTCACCTCATATTCGCCGTAGTCAAGAGTTATGTAGATGTTGTCATCCTCCGAGGTGGCGTAGTTGTCAAGCTCTAAGTAATAGCCTATGTCGTTGCCCGTGTAGTTTTCCTCGGGCTGTGTGACGTTTACTCTGTTCTTGCCCACCTGACATTGCTCGCAGAGGGTGTATATGCCCTTGAATTCGTTGTTGAGGTAAACATAGACTATCTGCGAATCGGTCGCAAAGGTGTGGTCGCCTATCAGCGCCCTGCCGAAGCGGAAAGCTATGTCGTTTCTTATCAAGTCCCAGTCGGCCTTTAAGAGCACCCAGCTTTTGGCTTCGTTGCCGCCGTGCAAGCCCAGCATATTGGTCTTTTCATCAAACTTTATGCGGTAGGGCACCTGGTTGCGCCTTATCTGCGCCACATCGCCGTAAAAGGCGCTGGAATTGCCCCTTACCTTGACCCCTGCCGACACGCCGTCAAGCTTTACGCTCTCGTCGCAGTTGAATGTATCCACCACGCAGGAGGTGTATTCGTCTATCGAAACCACCTCGTCATCGGGGTTTGTGACTATGTGTATCGAGGGAATGGTGTGCTTTTTCGCCTTTTCCTCCTCGAATTTCTTGACAGCCTCCTTATCGGCCTTAAGGCTCTCAAAGGTCGCAGGCTCGGGGTTTATCTCCTGCCCCTGCTTTACATTCAGCATATCCACCTTTTCGGGGATAAACTTATTATCCACCGCAGTTTCGCTCTCCTGCGTGCCGCTGTCGCTCTGCGAGGAACTGCTGTTTGACGAGCAGGCGCAAAGGGTCATCACAAGCGCCAGCACAAGCGGGAATATCCGTCTTTTTTTCATAGCTTTTCTCCTTACATAGCGAGAATGCGCTCGCACTCGTCAAGCTCTTCCTGCGAGAGGGTGAGGTTTTCTATAGCGCCCACGTTGTCGATTATCTGCTGCGGCCTGCTTGCGCCCACCAGAACGGTAGCGACTGCCTTGTTATTTAAAAGCCAAGCAATAGCAAGCTGCGAGAGCTTCTGCCCTCTCCTCTGTGCGAGGTCATTGAGGGCATTAAGCTTTGCTACCATCTTATCATCAAGCTCGCCCTTTATCCATGTAGCGCCCCTGCCGATACGTGAATCCTCGGGAATGCCCTTTAAGTATCTGTCGGTCAGAAAGCCCTGATAAAGCGGTGAGAACACAGCAAGGCCTATGCCATTATCCACACAGAACTCATCAAGCCCGTCACGCTCGACCCAGCGGTTGAGCATTGAGAATGAGGGCTGGTTTACGATAAAGGGGGTTCTCAGCTCCTTAAATATGCCCATTATCTCCTCGGTCTGTGCCTTGTTATAGTTTGAAATGCCCACATAAAGCGCCTTGCCCTGCTTAACGATATGGTCGAGGGCTAATGCTGTTTCTTCAAGGGGCGTGTTCGGGTCAAAAACATGGTGGTAGAATATATCGACGTAATCGAGCTTCATACGCTTCAAGCTCTGGTCGAGTGAGGATATGAGGTACTTGCGGCAGCCGTTCTTGTCGCCGTAAACGCCCGGCCACATATCATAGCCCGCCTTGGTGGATATGCAAAGCTCATCACGGTAGGCTCTCATTCCCCTGTCAAGAATCTTGCCGAAATTCTCCTCAGCCGAGCCGTTATAGGGGTGGCCGTAGTTGTTTGCAAGGTCAAAGTGGGTGATGCCCAGGTCAAAGGCGGTGTGGCACATCTCCTCGGCGTTTGTGAATGATGAGCCGAAGCCGAAATTCTGCCATAGCCCTAATGATATGGCGGAGACTCTCAGCCCGCTCTTTCCTATGTGGTTGTAGGTCATTTTGTCGTATCTGTGGTCGTTGGGGGTATACATTGTAAGTCATTCCTTTCGTTATTATAGTTTCTTTTCCATATATCCGCAGGTGAATGGGAAAAAGTCAAATTTTCTTGTTCCGACATGAGAAAAGCCGTTATCTTCATACCATTTACGCAGTATTGCGTTTTCTTCCACGATTCCTATATTCATCTTAACACAGCCCGTATTTCTCGCCCGAATAAAAGCGTCATTCAGTAAAGCTGCGCCGATCCCGTTATGTCTGTATTTCGGAAGAACGCTCAGATTATTAAGCTCACATTGTTTATCTTCCTGCAACAGCAACGAATAATACCCTACTATTGCCCCGTCATCAAGATAGTATGCGACCATTAACCTGTGTTCATTATCCAGTTGATAATAAAGCCTTTCATCTGACATCGCAAAAGCCGTAAACCTCGGCGCATTCCGGGCAGTAAAGCCAAAGTCATCGGCAACAGTCATAAAGCTTTCTTTTATTATACTAACACATTGTGAGATATCTTCTCTGCCAATCTCTTTTATCATTTTTCACCTTCCTAACTTGTAAGTCAAATATAATAGCATCTTAGTTAATTACAATAATACCATACCGAGCCGAAAAAATATATAGTCAAATCTATCAGAATTTTAACATATGCTATTGTGCAAAGTGTCTGTAAACGTTATCATTCTGCAGAAAGCCGCACTTTTTCAGCCGTCTGACGCTTAACGGATAATTATTTGTCAAATCACTTGCTAAAATACTTTAAATATGCTATAATAAGCAAAGAGGTGCAGGCTATGGATATGAGAACGAAAAATCTTATAGATTACCTCTCTGCGGCAGAGGCGCTTGAAAAGGCTCACAAAGAGACTGATTCGGTTATGGTCTACCTCAAAAACGGCGGTGAAGAGCTTATCCACCCGAAATTTCACATAGAGTATGCCCTGCACGAGTTTATGGATTTCTTTTCAGCTGACGGTGAGATGAATTCATTCTGGCTGTGCGTGGGGTATTACATACTCTTTGCAGGCATAACGGCAATAGGCAGCACGGTGATATTTAGGCATCTGCCGACGCTCAGGGACGTTATGCTCGATTCGGCACTTGTTATGGCAGGATTCTTTCTTTTGATGCTGCTGTGGAGCATAGCAAAGGAATTCATAGGCCACCGCCGCAATAAAAAGCTATACAAAGAGACAGGCTTTGAGACCGCCTACGCCGTGCTTTACGAAGAAAAGCTTATTGATCAGCGCAGGCAGTTGAGCGAGCTCAAAAAGCGCTATTATGACCTTGACATCATAGCCGACGCTTATGAGAATAGCACGGGCGTCACGCAGCTGCTTAAAGTATTAGAAAGCGGCAAATGCAGCGGGCTAAAAGGCAAAAACGGCGCATACAGGCTGATAGAGAGTAATGCAAAGAAAGGCGCAAAGCAGCCGAAAGCCCCCGAGCCGTGTGATGTTATAAGGATTTTAAAAGGCGAGTATTTAAAGGATTTTGACAAGACCATAGAGCTTTATGAAAAGAAGTATGAAAGCTTCAGGCAGCTCAAAGGGTCGAACTTATTATAATAAGCGGAGGAAGAAATTATGAGTGACGAAAACAAGAACACCCCCGAGGAGGTAACGCAAAACACCCCCGAAACGCAAGCAACCCCCGAAGCGCAGCCCGCAGCGGAGCAAGCTTCATCGGGAATGGACAAGACTAAGAAAAAGCGCCTGCTGACGGCGTTTATCGCATTTGACGTGCTGGTGGTGGCGGTAGTGGCTGCCATAGTGCTTATGCACAGCAAAAAGGGAGATGACAGCTCGTCGGAAAAGGAAAGCTCGTCTGTATCGGCTTCATCAAGCGAGAGCGAGGGCGGCAGCACCGACAGCACCTCGGAGGAGGAAGCAGGCGGCCTGCCCGTAGGCGGTGACGATACATCGAGCGAAAAGGAAAGCGACAGCTCGTCGGAAAAGGACGACTCCAGCGAAGCTGACAGCTCATCGGAAGAGGAGTCATCAAAGGACGATTCTTCTAAGGCTGACGACAAGAAGAGCGACGGCTATGCGGTAGTCTACAGCTCGGGCAACGGCTGGGAGAACAGCGGCGTGCAGATGAACGGCATGGAGCTTAAGATCGAGAACAACACCTCGTCCCCCGTAAGCGGCTGGAAGCTGGAACTTGAAATAGACGGCCTTAAGAGCGTTGAGGGCTGGAACGGCACCTGGAAAGCAAGCGGCAGCACCCTTACCATAACGAATGCCGACTACAACGGCGACATTCCCGCAGGCGGTGCGCAGGTGATAGGCTGCAACATAGGCACGACATCGGGGCTTAAGATAAAGAGCGCCAAGCTGAACGGCAAGGACTGCAAGGTGACAGCAGGCAAGGTTGACCAGAATCAGCAAAACCAACAGAACAACAATAACAACAACAATAACGGCGGAAACAATAACAACAACAGCGGCGGCTCGTCCAAGAGCACCAAGGAACTGCTGACAAGAAACAAAAAGGCCGTTCAGGGCGACGACTGGCTGCACACAGACGGCAACAAGATACTCGACAAGGACGGCAAGCAGGTATGGCTCACGGGCGTCAACTGGTTTGGCTACAACACGGGCACGAACACCTTTGACGGCCTTTGGAACAGCCAGCTCGCACCCTCGGTAAAGGCAATAGCAGACCACGGCTTCAACCTGATAAGAGTTCCTATGTCGGCAGAGCTTATCAACCAATGGGCGGCAGGCGAATACCCGCAGGCAAACTACAACAACGCCTACAACGAAGAGCTCAATCAGATGAACAGTCTGGAGATTTTCGAGTATTTCCTTAAGCTTGCAGAGGATAACGGCGTTAAGGTAATGATAGACATTCACTCGGCAAACACCGATGCTTCGGGGCACAACGCAAACCTCTGGTACACCGATAGGGTGGGCGAAAAGGAATACTACGCCGCACTTGAATGGATGGCTGACAGATACAAGAAGAACGACACGATAGTTGCATTCGACCTTAAGAACGAGCCGCACGGCAAGCCCAACGAGGGCGACAGCGCCGCTATCTGGAACGACTCAAAGGACAAAAACAACTGGAAGAACACCGCCGAGGTGGCAGCCGCAAAGGTGCTTGCAAAGAACCCCAACGTGCTTATAATGGTAGAGGGCACGGAGATATATCCTAAGGACATAAAGAAAAACGGCGACTACAAATCCACCGACGAGAAAGACTACTACTTCAACTGGTGGGGCGGCAACTTAAGAGGTGTTAAGGACTACCCCGTAGACCTCGGCAAGTATCAGGACAAGCTGGTTTACTCGCCCCACGATTACGGCCCGACAGTATACGAGCAGCCGTGGTTTGAGGGCAGCTACGACTTTAACAGCCTTATGAAGGACTGCTGGAAAGACAACTGGTTCTACATCTATGAAAACAAGACTGCTCCCCTGCTCATAGGCGAATGGGGCGGCTTTATGACCGAGCCGAACATCACCTGGATGACCTACATGAGAAAGCTCATCAAGGACAATCACTTAAACCACACATTCTGGTGCTTCAACGCCAATTCGGGCGACACGGGCGGCTTAGTGCTTGATGACTTTGTGACCTGGGACGAGGAGAAATACAAGTTCGTCAAGGAAGTTCTCTGGCAGGAGAGCGGCAAGTTCGTAGGTCTTGACCACGCCATAAAGCTCGGCGACAAGGGCATTACTGCGAAAGAGGCGAAAGGCTTGTAATCAATGCACAGTGCACAATTAAGGCGCCTGCGGCGCCTTGTTGCTGACCGACAGCGTCAGGTAAGTATAACAAATATCACCCCGAGGAATTTGATTTCCTCGGGGTGTTGTTTTGTCAATTACTCATTAGCGGCGCAGCCGCTTATAAAATACGCCCGAAGGGCGCACCTCAATTGTGCATTGTGCATTGTGCACTATGCATTGATATTATGAATTCCTAAGAAAGCGCTTATACAGCACGCTCGTAAGCCCTGACGGCATGATGAACATAAAAAGTTGGAATGCGCAGGGTACTAAGAAATCGGAAAAGCGGGAGTAGCCCTTGCGCCAGTTGGAATAGCGCACTCTGAAAAATGCCTTGGTGTTGACCCAGTTGGAGCGACGCTTGTAGTTGCCCTCGTTGACTCTGTAATCAACAAGCACTTTCGGTATATTGCGCCCTATCGCACCCGCCATGAGCATATTTATAACAAACTCATAGTCCTCGCACCTGGGAATATCGGTATAGCCGCCTATGCGCTGTGCCATGCTCCTGCGGTAGCAGAGGGTCTGGTTGTTAAAGGGGTTTCGGCGCCTTGCGTATTGCCTTATCTCCTCGTTGGTAACGGGGGTCTTTTTGTAGGCTATGTGCTCGCCCGTGTCGCTGTCAAACTCATCAATATATGCGCCCACCATATCAAGCTCGGGGTGCTTGGCAAAAAGCTTCATAGAAAGCTCGCACCTGTCCTTATGGGCGATGTCGTCGGAATCCATTTTTACGATATATTCGTGCCTGCAGGCGGCAAGGCCTTTGTTTGCACACATCCCCACGCCGCATTTTTTGCTTCTTATAACTCTTATAAAGGGGTATGCCGTGCAGTATTTTTCAAGCACCCTGTCAAGCTCATCTGTCAGCTCGCCGTCGGTGACTATCACAAAGTCATCGGTGGGCAGGGTCTGCGTGAGTATGCTCTTTATGCTCTTGTCAAAAAACTCGGCCTTTTCCCCTGCATAAACGGACATGAGCACGCTGTATTTCGGGTATTTTATTTCCTTGCTGTTGTCGCTCATTTTCCGTTCACCTCTTTGTATGCGTTATTCGGCTTCGGCCTTTTTCTTTTTCTTCTTTTCCTCTATTTCCTTGGCTTTCTTTTCAAGCTCTTTCTGCTTTTTCTTCTTGGCGGCCTTTTCCTTGGCCTTGCGCTCTTCGATAGTTGTCATATATTCATTGGCGATAGGCTCTATCTCACCGCTCATAACCACCTCGCCCTTGTTGAGCCAGAGTGCGTGGTCGCACATATTCTTGCAGGTCTCCATATTATGCGAAACGAACAGAAGCGTCGTTCCGTCGGCAAGCATCTCGTTCATCTTGTTCATGCATTTCTTACGAAACAGCACGTCACCTACCGAGAGCACCTCGTCAACTATGAGTATATCGGGCTTTACCATTGTAGCTACCGAGAAACCGAGCCTTGATTTCATACCCGAGGAGAAGTTCTTAACGGGCGTATCAAGAAAGTCTTCAAGTTCCGAAAACTCAACTATCTCATCAAAGCGCTCGGCTACGAATTTCTTGGAATAGCCCAAGATACAGCCGTTTAAGTAGATATTCTCCCTTGCGGTGAGCTTGGGGTCGATACCTGCGCCCAGCTCGATAAGAGAAGCCACCGTGCCGTTTACCTGCACGCTGCCCTTATAGGGCTTGAGTATGCGGCTTATGACCTTTAAGAGCGTACTCTTGCCCGAGCCGTTCGTGCCTATTATCGCCCACGCCTCGCCGGGCTTTATCTTAAGGTCAACGTCCTTAAGCGCTAAGAACTCCTTGAACATCAGCTCACGCTTTACAAGCTTTACGAAATATTCCTTTAGGTTATCTATATTCTCCGACGCCTTGTTAAAGCGCACGGTAACTTTGTCTACATCAACAATATATTCGCTCATGTATCATTTTCCTTTTAAATGTAAAGAATAAACTTATCCTGCGATTTTCTGAATACTGCCACGCCGATAGTGAACATCAAAAATGCATAGGCAAAGCCCAGTATGAAGTCCTTGGCGTCAACGAATGCCCACGCTTCGAGCTTTCTGCCGCAGATAGGCACCCACACGAACGCACGGAACTGCTTTATGTAGATGTATGCGGGGTTGAGGTACTCGATTGCCTTTGCAAGGTAGAGGGCGTAGGGTGTAGTGCCCTCCTTTATCTGCTTTGCGCCCTTATCGTAGAATGAGCCCATATTGTAGAATATGGCCGAGCAGTATACCCACATGGTGGTTATTGCGTGGTAGATATACTTGATATCTCTGAAAAATACATTGAGCGCCGCCAGCAGGAAGCCGAGCCCCATAGCGAAGATGTAGGCTTCAACTATGACTATCACTATACCGAGATCCCAGAAAGAGAAAAGCGAGCGGCTGTATTTGAACGAGTAGTAGATTATCAGCAGCACCAGCGCACCTAACGAGAAAACAAAGTCCACCATTGAAGCAGTTATCTTCGACATGGGGAACATAAACTTTGAAACGTAGGTCTTCTTCAAAAGCGATGCGTTATCCGTCACAGCGCCGAGCGCCTTGTCGGTAGCGGTCTTGATAAACTCAAACACCGTTCTGCCGCACATAAGGTATATCGGGAACAGCTCGGTCTTTTTGGTAAAGAGCATAGTGAACACTATCGACATGATTATCATGATGAGCAGGGGGTTTAAAACGCTCCACACATAGCCTAAGAAACTGCGGCGGTATTTGAGCTTTATATCCCTTGCAACAAGCTGATAGAGCAGGTCTTTATAATTGAGCAGCTCTAAGAACGAGCCCTCTTTGAACTTATGCTTTCTTTCTTCCGTCAAGAAAATTCAGTCCTTTTTCATAATACTTTTTGTAAAAACAATTGATAATAATACAAGGTTAATTCTACCACAAAGGGGGCAAGGTGTCAATACAAAGCGCCGCCAAATCGCCCTTTTGACTGAAAAGACGACACAAACACAGCGTTTATAGGCAATTAAGCACAAAGGAGGATTTGGTGCTTTATCCAAACTCCTCCGCCCCATTCGGGTTGCCGCAAGTTACAACTAACCTCCAAGCGCAAAAAACATTTTTTTCGCTTCCCCTCTTGACAAATTTACTCAAATGGTGTAAAATTACACCAAAGAGGAAATTTGTAACGAAAGGGAGCGTTTTTATGACAAGAGAGGAATTTGTAAAAAAGACCGACGAACAGCTTAGGCTCGTAAGAACAGAATATGCACTAACGCAGGAAAGCATGGCGGGGTGCCTGGGGCTTTCAAAAAAGACACTTGTGAACATCGAGAAAGGCCGCTGCTCGCTGGGCTGGACCGGGGCGGCGGCGCTGTGCTCGCTGTTTTCGCAGAGCACGGTGCTGCAAAACACATTCGGCGGCGATATGCAGGATATGCTAAAAGCCCTCGCCTTTGAAAAAGTCACCCCCAAATACCCGAAGACTATGGGCGGGCGTGTATGGTGGCAGGAAACAGAGCAGGGCGACGGCTGGCACATTCAGCAAAACTACATCTCACGCCACTACCGCCTGCTGACAGATGATGACAGACACGTTTTCTCATCATTCGAGCTTGAAAGGGTAATGGCTGCGGCGGCGGAGTTTGAAAGGGAGAGCGGCTTATGAAAAAGCAGATTCGCTTATACAATATAATAATGCCGCTATGGCTGCTGATGGCTTTCCCTGCCATGTGGCTGCCAACACTTGCGGGAAATTATATTATCGACAGTGCAGTGCTTTTGCTGCTTTTGAAGATAAAAAAGAAGAGCGGCAAAAAGCAGATATGGAAAAGCTGCATATTAAAGGTATGGGCTTTCGGTATGCTCTCAGACATCATAGGCGGGGCGGTGCTTGTGGGGCTTGACCTTTTGCTTGATGCGCTCGGCCTTCACAAG
Organism: uncultured Ruminococcus sp.; assembly: GCA_902787365.1. Classification (GTDB taxonomy): domain Bacteria; phylum Bacillota; class Clostridia; order Oscillospirales; family Ruminococcaceae; genus NK3A76. The sequence goes on along the minus strand of CADAGC010000021.1, from coordinate 22,138 downwards.
GCATCGGCTGCTATAATGAATAATCCCTGGGTAAACCCCATAGCGGCGGTGAGCGTGATGCTTTGCATGGCGCTGTCATCGGTGTTTATCTATCTGTTTGACAGCAGGGTGTCATTTAAAAAGACATTTGATGAGGAAAAGGAGCGCAAACAGTTTGCGCTGTATTTTGCGGTGATCACCACGCCGTGGCTGTTTGCTTCAAGTATCGTTGTTTACTGAGCGGGGTGGTGCTATGAAACGTCTCACCAAAAAGAAAGCGCTTATACTGTTATGGTTTATGCTGATAAACTATGCCTTTATGGGCTGGGCGGCAAGCTGCGGCGGAAAGCCCTTTAAACCTCTGACAGACCGTCAGGCGGTGTTTGTACTGCTCGGCTCGGTGCCTGCTGCGGCGGCGGTGATATTTTTTGTCATACCGTTAGAGAGCAAAAAGGAAAAGATATCGTATATGATCTTTTCAGCGATACTCACTTTTATAGTCAGTTTTGTATGGCTGAACGTTGCGCTTTCGGCAGGCATTATATGATGCGTATTTTTAACATATATAAATGGGCTGTTCGGTTGACATATCTCTGCTTATTTGGTATAATAAGATTGAGATCAAATCACCGAAAGGAGTTGTCAGAATATGAACACCGATAAAAGAAAAGTCGTGCTCATCGGCACGGGAATGGTAGGCATGAGCTTTGCTTACTCGCTGGTAAATCAGGGGGGCATATGCAACGAGCTGGTGCTTATCGACCTTAACAAGAAAAGAGCCGAGGGCGAGGCTATGGACCTGAACCACGGGCTTGCATTCGCCAAATCGAACATGAAGATATACTGCGGCGAATACCACGACTGCAAGGACGCAGACATTGTTGTAATAGCCGCAGGCGTTGCACAGAAAGAGGGCGAGACACGCCTTGACCTTTTAAAGCGCAACACCGAGGTCTTCCGCTCGATAATCACACCTGTTGTGAAATCTGGCTTTGACGGCATTTTTGTGGTGGCTACAAACCCTGTTGACATTATGACAAGAGTTACCTACGAGCTGTCACGCTTCGGGGCTTCAAAGGTCATCGGCACAGGCACGAGCCTTGATACTGCAAGGCTTCGCTATCTGCTGGGTGACTACTTCACCGTTGACCCCAAGAACATTCACGCCTACGTTATAGGCGAGCACGGCGACTCGGAGTTCGTGCCTCTCTCGCAGGTATACCTTGCAACAAAGCGTGTCAAGGGCATTCTTGATGATAACAAGAACGGCTACACCTACGAAGCTATGGCGAGGATTGAGGAAGAGGTGCGCACAGCCGCCTACAAGATAATCGAAGCCAAGAGTGCGACCTACTACGGCATAGGCATAGCCCTCACAAGGATAGTTAAGGCTATCCTCGGCGACGAGAACAGCGTGCTTACCGTGTCGGCCAAGCTTTCGGGCGAATACGGCAGCAAGGGCGTGTTCATCGGCGTGCCCAGCATTATCGGCCGCAACGGAGTCAAGGAGATAATCGAGCTTGAACTCACCGAGGACGAACAGGAGAAGTTCACCACATCGGCAAACGTGCTGAGTGAGGCATTTGAGGGCTTGGGCATATAATACTAACCCCTCCGTCACCGCCACTCTGCGAGTGGCGATGCCACCTCCGAGCTTTTTCAGCCACAGGCTGATAATGCGTTCAGGGGAGGCAAATATGAAGAATACCCCCGAGGTTTGCGTAAAAACCTCGGGGGCGTTTTTGTCATTATTTAGTTTCTATAACTACCATAACAGCAATTTTTCCCTCGCCGTCGGTGTTTACGAAAACAAGCTCGCCCGACTCGTCGTCAAGGCTTATCATGCAGCTGTCGGCGTTGCCGTTTGTCAGCTTGTCAAGGTCAAATGAGAGCTTCTTTGCAAGCTCCTCAATCTCGCCCTTGTCGTCAACGCCCACGACTTCGCCCCTTATCTCGGTAACAGCCTCAAAAAGGAAATCGGAAAGCTTCTGATTTACCGAGAAATCAAGCGACCTGCCTGCGAGGTTGCCAAGATACACGGTGGGGTCATCATTCAACAGGTCTCTGCTGAAAAGGCAGGCGAGCCTGTCACCGCTGGTGCCGATAATAAACGCTGTGTCTTCACCGTCAAGGCGGGTTATATTTGACGGGGCAAACACACGGCTCTTAGCGCCGATATCAAAGCCGCCGCTTGCAAGATAAAGCTCCTCCAGTCCCTTAGGGAAGCTTATACCGAGCTTGCTCTCAGCATTGGTGAGCGCCGTTTTGTCAATGCCCTTATCCTTTGAAAAAAGTGCCGCCGCCTTTGCAGCGCTGATGTTATATTGCTTTGCCATAGTGTTTACCCTCCAATAACAATTTATTAATATATAGTATATCACACATATCGGGGGTTGTCAAGCGGTTTCAATGCACAATGCACAATGCACAATGCACAATTCACAACTAATATTCCTCCCAAACAGTCCTAAGGGACATAACTCCTGCGAAGCAGAACACCTCACCTGTGAGCGCCAACGCTCACACCATACTTTTCACGCATAGAAACAAGGCGCTTTACGTCCTCGGCTTTCATGTTCTTAACGCCGCCCAGCAGCCTTGCGTTTATCGACACCTGCGCCTGGTGTTCGAGGGTGTCCATTTTACAAAAGGCGGTTATGAGGTCTTTGCCGACGGCGAGGGCGCCGTGGTTTTCGAGCAGCATTACGTCATGCTCTGCAAGAAACGGCGCTATGGCGTTCGGCACTTCCTCTGTCGAGGGGGTGGCGTAGGGCACGAGGGGGGCTTTCCCTGTCTCCAAAACCGTCGATATCATGCACTCATCATCAAGGGACAGCCCTGCGCAGGCAAAGGACGTCGCCGCCGTGGGGTGTGCATGAACTACCGCCCCCACGTCGGGGCGCTCGGCATAGCAGCGCAGGTGCATCTTTATCTCGCTCGACGGCTTAAAGCCCTCTGCGGCGTCAAGCACGTTCATATCGGCGTCGATAAGCCCTACGTTTTCGGGAGCAAAAAACGCCTTACAGATGCCCGTCTGCGTTGCAAGGAACTTCCCCTCGCCCACTTTCACTGAGATGTTGCCGTCATTTGCTGCGACCCACCCACGCTGCCACATCATGCGGGCAAGCTGCGCTATCTGTTCTTTAAGCTGTTTATAGTCCATTACCGATAACCTCCTGATGATTATTCTTCCGTTATTACTATTATACACCCGATAGGCCAAAATGTCAAAAAACCCCTGCCGCATTTATGCATTATCCCGAAATCACAGGGCTGCGTTGAAATGTTCAAAATATTATGATATAATAAGACCTGCTAAAAATCAAACGTTTAAGGAGAGTTACTATGAAGATGATAAAAAAGCTCACAGCCTTCATATCGGCGGCGGCAGTCGCAGTATCGGCCATACCTGCCATGACCGAGATAAAGGCCAACGCCGCAGGCACTAAGACAGCTAAACAGATAACCGCTGAAATGGGTATCGGCTGGAACTTAGGCAACTCGCTCGACACAAACGGCACGGGCGAAAACTCGGAGCAGTACTGGGGCAACCCCGCCATAACAAAAGAGCTTATAGAGTTTGTTCACGACCAGGGCTTTTCGAGCATACGCATACCCGTGACCTGGGGGCATCATATGGACTCGTCGCACAAGATAGACGCAAACTACATGAAGCGTGTCAAGGAGGTAGTTGACTACGCCTACAACGACGGAATGTACGTCATCATAAACATTCACCACGACAACGAGCCTAACGGCACCAACTACTTCTACCCCGACAATGCGCACCTTGAAATGTCGGAGACATTTGTAAAGAGCGTGTGGTCGCAGATAAGCGAGACTTTCAAGAACTACGACCAGCACCTTGTATTTGAGACCCTCAACGAGCCGAGGCGTGTGGGCGACAACAGCACCGAATGGTGGTTTGACGTAACCAACCCGCCCGCTGTAGTTCAGGAAGCTGTAAGCGTTATAAACACCCTCAATCAGGACGCAGTTGACGTAATAAGAGCATCGGGCGGCAACAACAAGACAAGGCTCATAATGTGCCCCGGCTATGATGCATCGGTAGACGGTGCGACTGTGGACGGCTTCAAAAAGCCGAATGACAGCATGGTGGGCGTATCGATACACGCATACTCGCCCTACAACTTCGCTATGAACACCCACGATTGGGAGGGCGCTGTGTCGGTTTACAATGACGAGATGAAGAGCCAGCTCAAGTCGATGTTCTCGACTATCAAGAGCAAGGTCATCGACAAGGGTTATGCCTGCTACATAGGCGAGTTCGGCGCCACTAATAAGAACAACGACTCCGAGCGTGCAAAGTGGGCTGAGGATTACACAAAGCAGGCAAAGGCGCTGGGCATTCCCGTGTTCTTATGGGATAACAACGTATACGGCAGCGGCGATGAGATGTTCGGTATGATAAAACGAGAGACTCTCAGCGTGGTTTACCCCGAGTATTTCAGCTCGCTTATGAAAGCCTACAAATCAAGCAGCACAGGCAGAGTTCCCGGCGATGTGAATGATGACGGCGAGCTTAACATCAAGGACGTAACACTTTTAAAACAGCACCTTGCCAAGTGGAACGTCACCATAAACACCAAAAACGCAGATGTTGACGGCGACAGCCAAATAACTATCAAAGACTTAACGCTTATAAAGCAGGCACTTGCCAAGTGGAAAGTTGAACTTAAGTAACACATAAAAAAGCTCCCCGATTTTCGGGGAGCTTTGCTGTTATCAGAGTGTGTCGATTATCTCAACGGGCTTTTCCTCGTTCATCTTTACGCACATCTCGACAAACTTGTCAAGCGGCACATCGTTGAGCTTCTTGTTGCCTCTTATGTTGATAGCGACAGTCTCGTTTGCGGCCTCTGCGTCACCAAGCACGATGATGTAGGGGTCTTTGTAGTTTTTGTATTTCTTTATCTTGTTCTTCATATTGTCGTCGGTATAGTCAACCTCAGCACGGATATGATTCTTTGTGAGCAGGTCATAGACCTTCTTAGCATACTCGTTATGCTCGGGTCTTATCGGCACGATGCCCACCTGATAGGGGTTGAGCCAGAAGGGGAACAGACCCTTGTAGTTCTCTGTGATAACGCCTATAAATCTCTCAAACGAGCCGAATATAGCACGGTGTATCATAACAGGCTGCTTCTCTGTGCCGTCCTGTGCAACATACTTCATCTTGAAGTTAAGGGGCAGCTGGAAGTCGAGCTGTATAGTGCCCGTCTGCCACTCTCTGCCGAGAGCGTCTTTCATCTTAAGGTCTATCTTCGGGCCGTAGAATGCGCCGTCACCCTCGTTGAGCTCATAGCCGTCCTTGCCGAATATCTTTTCAAGTATCTCCTTAAGGTCAGCCTCTGCCTTGTTCCATACGTTTATATCGCCCATGTAGTCGTCGGGGCGTGTTGAAAGCTCTGCTGTATAGGTCAGGCCGAAAGTATCATAAAGCTCCTTGGCTATGCTCATGATATCCATTATCTCGTCGCCTATCTGCTCTTCTGTTACGAGGATATGCGCATCGTCCTGTCTGAAAAGCTGAACTCTGAACAGGCCGTTGAGCTCGCCCGATTTTTCTTTTCTGTGAATGGTGTCTACCTGGCTTATTCTTATAGGCAGCTCCTTATAAGAGCGCTGCTTGTTCATATATACCTTGATAGCGTTGGGGCAGTTCATAGGCTTAAGAGCGAATGTGTCGGGGTCGTCCTCATTCTCGCCGGGGATAATGAACATTCCGTCAACATAGTGTGCCCAGTGACCCGATGTCACCCAAAGCTCTTTCTTTGATATTACAGGGCCTGCTATCTCTGTGTAGCCGTGACGCTCGTGAACCTCTCTCCAGTAGGAAAGCAGGGTGTTGAACATCTTCCAGCCTCTCGGCAGCCAGTAGGGCATACCGGGTGCTGTGTGGTCGAACATAAACAGGTCAAGCTCCTTGCCTATCTTCTTGTGGTCACGCTCGAGGGCTTCCTTGATAAGCTGCTTGTGTGCCTTAAGTGCTGCCTTGTCGGGAAATGCATATGCATAGATACGTGTAAGGCTGTCGTTTTTCTCGTCGCCTCTCCAGTAAGCGCCCGAAACAGCTCTCAGCTCAAACGCTGTGCCCATAAGCTCCTGCGAGTTGTCTACGTGAGGGCCACGGCAGAGGTCAACATAATCATCACCCGTATAGTAAACGGTGATAGTCTCATCATCTGCAAGCTCCTCGATTATCTCCATTTTGAACTTCTGGGAAGCAAACATCTCGGCAGCCTCGGCCTTTGAGACTTCCTTGCGTGTCCAGTCCTCACGCCTTTTGATTATCTCGTGCATCTTGTTGTCTATCTTGCCGAAATCCTCCTGGCTGACTGTCACGCCCTCGGGGAATGTGAAATCATAATAAAACCCGTCAGCTATCTGCGGCCCTATGGCATACTGTACCTCTTTGCCGTAAAGCTCGATAACTGCCTTTGCGAGTATATGTGCAAGCGAATGCCTGTATACTTCTAAAAACTGTTCCTTTTCCATTTTTATATCCTCCATTCAAAAATACCTGTCCATCATTGTATTATACCATAACATAAGGAGGTTGTCAAGGGGAGAGGGCACATCTGACCGTGAGCTGTCTTATTGACTTGCAAAAAACTCTCCCCCGCAGTCAGATGACCACAGGGGAGAAAAAGATTATTCTGTTTTATCAAACGCTGGAGTGGCTCTTAACGTACTCAACAACCTCGTCAACAGTTGTGAATGCAAGGCCTACGCAGGTGTCAGCACAGCCGTAGTAGATAGCTATTCTGCCTGTGTCTGCATCGCAGAGAGTAGCGCAGGGGAATGTAACGTTCTGAACGTCGCCTACTGTCTCATACAGCTCTCTGGGGTTGATAAGGTACTCAGCGCAGCGGTATTTAACCTTCCAGGGCTCGTCCTTGTCGAGTATGCAGGCGGAGAAGCTGTAAACAAAGCCGTTGCAGCTCTCGAGAACGCCGTGGTAGAAGCACAGCCAGCCCTCGCTTGTCTCTATCGGGATCGGGCCTGCGCCTATCTTCTTGGACTCCCAGCCCTTGAGGGGTCCCATAACGTGTCTGTGCTCGCCCCAGTACTTCATATCAGGCGACTGCGAGAGGTACATATCACCGAAAGGTGTGTGACCCGAGTCAGAAGGACGGGAGAACATAACATACTTGCCGTTTATCTTTCTGGGGAAGAGAACGCCGTTTCTGTTGAAGGGCAGGAACGCATTCTCGCACTGATAGAACTTCTTGAAATCAAATGTGTAAGCAACACCGATAGTGGGCTTCCAGCCGTAAGCGTTGCACCATGTTACCCAGTATCTGTCCTCTATGAAGCAAACTCTCGGGTCATAGCCGTAGCCCCAGGAGTTTACATCTTCTGTAGACTTGTCAGCCTGCTCGAAAACTATTCTGTCCTCGCTTATGTTCCAGTTGATAGCATCGTCAGAGAAGCCTACGTGAAGCTCCATGTTTCTCTGCTTGTCATCAACTCTGAAAACGCCTGCGAACTTGCCGTTGAATGTAACAACAGCGCTGTTGAAGATAGAGTTTGACATCTTTAAGTGGTCTCTCTTGATGATGGGGTTAGCATCATATCTCCATACAACATCATTACAGCCTGCGGGCTTGTCCTGCCACGGGATATTCGGGATCGATTCGCCGTTTAAAATTTTTACGCTCATTTTAACTCCGCCTTTCAAATTTTTAATCACTTTATTTTTGTAAGAAATTCCCTACGAATTATCTCCAAATCTATTAAAACATATTTTGAAAAAATAATCAAGCCCCCCCTCTTACTTGAAAACGTTTTAAAAAATGATGTAAACGTATACTTTGAAAGTTTAACAAAAAGTTCATATTATAGGCCACAAAAATCCCCCGCTTTCATTACGAAAACGGGGGAAATTTTCAATATCATCGCCGCAGGGCAATGTTTTGCGCAGCGAAACTTGCGATTTATCCGCTTGCGGATAAATCAAGATACCTTAATTCTGCATTATGAATTATGCATTTATCAGCTCGCCTTGTTCGACTTCTCATCAAACATACGGTAATACTGTAAATAACGGTATTTCTTCATCTCCTCGGTGTCGTCGTCGGCCGAGTCGGTCTTTTTGTGCCAGTTGCCGTCGCCGTCAACATAGCCGAATGATGTGATTATCGGCAGGTTCTCTCTCTGCTCCTCAAGGAAGTTCATATATGAGCTCTTGGGCAGCCCGCAAACGTCCATAAGCTCGTTGCCTATGTAGTTGAGGCTTATGTTGCTGTCCTCTTTGCTCTCTATATCGTAGTTTGCCCAGATGAAGTAAGGCGTCTGGTGCGAACGGCAGAACTCCTCTATCGGCAGGTCGTTTAAGTTCTCGCCCAACATTTCGTCATAGAAGCCGCCTATGTGGGGGTAGTGGTCGCCGAAGAATACTATTACAACGTCCTCGTCAACCTTCTTAAAGTAATCGAGCAGCTCGCCCATAGCCTTGTCAGCCTCGTAGATAGAGTTAAGATATATCTGCGCCTGCATATTCTCGGGCTTGTTAAGGGTTATCGGCTCTCTGTCGCTCTCTTCCTCGGAGTTGTAGGGGGCGTGGTTCTGCATGGTTGTTACCCACACAAACATACTCTCGTCCTTGGGCTTGTTCTCAAACTCCTTTTCTATGCGCCTGTATACCGTGTCATCGGAGATACAGCCGTTTATATACTGAATGTTTGAAAGCCCTACATTATCCTTATAGTAAGCCTTGTCAAAGCCAAAGCGTGTGTAAGCGTTCTCTATCTTCCAAAGACCTCTGCGGCAGCAGGTAAGGGCTACAGTCTCATAGCCTAAAGCATTTAAGTGGCTTACCATACTCTGCTGGTCGGTGTCCATAAACTGCGTATATGTTGCCGAGCCTGAGGGCAGGAAGAACATTGAGCTGCCCGTTAAGAACTCATACTCCGAGTTGCAGGAATAGCCGCCGTAGGGCGAAACGGTAACATAGCCCTTGATGCAGTTTTCCTTAAGCGCACGGTAGTTCGGCATATAATCCATATTAACATCAATATCGCCCAGATGCTCAAAGTCTGCGAACGATTCATTGAGTATTGCTATTATAGTAGGCTTGCGTGTGGCCGTCATATCATCGGGGGCGTATTTTGCAAGGCGCTCTCTTGCTTCGTCGGCGCTGTAGCCGTCGGGCACTATGACACGGTTTTTAAGGCCGTCATAGTAGAATGTCAACAGGCCGCCCGTGTCCTGATAGGTGTCGATATCCTCGCCCATCGAGAAGTTCAAAAGCATTATCCTGTTATTGATATCATAGCTGTAAACGCCCTCGGCTGCGAAGTAGAAGCCCACGCACATAGCGGCAAGCGAGCCGAGGCCTATAGAGCGTGCCTTAAGGGGCTTTTTCATCTCGCTTAAGTCAAGCAGCCATATCGCCGCCAGAACGCCCAGCGTATCGAGCACCGCAAAGGCTACTATATACGAGAAGGAGAAATGATACTCGTCGCTTATCTCGCCCGCACTTGTGATGTTTGCAAGGTCTGAAAAGCGTATGGGGCCGCCACGGAACTGTATAATATAGTACTGAAGTATCGCATAGAATGCAAAGAAGCCCGAGAACAGGGTGAGCAGTATGCGTGTAACTATCTTATTCTTCACAAATGCAACAGCAATAAAGAAGAAGATAAAATACATAAACACGCCGACTAAGATATTCGGGATATAGGGCTTGATTATTCGCCGCAGATTAGCGCCCTCGTTTGCGAGGTCGTTTGGCAGTATATACAGGCAGAACTCGTTGACGCAGTAGAAATTTATCGCCAGAAGCCCTGCGAACACATAGCGGTTGACCTTGGGTCTGCCCTTTTTGATACATACAAACGTAATGCCTGCCACAGCCAACGCCGCAGCCACGCCGCAGAGAACTGCCGCATAATCGAGCTTGCCGCCGTTTGCCTTGGCATAGTCAGCAAAGCCTGCCGCCCCCAGAAGGAACACTACAGTTGCCCCTGCAAGTATAAAGAAAAGCATCGGTGACATAAGGCTAAGCTTTTCATACCATTTTTTCTCTGTCTCCTGCACCGCCTGCGAAACTGCCTCTGCTCCCTCATCGGGCGAGGGTATCTCGGCAGGGGTGTCGGGTATAACAGATGTTATATCTTTATTCTCTTCCATTTATATCCTCCTTTGATTTTGCACATAGTTTAACATTTTAATTATACTCCCATTTTCCGCATTTTTCAAGCGTGAGCAGGGGATTTTCTATTTATTCTGTAAAGATTTACAAAAACTCGGTGCTGTGAGGGCGGGTTTTGGGCAGAAAGAGTGAATAATGGATAACAAAAATGCCCCCTAATGCCTGAAAGCATTGGGGGCAGAGTGTTATTATTCTGTTTTTGTGGCCATTATCTCAGCTTTTTACTTAACAACAACCTTCTTAACTGCCGAATAGCCGCTGTAGTACTTAACGCCCTTGACCGTCTTATAAGTGCGCACCTTTACATAGTATGTGCCCTTCTTTAAGCCTGTCACGGTCTTTGTAAGCTTGCCGGAATTCTTGCTTGCAGCGTTTTTGAAAGCGCTGTTGTTAGCGTATGTTACCTGATAGCCTGTGATGTTTGACTGCTTGGTGTATGTCACCTTTATTGCGCCCTTCTTGGGGCTTGTAGCTGTCTTGAGGGTGGTCTTCTTGGGGCAGATCTTGAATGCCTTTGTGACTGTGCCCGTGTAGTTGCCCTTGCCCTTTATGGTGACAGTTGCCTTGCCGATAGCCTTGTTGCTCTTGTAGGTAAGCGTGTAGTCGGTGCCTTCCTTTAAGGTCTTGCCGCTTGACTTAACAACTATCGACTGCTTTACAGCCTTGCCTGTGTAGTACTTGTTCTTGATGCCTGTTATCTCGGCATTCTTGACATTTGCCTTAACTATCTTGAAAGTCAGGGTCTTTTCGCCGCCGTAGGCTCCCCTGCCCTTTACAACTACTGTAGCAGTACCTACAGCTGTGTTGTTCTTATAGCTTGCAACTGCAAAGTCTGTGCCCGAAACAAGTGCCTTGCTGCCGTTTTTGACAGTTACCTTGGGCTTAACAGCCGAGCCTGTGTAAGGCATACTTGTGCTTTCAAGCTTAACTGTGAGCTTTGAGATATCAACGAGTTTGGGTATAGTCTCAGTCTTTGTCTCGCCGCAGCCGAGGCAGGTATAGGTCTTTACGCCTGCGCTTGTCAGAGTAGCGGCCTTTGTTACAACGCCCTCATCAAAGGTATGTGTAGCGCCGTTCTTCTGAGCCTTTAAAAGACCGTTAAGATAGGTCTGGTCATCAACTTTAAGCTCTGTGCGTTTGATAAGGCCGAACTTCTCGTTATAAGCGCTGTCCCACGCTGTGATGAATGCGTTATTATCCCACAGGCAGTATGAAGCACCCATTTCTGCGGCAAGGTTTGTGAAATCCTGCGCCCACTTTGCACGCTCGGCAGAGTTCTCCTTATTGGTAGCGCCAAACTCGCCTATTACAACAGCCTGGCCGTTGTCGATAAGCTTGCTCTTTATGGTCTTGAATATGCTCTTAAGCTCTCTCTGGGTAGACTCGTCATAGACCCTGGTGCCGTCCTTATCCATAGCGAAGCTATATGGCGAATATGCGTGAACGGAAACTGCCACCATATCTGCCTTATCGGTCGGCAGCTTATAGTAAGATGTGGTAGCGCCGTCAAGTGATGCATCATAGCCGGGGCACATGATAAGTCTCTTAGCGTTATTGCCGCCCGATGCTCTGATAGTATCAACTGCCGTCTGGTTTAAGTCATTGATTATGCTTATAGCAGTCTTGACCTTTGCCTGAGGGCTTGAAGCGTTGAACCACCACTCGTTGGTGTCGCCGATAAGTCTGGGTTCGTTGAGCGTCTCAAAGATAAGGTGCTCGTCATAGTCCTTGAACTCTGCACTCACCTGGCTCCACACGCTGGTAACGAATGTCTTGGATATCGACTTATGGTCGTTATCGGGGTAGAAATAGTTATCTTGTCTGGCCTGTTTATCTTTGTCTTTCTTGGGTATGTCGTTATCGTGGTGGATATTGATTATAACATACAGCCCGTCTTCATAAGCGTAGTCAACAACCTCCTTGACCCTTGCCATATACTGGGGGTCGATACGGTGGTTTTCATCCATATGATAGCCCCAGGTAACAGGTATTCTGACAGTTGAGAAGCCCTGGTCACGAACGAAGTCTATCATTTCCTTTGTAGTCTTGGGGTTGCCCCAGTACTCCTCGGCATCAAGAGATGTTGAGGTAACATCGAGGGAGTTGCCAAGGTTCCAGCCTGCGCCCATAGCCTTGACTATCTCATACTTATTGGGGAATTTCTCCTCTGCGCTTGCGGGCATAATGCCTGCTGCACCCAATGCCATGACCGCTGCCGACAATGAGGCAACAAGCTTTTTTATACTCTTCATAATTGCATCACCTTTCCTTATTTTGGGCAACACCGTACAAAGCCGATAGGCGGTAGTCGTGTGGTGTTGTCCTTATAATGTTGAGGCGGGGCTGACCCCGCCTCGGCTTACAGCTTTATTATACCACAAATCTCCGACCTCGTCAAAGGAAAGGCGGCAAAGCAAACAGAGTTCTACTATTTTAACAAAGAGGGCTATTTCTTTTTGTGCAATATAGGCGAGTTAAAAATCAAATATATAAATATATTCACATAGCCGCCTAAGTAGCCGCTATATCCTTTTCCAAAGCATCGGCTATCACATCGGTTATTATTCTTGATGCCTTTGGCGAGGGGATATCGACCCCGTCAACTGCCTGTCTGATACCGCCGAGCAGGGATTCATTATCAGGCAGCGGCTGGATATTGCCGCTAATACTGGGCTTTATGACAAGGGTGAAGATATTGCTCTTCATCACAAGCCTGCACTCCTCGCTGCCGCTGTAGTAGGACTTTGCGACTATCTGGCAGTTGACCTTGCCAGCCGCCCTGAGCATAGCCGAAGTAACGGTAAAGTAGGAATTTATTATCGGTATCTCTATCTTCACCTCGTCATCATACTCGATGATAAAATAATAGCTGTCGGCGTTTATGACATTAAGGCCTGTTATATCGACAATTCGGGTATTGAGTTCGCCCACATAGCCGAGCAGCTCGGTATCGGGCTTTGCGTAGAAATCTTTATCAAGGTATATGTTCATATTGTTTCTCCTTTCGGGTTGGTAGTTGGTGTGTGGTTGAGTATCGTGGGGAACCCCTCCACCACCGCCACTCTTTGAGTGTCGGCGGTCCCCCGATTTATCCTCCCGTGCGGCCGAGCACTCTGCTCCCCCTATCTATAAGGTAACACATTTTCTGCGGTTTTTCAATCGGCAAAGGGAACAAATATTCGATATAGTGATATGCAACAAATGTACGAATTATCCAACAGCTGCACAGAGCAGATTCTCACAAAAACGTATTGCTATTTTTTATTAAATATGGTATAATCAACATAACATATAAAACAGGAGGGCTTCGGCTATGAAAAAACTTAAGATGACTATAAACGCAAGAGATAAGATATCACACATAAACCGTGAGATATACGGCAACTTTACCGAGCACTTAGGCAGGTGTATATACAACGGCATCTACGTGGGCGAGGACAGCGATATACCCAACACAAGGGGTATCAGAAACGACATAGTAGAAGCTTTCAAGGAGATAGGTATGCCCGTGCTGCGCTGGCCGGGCGGGTGCTTTGCTGATGAATACCACTGGCGTGACGGCATAGGCGAAAAGTCACAGCGCCCGAAGATGATAAACACCAACTGGGGCGGCGTGACTGAAGATAACAGCTTCGGCACACACGAGTTCTTTGACTTATGCGAGCAGGTAGGGTGCGAGCCTTACATCGCAGGCAACGTAGGCAGCGGCACAGTCGAGGAGCTGTCAAAGTGGGTAGAATACATGACCTCTGACAGCATATGCCCCATGGCAGACGAGCGGCGCAAAAACGGCCGTGAAAAGGCATGGAAATTAAAATACTTAGGCATAGGAAACGAGAACTGGGGCTGCGGCGGCAACATGACGCCCGAATACTACGTATCGCTCTACAAGCAGTTTCGCAGCTTTTGCAAAAACCACAGCGGCAACGAGCTTTACCCCATAGCCTGCGGCCCGAACTCATCTGACTACAACTGGACAGAGGTGATGATGAAAAACCTCAAAAGCCAGTATCAGTGGCAGGCAAAGGGATTAGCTCTGCATTTCTACTCTATCCCCGACTGGAACAACAAGGGCAAGGCCACAGAGTTTGACGAGGACGAATACTACAGGCTGCTCGGTACTGTTTACTTCACAGACGAGCTGCTGACACGCCACACAGAAGTAATGAACCGCTATGACCCTGATTGCGAGGTGGCGCTCATCGTTGACGAGTGGGGCAACTGGTTTGATGTTGAGGACGGCACGAACCCGGGCTTCCTCTTCCAGCAGAACGCCATGAGAGATGCAATAACTGCGGCGATATCCTTAAACACATTCAACGCTCACTCGGGGCGTGTTAAAATGGCAAACATAGCGCAGGCGGTGAACGTACTGCAATCGGTGATACTCACCGAGGGCGAGGCGCTTGTCAAGACGCCCACATTCTACGTATTCAAGCTGTTCAAGGGGCATCAGGAGGGTGAGCTTGTCTACAGCCACATCGAAAACGAGAAGATAAGCAGCTACAATGTGCCTGCGGTTTCTCAGAGCGTATCGGTCAAGGATAATGTGATGACCGTGACCCTTTCAAACTGCTCGCTTAATGAAGACTACGAGATAGAGACAGACATTTTAGGCTTTGATGCAAAGCAGGCAGAAGCGCAGATAATAAATGCCGAGGTACACGCTTTCAACGACTTTAACAAGCAAGAGCAGGTAACTGCAAAGCCTTATGAGGTAAAAGTCGAGGGCGGCAAGCTCAAGCTTACCCTGCCCGCCTGCTCGGTAGTGGCTGTGACCTTAAAGTGAGCGTGATATGCAGGCGCTGTCTGCTTGCCGATATGGAGGGCGAGGAGCTTTACCGCTCGGTGCAGGAGAGGATAGCCCTGCTTGATGAGAGCGCAAGGGCTGACGGCGAGGTATGCAAGGCAAGGCTTGAAATCTGCAAGGGCTGCGACGATCTGACAAACGGAATGTGCGCCCTATGCGGCTGCTTTGTAGAGCTGCGGGCGGCGAAGAGGGATACGAGATGCCCGAAAGGGCGCTGGCCAAAAAGCTGACCCCGAGGTGACTTTTTGGGAACTTTGAAAGGTCTTTACGGCCTTTCAAAGTTTCCAAAGCCCTTTAGGCGCCGAGTGGGTCAGCGCCTGGGGGTATGGGGGCCCTGCCCCCATTAGGAATAAATAACAGGGAGGAAAACGATATGAAAAGACTTTTTTCGCTTATAACGGCATTTGTGCTGGTCATAGCACTTGCGGCGGTACTGCCGGAGAGCTTTATAAGAGCCAAGGCGCTCGGAAACATCACGGGGCTTTATATAACACCCACCAATCAATACATCAGCTGGGATACGTATGAGGGGGCTGCGTATTACAAAGTCGCTGTAACAAGCAGCAAACTCAACACGACCTACAAAGCAACAAATACAAAGTTAGATGTAAGCGACAAGTTCCAAAAGGGCATTTTGTATGAAGTGGCGGTTACTGCTTATAACAGTTACAACGATGCACTTACAAGGCCTGCGACCGGTTATTATGCTAATGCCGACAAAATAACAGGCGTTAAGATAGACAAAGACCTGAACGTAAGCTGGGATGCATTTGACGGCGACAATGAAGAATACAGTATAAATATAATACTGACATCGGGCGGAACAGGCGGCACATCTGCCGCTAAAGACCAGACAAGCCAAAACATAGCCGAAGACATTGCAGCCGAGCCTTCCGGCAGGATGGAACTATGGGTATCGGCTGGTGTGGATATAGGCTATCATGTTACCACCGCAAAAAGCGAAAAGATCAGCTTTGACTATGTAAACCCCAATACATTCATCACCTCGACAAAGGCCACAGTTTCTGCACCCGTTCCGGGTACAAAGCCCGGCTTTACAGCGAATTATGTGATAAACGGCGGTGCGGTCAAGGCCGATGACTGCATAAAAGAATATAGTATACAATGGGTAGACGTAGCCACAAACAAACTGGTTAATAAAGACTCGGTGTTTGAAGAGGGCAAGAGATACAAAGCGACCATATACGTCATACTTAAAGACGGCTATTATCTCGATCGGGAAACAGCAAAATATAAAGATATGACCTCATCCATAAACGGCATCAGCACATATATGTTTAACACCGGCGGATTTAAGGGTTACGACTTTTCGGTCGAATTTAAACCGACGACCGTGCTCAATAAGGTAGATGTAAGCCTGACAGAGCCAAAGGCAGGTGAACCCCGTGTGACAAATGCGACCACAAGCACCACGGGCGCAAAGCTTGAAGCGAGAGTATACAGCCGCAGAAGGTGGGTACTCGTGCCCAATGTCGTTATCTGGTATTCAGGTGCAAACGCTTTTGTAGGCCAAACATATGTAAAGGACAACATCTACACCGCTCAGATAAGGCTCTTAGGCGATGAGGGCTATGCAATAACCAAAGACACAAAGGTATATGCAAACGGCAAGCAGGCGACATTTGACAGCTATGATGAGACAGGCGCTGCCATATTCACGATAGATTACGATCTGCGTGACCGCATACCCGGCGATGTAAACGGCGACGGGGCGATCGACATCAAAGACGTTACAGTTCTTAAGCAATATCTTGCAAAATGGAACGTGACAATAAACAAATCAAATGCTGATGTTACTGGCGACGGAGATGTTACGGTAAAAGATCTGACACTCTTAAAGCAGCATCTTGCTAAATGGAACGTAGTGCTCAAATAGCGAGGAGGAATTCACAATGAAAGAATTTACTCACATCATAGCAAATGAGATAGGCCTGCACGCAAGGCCTGCGGGGAATTTAGTAAAGCTTGCAAAGTCCTTTAGCAGCAAGGTGACGATAGAAAAGGCGGGCAAGCCGCCCGTCAACGGTACAGCGCTTATGAAAGTAATGGGGCTTTGCGCCATGAAAGGCGACGAGGTGAAGATAACCATTGAAGGCGAGGACGAAGAGAAGGCCTTTGAGAGCATAAAAAAATATATGGACGAAAATCTTTAGGAAACAGGACAGGACTTAAAAAAAGCAGGCTTGAAATACAGCCTGCTTTTGGATTTTTATTGAACTTTTGGCCTTTTTGGGGCAAAAAATAACGCCGCTTGAATCTCTCCAAACGGCGTATTTACTTGGTTGCGGGAGCAGGATTTGAACCTACGACCTTCGGGTTATGAGCGAAGATTTGATTTTATTCTTTCAGTTCAAACCAGTCTCAAAACGCCTATTTACGGCGTTTTTTTGATTGCACCTTTTCGTGACAGATCGTAAAATAACCTATTTTTTTGCCTCAGTAGTCCACAAATAGTCCACAAAAAATCATTTCAGTAAAAGTTCAAATGATCTGTGAAGATCGTAAAGCAAAGCAGCCAACTCATCTGATGATAACGCTCCGTTCTTGAACTTAATTACGCTCATATCTGAGTCTTTGGAAATATGAACACAAAAATGATTACACTCAAGCTTTATATGGTTGATATTTTTTTCTTTTTTTCTTTCATTTTTAAGTATGGAAAAACACTCGGGGAAACTACGAGATAAAACACTTTCTGTTGTTCTGATCTGCGGTATCTGATCATGGGGCTTTTCATATTCAAGCAAGATGCTAATGTTATCATTATTTATGTCTTTCAATTTACTGTTGTTCTCGATATTTTTCATGGTTTTTCCGCCTTTCTTTTATAATTGTTTTTGGATCGTTCTGCTTTGTGATTTCGATGATAAAATCATCAAGTGACATACCAAGATTCTGAGAAATAATCGATTCAAGTTTTAATAATTTATCCTTGATTATATTCTCTGAACGGATCGCTTCCAGTTCTCGTTTTGAGATCATTCTTTCAGCAATCTCTTCGGCTTTTTTACTAATGTACACCTCCTCATTATCCTTTAATTCTTGTAATTCTTTTTTGTGTTTTTCTGATTTATCTTTATCACCGAGGACTGCTTGGGCTAATAAGATTAGCTGTTCAAATTCAATCTCTGATTCTGTTTTTTTCACTTCTTTGTTTCGTCCAAAAATAGATTTCACACTTTTGTTTTTTTCAACAGAAACAGTTCTTATGAGGTCATCTTTTTCAGCTTCAATTTGTGCTTTATATTTGAAGCTATCTCGCCCGTTCTTAGCACGCTTTTCTTGCAAGTATTTTTGATATCCTTCCATGCCAAGCTTTGTTTTTTTCTCTTGTTCTTCTATTGCGTCATAAGCTTTGCAATCATCAATTTCCCAACCCTTGGACCTAAGATATTTAGGCATTTCTCGATTAAGATTTCCCAAGAATCTTAACCCGTGCATATCCTTCGCACAGAGCCGTCCATCAGGGGTCATAGGTTCCCAGAATACATGCATATGCGGTGCTAGTTCATCAAAGTGTATTGCAACGGCTTTTACATTTTCTTCGCCAACGATCTCTTTAATTTTTTCAAGTGAATCGTTGAAAAACTGAAGCTGTTTTTCTCTGCTCAGACTTTCTATCCAGACAGCGGGAGGCTTGATTATTATAACACACATTTTTACAGCATCACGCCTTATACCACGCTCTCCGTTTTTTCTGAGTATTTCAGTCAGTTCTCGCATGTGTTTATCAGAATATGCTATCAATTCTGAAGCGGTCTTATAACCGAATAACACATTGTCTTTTGTTCTCTCCTGATTAATATCAGAATCTCGTCCGTGACGTTCTGCGAGAGCTTCTTCGGCAACCTTTTTAAAATCGCCGCAATGTTTGCTTGTCCTGCCTGCATTGTTGAGTTTGAGGCAAGGCATCCCTATGGTTACTCCCATATCAACCAACTCCTTTCATTTGCAGCCTATAATACTTAACAATTAACATCGATTGACACCATAAGTATGTGCCCTCGGACTTATCTGTCTGCACCAGATAAATCCACACTCTGCTTTGCTCCGTTTCGGGCGTCTGCCGACGGCTTATAATAAACAAAAAGGTGAAAATCCGTCCATACTAATTACAAGAGTATAGACGGATTTTCACCTTTGTTTTTGGTGTGCTACCGCTTGATTTTCTAGAATTATTATACCATATTTTATACTAAGAGTCAATACTTTTGCACTACTTTTTTGCAGATCTTTTTTCATCAATGCTGTCCAAAACAGCACCGATCACTTCTGCATTACGGCTCCTTGCATCTGCTAAAATATGAGCGTAAATTGTCTCTGTTGTCGTAGGGCTTGCATGACCTAAATAACCGCTTACGCTGACTGTATCAACACCATTAAAGATTAAAAAACTAGCTGCTGTATGACGAAAAGCGTGCGGATTAATATGAGGTAAATTATGCTTTTTACTCAGGTTATCGCAGTACTGTGTGACGCTGTCAGGGTGCATGGGAGCACCTACTTTTTTGCCGCTGTCCTTGACAAAAAGAAAGTCATCTATAATGTCTCCTTGCAGCGATTTTGTACTATTCCATGTATCAATGCACGACTGTTTTAAAGGATCATAATACTCCTTTTTATACTGCTTCAACAGATCAATCATCTTATCGGTAAGATTAATATATCTTACCGATTTTTCGTTTTTGGGCTTATCGATATATAGTCCTATATCTGGTTCGTAATAGACGCATTTGTTGATGTATATACGCTTCAAATCAAAGTCAACATTTGCCCAGTTTATACCTAAAACCTCGCCACGCCGACCGCCCAAAACGATCAAAAGATTCACTAGTGTTTTCCATTTTATTGGCAGATCATCAACTACATTTAATATATCACATAGCTGATCAGTATTAAAGAAATTAGCATGAGTTTTTTGAACCTTTGGCGACTTGGCTCTGGCAGCCGGATTATAAGGTATCAACAGCTCACTTTCAGCCTGTTTCAGTATCATATGGATTAGAGAATTAATAACAGATACTTTAGAGAGCATGCAAAATTATAAAATTTATGGAGTAAAATATAATGAAAGAAATATATAAAGTTTGTAATGAAGAGTTGGTTTTTAAGATCAGCGTGTATCAGCTTAACAGCCCTTTGTTGGCCGTTAAGGCTTTTAGAAAAACCGGTGAGCCGTATGTCACAGTGTCGTACAATCCGCATTTAGAGTATTCTGCTCCTTGCAATACTTTCCTTGTAGATATTTACGCTTGCAAAGAAATCAAGGAAATACTCAAAGTACTTGGAGCCAAGCCTTGTATGATGGATGGTAATCCTGTGGTAGGTTTTGATTGTGTTTCTATTTCCCGAAGGGTATGCTTTGTATTTGAGTATGAGATCAAAATCGATAGGAATATAGTGTTTGTTCCGCATATAGTTTTGGAGGCTACAGATCTAACTGTAGTCTCCATATCATATTATTGGGTGATAGTCAAGAAAGATGTGCAATAATACTACCACCACACTATTATTCCGCTAATTCTGAAAATATTATTCCGCAGAGGTTGATATTGTTCCAATACGGAAATGGAAGGACAAGGAGTCTACTTGTAAACCTCGAGCTAATGAAAGCCGGATACCCGCCGATCGGCTTCAAGTTTTCAGACAGTCTTTCATATTACAATGCTTTTGATGCGTATCATATCAAGCACGATCTCTCCGCTATGGAGAAGCAGTTTGCGGGGTATATCAACTCACGACTGGATATGTATCTGCGGATACTTTAGGAATAAAGACAAATGAGCCAAGGTCAAAAACCGAGGCTCATTTTTGATGTTTTTATGCATTATTGGTATAGTCAAGATATGCTTAATACTTATTTGTTTTATTGAAAGTAATTATATATACACAGTTGATGTGGTCATTTTGACCTGTTATTATTGAAAAACACCATAATAATGGGTAAAAATAGCACTTAATCTATTGAAAAGCATAGCTTTCTGTGGTATAATATAAATATATTTATACATTTACGCTGATGAAGGGTGATTGCCAGTTCAAGCGTGGAAAAGAAGTCGCTTACCTTTTTCTGCTCCACTATATCTTGTGGCATAGAAATTGGCATATCCCTGAAAACTTCATCACGAATTGCAAATCTATCAGACCTTGCGCCAGAGTTTCCGTTAAGGTGCATAAAGCTATGCCACCTGTTGGTCTTGAAGAAATATTCAAGGTATCCACAATCCACATTATGTGTCCGAAAGACATAGTACAAAGGCGACATTGCTCCCGATTTATCGAGCTTATTTCGTCTTACCGGACCGAATGGAGCGAGAGTGGAAATGCGAGGATTATATACAAAGTCATTAGGCTCAACAATATAATAACCGTCTATGTTTTCGCTGTTTGCAATATCCTTGTCGAAGTAGTCTCTCTGTGATATTATGCCAAACTCCGCAGAGTTAGTAAACACCTCATCAACCACCATATATTGATTTTTCTTAGATACTTTTTCGGATATTTCAGACAGCTTACGCTGTTCCCAAGAAAGTGTATATTGAGCTGTTTTAGCACTTTCACCGCTAAAATCGAACAAAAAATACTCACGCTGATGAAGGGTGATAAGGGAATCAAGACGAGCAAAATAGTCGCCAATCTTATTCTGTTCTTCAATTGTCGGGTAAGGAATATCAATAGTTTTCATTCCTTCCACGTCAATGCTTTTACCATCACGGATACCATAAACGTGTGGTTTCAGCAAAACCGAAATGAAATTTTTAGACCTGAAAAACGGATAATAAAATCTTGTATCAGCATTTTCACCGTGGAAAATATGATAGGCAGGACTCACAATTCCCCGTGAATTAGCCTTTTCTAAGCCTCCCTCAAAGGAACGTAAGTGAAGAATAAAATCATCTTGATTGACAAGTTTATAATTCTTCAATCCAGATTTATCATATATAAGGTTACGCTCAGATTCTTCTCTAAGGATAGTACCTTTACCCTGAATAATTGTAAGCGGAGGTAGTTCATCGTGACCTTTTTCAGAGTATTCTACGAACACATCACCTAACTTACGCTGTTCCCAAGCATCGGTAAATCCGGCGAATCTGATTTCCGGAACACTCTCACCATTTTGCGGGAACATTTTTTGAAGCATAGATTTC
>CADAGC010000020.1 GCA_902787365.1 uncultured Ruminococcus sp. | reverse complement strand
AGCCTTACAGCGTCCTCCATTTTTTCATATCCTCTGTCGATGTGGCATATATTTCCAATCGTGGAAGTGCCATCAGCCGTCAGAGCTGCAATTACCATAGCTGCGCCTGCACGAAGGTCTGTAGCTATAACGGGTGCGCCCTTAAGATTGCCGACGCCCTGAATTACTGCCACCTTACCGTCAACGGAGATGTCAGCGCCCATTTTTCTAAGCTCGCCCACATATCTGAAGCGGTTATCGAAGATATCGTCTGTAACAATGCTCGTACCCTCTGCAAGAGTGAGGAGTGTAGAGAACTGGGGCTGCATATCTGTCGGGAAGCCGGGGTGAGGCTGGGTCTTGAGCGATGTCTTGACCATAGGACCCTCAACGCTTACTCTCACGCTCTCATCGAATTCCTCAACCGTAACGCCGACTTTTCTAAGCTTTGCGGTGATAGATTCAAGGTGCTTGGGTATTACGTTCTTTATAAGTACATTTCCCCTTGTAGCGGCTGCTGCCACCATATATGTGCCAGCCTCTATCTGGTCGGGGATAGTTGCATAGGTAACGCCATGAAGGTGGTTTACACCCCTTATCTTGATAACGTCTGTACCAGCGCCTCTGATATCAGCGCCCATAGAGTTTAAGAAGTTAGCAAGGTCAACTATGTGCGGCTCCTTAGCGCAGTTTTCGATTATTGTAAGACCCTCAGCCTTTACTGCTGCGAAGATAGCGTTTATAGTTGCGCCCACGGTTATAAAGTCAAAATATATCTGCGAGCCGATAAGTCTGTCAGCTGTCACATGGTTTGCGCCGTTTATTATCTCGTCCTTAGCGCCGAGTGAACGGAAAGCCTTAAGGTGCTGGTCTATCGGCCTGTCACCGAGGTCACAGCCGCCGGGCATAGGAACGAAAGCTTCATGGAATCTGCCAAGCAGAGTGCCGAGGAAATAGCTCGAAGCTCTCATAGTTATAGCAAGCTCATAGGGAACTACAGGCTCACGGATATTCCTTGTATCGAAACGTATGGTGTTTCTGTTGATTATCTTGATATCTGCGCCCATTTCCTTAAGGATCTTGACGCACTTGGTTATATCGCTTATCTCGGGAACGTTTTCAAGAATACAAGGCTCATCACAAAGTATAGTAGCTGCGACGAGTGCCACGGCTGCATTCTTGGCACCGCTTATGGAGACCTCTCCTTCAAGCGGCTTACCGCCCCTAATAATAAATTTTTCCACTTGATCCACAACCCCTTGATTTACGGAAATTGTTAATACTTTTCCGTTATTATACCACAACTGTGCTTATTTTAAAAGTCCTACAGCGTAAATTCTGCTAATTACCTAAAAATATCCACGATAGAAGAGAAATTAAGTATATATTTTACCTTTCCCGTTTACAGAATTTACACATATCTCTGTCATCTCTTATTTACTCCTGCATTTTGTCAAATATTGAGAGGGCATAAACCCGAAGCGCCCACCCCCGCACAGCCTATGGATTTGACACAGGATATTTGCTAACAAAAAAATATGTAAAATTTAGTACACTAATATTTTACCACACTCCTCAAAAATATCAATAGGAAATTCTCGAAAAATAGCGATTTATCAGAGTTTTTTTCACGTTTATTACGGAAGAAAAACAGACAGTTTACAGAATAAAATCGTTTTGTAACCAAATAAACAGCCGTTTGTAACCTTTTGTAATATTTGTCTTGTCCAAAAAAATCCCCGACTTTTCAACTTGTAAATTAACTTACGGTTTGTTAATCCCGAAAACTAATATTTATCAAATTAAGGGCTTGTTCTTTTTTCATATTCTTTCTCATAGACTGGTAAAAAAGCCATGAGAGGAGAACAAAAATGCTTGACATACTCAAAACCGAGCTTGACTCTGCGGCAAGCAGGGTGGAAAACGGAGAAGAAACGGGGCTTTCGCAAAGCGAGGCAGCGCACCGTCTGCTGACTGACGGGGCAAACACCTTAGAAGCTAAGAAAGCCAAAACGCCGCTAAAGATATTTGCAAACCAGTTTCACGACATAATGGTGATGATACTGATATTTGCTATGGCGGTAACTGTTGCTATGGGGCAGGTAAGCGATGCGATACCAATACTCATCATAATAGTCGTAAACGCCGCACTCGGCTTTTTTCAGGAATACAGGTGCGAAAAGACACTTGAAAAGCTTGAAGAGATGACTGCGCCCACAGCAAGGGTCTACCGTGACGGTGAGCTTATCACTATACCCTCAAAAGAGGTAGTATGCGACGACATAATAAGCATAAAAACGGGCGACAGGATACCCTGTGACGGCTACATACTAAAATGCTCAGCCCTTGAATGTGATGAGAGCGCATTAAACGGCGAGAGCCTGCCCGTCAAAAAGAGCGCAAGAGAGGGGCAGAATGAGTTTGATGCGATAAACCTTGACTATATGCTCTACATGGGCACGACTGCGGTAAAGGGCAGCGGCCTGATGAAAGCCTGCCGCACAGGTAAGAACACCCAGATAGGGCAGATATCAAGTATGATAAGCCACACAGAGGAACAGCCCACTCCCCTACAGAAAAAGCTGGGCGAGCTTGGCAAAATGCTGGCGCTCATTTGCACCGGGATATGCATACTGACCTTTATTGCAGGGCTTCTGCGAGGCGAGGGGCTTGCTGATATGCTGATGACTTCTATCACCATAGCCGTTGCGGCAATTCCCGAGGGGCTGCCTGCGGCGGTGACGATAGCTTTGTCATTATCGGTTAGGCGAATGCTCAAGCGGCAGGCGCTCATTCACAGGCTGCACAGCGCTGAAACTCTCGGCTGCGCTGATATGATATGCACTGACAAAACAGGCACGATAACGCAGAACAAAATGACCGTGACGGATTTTTTCGTCTATTCCGAAAAGCCCTGCAAATACACCCTTGACAGCGGCAAGTACGTGACCGACACACAGGGCAGCGAGAGAGCCTTTAAGCTTATAAACGAGTGTGCAGCACTTTGCAGCGATGCAGTCATAGTCAAATCACGGCCTGCGCCGACACAGCGCAACAGAGGGCGCCCCACGTTAAGCTGCGAGGGCGAGCCGACAGAGGCGGCGCTTGCGCTAATGGCGCACGCAAACGGCGTTACGGCACAGCACACGGGGGCAAGGCGTGAGTCGGAAAAGCCCTTTGACAGCGAGAGCAAGCTGATGAGCGTAGACGTTATATACGATGACAGCAGGCGGGTGACATTCACAAAAGGTGCGCCCGACAAGGTGCTTGGCATATGCTCGCTGCGCATAGACGGTGAGAGCGAATACGCCCTAAGCGCCAACGAAAAAGAGCTTATAAACAAGGTATGCGAGAGGTTTGCAGAAAACGGCCTGCGGGTGCTGGCGTTAAGCTGTGATTTCGGGCAGGGCGGGGTGTTCTTAGGGCTTGCCGCTATGAAAGACCCGCTGCGTGACGAAGCAAGGAGTGCCGTGACAAGCTGCCGCAGGGCCGGCATAAGAACTGTTATGATAACAGGCGACCACATTCTAACAGCAAAGGCGATAGCAAGAGAGTCAGGGATTTTCCGTGAGGGCGACAGAGCGCTGACGGGGGCAGAGCTTGACAGGTTAAATGACGAACAGCTATCAGACATTATCGGCGAGGTGAGCGTTTTTGCAAGAGTAACGCCCGCACACAAACTGCGGATAGTAAAGATATTAAAACAGCAGGGGCACATCTGCGCTATGACAGGCGACGGGGTGAACGACGCCCCTGCTATAAAGGAAGCGGACATCGGCGTATCAATGGGGCTTTCGGGCACGGACGTTACAAAGCAGGCGGCTGATGTGATACTCTTAGATGACAACTTTGCCACCCTTGAAGCGGCAGTATGCGAGGGGCGTGCGATATATGCAAACATCAGGAAATTCGTGCGCTTTCTGCTGGGGTGCAACATAGGCGAGGTGCTGACAACATTGGGGGCGATTGTGATAGGAATGCCTGCCATACTCACACCCTCGCAGATACTATTAGTTAACCTTGTGACAGACGGGCTGCCTGCAATAGCTTTAGGGGCACAGCCGCCCGAGAGCGGCATTATGCAAAAGCCGCCCCGCAAGGACAGCGACAGCTTTTTCGAGGGCGGGCTGTTATTCTCATCTGTCATTAGGGGGATTCTCATAGCGCTATCGACTCTGGCAGGCTTCGGGGTGCTGCTGCGAATGGGTGCTCCCCTATCCTGTGCAAGAACAGGGGCGCTCATCACGCTTTCTGTCAGTCAGCTGATACACGTTTTTGAGTGCAAGAGCGAATCGGGGGTGCTCAAAAGGTCGAGCTTTTTCAGCAGTCCTGCCTTGATTGCGGCGGTTATGATATCGGCAGCGGCGCTGTTTTGCTGTGTTTACATACCCACACTTTCGGCAGTTTTCAAAACAGGCGGAATGACTCTGCCATATCTTGGAGTATCACTCGCTTTTGCGGTTTCTGTACCTTTTGTAGTACAGCTAGCAAAGGCGTTTGGCAGAAAAAAGCTTCTGTAACCTTATTACAAGGGGGTTAAACTTTATTTACAGATTACTAATTTTTATTGACATATCGGAAGGTTTATGGTATTATTTTGGCAAAGGAAGGCAGACGTGCCCCTTTGACATATAAGCCGTGACAGACAAACACACAGCTCACGGCTCTTCCCCCTCTTAGAGTTTAGATAAAGTGGATTTATTATGACGCAAAAATTTGCCGCCCGAGCGTTTATGGGCGGCATTTTTTTTGCATTGGCTTTGCCAATACAAAAATGCATAATGCATAATTGAGGAGTCCGCCTGCGGCGGAGTATAATAATACGGACTTGCTGCAACTGTCCAAAAAATTGCATTGACAGATCACACATTAGGTGTTATAATGACCTCAGAAAACACAGCAGGAGGTGCTTAC
The DNA here is from genome assembly GCA_902787365.1 of uncultured Ruminococcus sp. GTDB lineage: Bacteria > Bacillota > Clostridia > Oscillospirales > Ruminococcaceae > NK3A76. The sequence continues at coordinate 31,213 of CADAGC010000020.1, read as the reverse complement.
TATGAATGATGACGATAAGATGTTTTTGGAGTTTATGGACTATCTTGCATACGAAGAATATCACAATGGGCAGGAAAAGCAGAACGGCGACAGCCCCACTTACCGCCCTGCCAAGCCTGCAAAAAAGTCAATATTCTCACAGCTCAGCGGCGGCGGGCACATAATCGCTTTCCTTATCATTATCTTTATCGGCATACCGCTAACTGTGATACTCCTTGACAAACTGCTCGACGGCAACAGGCTTGTACCTGTCTTTGCTTTTCTGATAATATGGCGGCTGTTATGCAAGCTGTCTGACTGACAACAATACCCCCGAAGGCTTGAAGCTTTCGGGGGTAAAATCATATTATCAGATCTTATCAAGTGCCTGCTTGATGTCCTCGATAAGGTCATCAGCGTTCTCTAAACCTATGGAAAGTCTGATAAGGTCGGGGGCTATGCCTGCTTCTAAAAGCTGCTCGTCGGTCATCTGCCTGTGAGTATGGCTTGCGGGGTGGAGCAGGCAGGTGCGTGCGTCTGCAACGTGGGTAACTATGGAGATAAGCTTTAAGCTGTCCATAAACCTGATGCTCTCTTCTCTGCCGCCCTTGATGCCGAAGCACATTACGCCGCATGAGCCGTTAGGGAGATACTTCTTAGCAAGCTCGTAGCTGTCGTCGCCCTCGAGGTCGGGGTACTTTATCCAGGCAACCTTATCATTAGCCTTTAAGAACTTAGCTATCTTAAGAGCGTTCTCACAATGGCGGGGCATTCTTACGTGGAGAGATTCAAGGCCTAAGTTGAGGTAGAATGCATTCTGCGGCGACTGGATAGCGCCGAAGTCTCTCATAAGCTGTGATGTAGCCTTTGTGATATATGCGCCCTTGCCGAACTTCTCGGTGTAAACAAGGCCGTGATAGCTCTCATCGGGAGTTGTGAGCATGGGGAACTTATCCTTATGAGCTGCCCAGTCAAAGTTGCCGCTGTCAACTATGCAGCCGCCGACACCCGAAGCGTGGCCGTCCATATACTTAGTGGTCGAGTGAGTAACGATATCAGCACCCCACTCTATCGGGCGGCAGTTAACAGGGGTAGCAAAGGTGTTGTCGATGATGAGTGGCACGCCTGCTTCGTGAGCAATCTTAGCAAAGCGCTCGATATCGAAAACATCGCAGGTTGGGTTGGTGATAGTCTCACCGAAAACTGCCTTTGTGTTGGGCTTGATAAGAGCCTTTATCTCGTCGTCGGTCATCTTTGTATCAAAGAAAGAGCACTCGATGCCCATTTTCTTCATGGTTGTGCCAAAGAGGTTGAATGTTCCGCCGTAGATAGACGATGAAGCGATGAAGTGGTCGCCTGCCTCGCAGATATTGAATATAGCAAAGAAATTAGCAGCCTGACCCGATGATGTGAGCATAGCAGCCACGCCGCCCTCGAGGGCGCATATCTTGTTGGCTACTGCGTCATTTGTGGGGTTCTGGAGCCTTGTATAGAAATAGCCCGATGCCTCTAAGTCAAACAGCTTGCCCATAGCGTCGCTGGTGTTGTACTTGAATGTTGTTGACTGATAGATAGGCACCTGCCTCGGCTCTCCCTCGCCCGGCTGCCAGCCTGCCTGAATACATTTGGTTTCGATCTTGCTCATGATAATTTCTCCTTTTTCAATGCGTATATGCATAGTTATGATTTCCGCAGTCTGCGGTCAGAAAACTAATAATGCACAAGTACAATTATAACACATCTTCTGTCAAAAAGCAAGATGCGAACTGCAATTGTGCATTACAGATAATTATTTAAGTTACTGGCGTAAGACAAGGTGGATTTGGGCGATATGACGGAAAATTTTCAAGCATATGGCATACAAAGGCGTAAGCCGTTGGTTGTGCGGTGTTGCCTAAGACTAATCCCACCAGAAATACCACACGGTAGAAACGCTTAAGTCTCCTGCAAGCTCGCCTATCGTGCCCGATTTGGTGCATTGTGTCACCCTGTCTGAGCAGAACAGAAACTGCTCCATAGCCACCTGAGGTGCGTCCTCTCTCGAAACGGGTTTTGGCAGCACCAGTTCTAAGGTGTCGTGCGTTATCGCTGCGGGAACTGCGCCGTACTGCTCATACCAGTATTTGAGCACCGCCGCCATATCGTCGGGGGTCGGGCAGTCGTTCCAGCCGCCGAAAGGCACTAACAGCGCCGCCTCCCAGGGCTTGTCCGTCGGCAGGTGGATAATAACACACTCTGCAAGCTCGCCCGACTCATAATCGGTCATCGACACCATAATGTCGTTAGCGTCGCCTGCGGTCATAGTGCCCTTGTAGCTGTCAATATCGTCTATTTCCTGCTTCATGGCAGCAAAAAAGTCCTTCACCTCGGGCAGCGAGTCGGCAGAATAATCCTGCCCCTCCATATCCTCAAGGTAGTCTTCAAGCCTGTCCTCTAACGGTATGATAACGGGGATAAAGCCATCCTGCTTACCCTGCTCATACTCCTTTTTCCAAAGCTCCATAAGCTCCTTGGGGGTAGTCCACAGCGGCACCTTTTCATACTCAAAGCCTAAGTAGTCGGTTATGTTTCTCTCAGCCATAAGCTCACCTCTACTTTATCGAATCGAGCTTCTTTTGCAGCTCTATCATATGGTTACGGCAGGCGGTTATCTCGCCTGTGTACTTATTGAACCACTCAACGTCGTTCTCATTAGGCGTTTCCTGCAAAAGCACCGCCTGCACCAGCGCCGACTGGGAACGTGAACGCTTACGCTCTATCTCCTCTATCGTCTGCTGGCATATCTTGATTTCCTTTTTGAGTTTGCTTTTTTCGCTCATGTATATCACCCTTTTAAATTAATTACCCTTTTTATTGACCGAATCGACTATCTCGTCGGCCTTTTCATACCCCTTGTCAAGCTCCTGCTTCATATCCTCAACAGCCGCCTTGACATCTTCAAGCTTACCGCTCATCTGCTCGGGGTATTTGAGCAGGCAGGTATAAAGCTCGTTGACGGTCTTTTGCTTGTCGGTAAAATCATCAAGCAAAAACGCAAAGGAGTCGGCATTTGACATATCGCACACTATTCGTGTATAGCGCATATCCTTATCGCCCTCGGCCTTAAGGTATGAGTCTATATCCTCGGCAACGTGGGAAAGGCTCTCGTTATACTGCTCACGGTATTTTTGCTGCGAGACCTTGCGCTCGTCCATGTAAAGCCCGATAAACACAAGCATACCTATGGCCATTACCACGGCAAATATGATAGCGCTTATCATCTTACGCTTCATTATCGCTTCCTGTCCCATCAGGCTCCACCTCCCCTGCTTTATCATTCTCGGCCTGCTGACGCAGGCGTTCTTTTTCCTTTTCTATCTCTTCTCTTATAAGCTTTTGTTTGAGCTCTTCATCAGTCAGCCGCAGCTCTGCCCTGCTTTGAATGAACAGCTTCATCAGCGTCTTGACCTCATAGAGCGATACAAGTGCAAGCGGTATCATCACAAACACCATTATCAGCTTCTGGGGGCTGCCGAATGACCCTATCAGGTCAAACACCCTTGCCCTGCCCGCATATCTGCCCTCGATATCAGAGGGCTTAACGGGCTCTTTATCGGCTGTGGGGTTAGCATCGCCCTTTGTTTCAAAGCTGCCGTCGGCGTTTTTGGCTATTATGCGGTGAGTCACCAGCTTGCCATTTATATCCTCCTCGTGGGAGGTGAATGTTATTATATCGCCCTCTTTGAGCGTATCGGGGTCGCATTTCTCAATGAAAATGTGGTCTCCCTCGCTGATAGACGGCTCCATACTGCCTGTGACTACCACAAGCACGCTCTTGCCGAAGAAGCTTGCCGACTTGCCGTGGTGGCTCTGATACATAGTATAGCCTATCACGATAACAAGCACGGCGATAACAGCTGTTAGCGCTATATCGAAGGCTTTAGTCAGTCTGCCTTTTGTATTTGCTGTATTTTCGGCGCTTTTCAAGCCTTCGCTCATCTCCTTCGATGCTTGAACTTAAATTCCTCGAGCCACCTTCTGAATCTCTCTGCAAGAGATACGTGATACTCCTTATACAGGCGCTTCATCTCTGTATCAATAGCACGCTGCTCCTCTGCGGTGCGAACAGGCGGCTTGTAAACAGGCCTCGGGCTGTTCTTGCGCTCTTTCTTCTTTTTGCGCTTGAACTTGATATCGCCGATCTTACGCATAAATCGGTATTTGAAGGTCTGGGCATACTTTTTGTAGTAGCCCTCCATCTCGATATGCTTTGCCTGCTCGATCTCTCTTGCCTCAGCCTCGGCCTTGCGCTTAGCAAGTCTCTCTCTGAGGTCGGGGTTATCGGTATCCTCGGGTATTATGCCGAATACGAATGCAAGGATATATCTGATAAACCTCGGTATAGCATATATCGGGTTTTTGGAGTATTCCTTGTATATCTCCTTAAACGGCTTGCTCTCGAACTTCTGCCTTTCGGCCTTGAGACGCTCTGCACGCTCACGCTCGGCACGCTCTTTCTCACGCTTTTGCTGCTCGAGCTTCATTCGTGCGGCAATCGCTCTCGGGTCTTCTTGTTCCTCAGGCTGCTCGACCTCGTTCTCGGATGATTCTTCCTCGAGGTCGTTTACTACCTCTTCTATCTCTGCCTCGGTGACCTGCTCGTATGCCTTCTGCTCCTCGGTCTCCTCTGCCGCCTGAACTTCTTCCTCTATCTGCTCGGCATCCAAGCCCTCGGCGCCGCCAAGCTCGGTCATTACCTGAAGCTTCTCCTGCTTTATGCGCTCTCGCTCGGCAGCTTCGGCCTCTTCCTTTTCTCGCTTGATGCGGGCTTCTTCCTCCCGCTTTCTTTCCTCTTCAAGTCTTGCAAGGCGGATCTCTTCCTGTCTTGCACGCTCCTTTTCGGCTTCCTCCTGCTCTCTTCTCTTCTGTTCGAGCATTTCACGCAGCTGGCGCTCTTCCTCCTGCTGCTGAAGCCTTATGCGCTCTCGCTCGGCCTCTCTGGCCTCTTCGATACGGCGAAGCTCCTCCTGGCGGGCGATCTCCTCCTGCCGCAGGCGCTCGGCCTCTTCTTCGGCCTTTATGCGCTCCTGACGGATACGCTCCTGCTCACGCATATAGTTTCGCTCTATCTCTATGACCTTTGATACCTGGTCTATAACGCCGCTGACATCTGCGGGCATTTTCTTGATAAGCTTCTGGTCGCTGTCAGCCGCAAGGTAGCCCGCCGCCGCATCTGTCTGAATATCATAGGTGCTTGCAAGCTCTTTATCAAAGTGCTTCAAGAATCTCGGCTGTAGTGCCCTTTGCTTGACGGTCTTCATTTCTTCGAGCTTTTTGTTGCCGCCCTCTGCGTTATAGTTTCTGAAAAGCAGCAGGCTCGTGACTACCAGCTTATAGAAGTCCTCAACATACTTGATATCGGGCTTTACTGCGGTGTTCTGGACATTTATCTCATAGCCCACCTTATCGTAGCTCTCAATATACTGCCAGAGCGTCAGGCAAGCTTTGAGGTCTACGTTTTTCATAATGGCGTTGGTGCGCATTACGGGGGGTCTTATGTAGGTATTGCCGAGGGTAAGGCAAAGCTCTGAGCCTTTATACTCCTCGATTATCTTTTTGAGCTTTTCAACCCTCTGCCAAACGGTAAGGCCGCTCTCGTTGACCTTATCAAGGCTGTCTACCGTTTCGATGTTTATATTTATCTTCATTCTGCCGCCCGCACCGTCGTCAATGTCGGTGTCGTAGCCCAAGGAGAGCACTTCCTCGTCCTTAGCCACCTGAGCGAGCTTTTCGTATCTTCTGTTTATGAAAATATACAGTCTGTCAACAAGGGTGTTGACGAACTTATTCTCATACGTCATAAGGGATTCTTCCTTATAGACGTTGAGTATTTTTGAGGGGGTTATCCTGCCCGTTTTCTTGTCGATACTCTGTATAAGGTCGGTATGCTGGGCCAAGTGCTTGACGCTCTCAACAGTTATCTTACGTGAGAGGGCTATAGGCACAACCTCCTCGACGTCTTCTATTGTACGCCTTGGGTTTCTTATTACATTATCAACGTGGAACAGGCCGTTTTCGATAGTTTCAACCCAGGAAACATCTATGGCCTTTTCCATTATCTTTCGGTTAAATGCGAAGTTATTCCGGCTTGCGTGAAGGAGAGAATCAAGCTGCGAAAAAAGCTCATCATCGCCCGTATCCTTTACAAAGCCTTTAAAGTCTTTATACCAGTCCTGCTTTGTGGCTGCCACAGCTTTACTCCCTCCTTTCTTAAAATATCAGTTTCAGATTTTAGTTATCGTTTTTTTGATTAAAATGCTTAAACGCCAGTACTCCTACGGGGATAAAATAGGCGCACCAGAAAAGCAGCGCCATATCGCCGCCACGCCCATGTTCGCCGCCCTGCATAGAGAGGAAAACGCCCGTCATAGGCATTATAAAACACCCCGGGAAGAACGCCCCGTGTATTATCAGCAGCCATTTGAGCCACTTATCGCACTTATTTTTAGGCTTGACGGTGAGCCCCATAAAGAATGTTGAAAGCGCCATCATTCCGTAGCCCAGCAGATCGTAATTAAAGATAAGCCCGCCACGGCGGAAGTTTATCAGCTTGTCTGCCTGCTCATCAAGCTGCTCGTTGGCGACTGTGGTGGTCTGCGAGAAATAGACAAGCAGCACAAGCAGCATATACACCGCCGCAAGCGCCATGCCTATTATTGCGGCCACACGCCTGTCATCATCGCACTCATAAGCAAGCCCCGCCGACATCATAACATACCCCACAGGCAGCAGCATACACACAACGTAATACCCGAACGGGAAGTTTATTATGATAAACAGCGCAAAGAGCGCAACCGTTACGGTGGTGATAAGTGCGCCTGCTTTTGATAAAAGGGTGTTCATAGGGGTCTCTCCAACAAAACGTTTTAGAACAGCTTTTGCAGTCTTTCAAGATAAGCTATCGACTCGCTCATCTTGCCCTTGCCGAATGACTTGGTGATGTATACGCAAAGCTCTCTTAGCTCCTCACGAAGCATAGCAAGGTTTAAGCTCTCGAATTTTCTGAATATCTTGGTGGCAAGAACGTAGTCTATGCCGTCAAGCTCCTCGCCGCCGCAGGCAACATAAACGGGCACGAAGAGGTTCATCTGCTTTAAGATACGGTTACCGAACGCAACTCTGAGCTTTTCGATTTCCCACAGGTCAAGCTGCTGTATCTTCTTTAAATTCTCCTGCGAGATAGGATATTTCTCGAACGCCTCGTTGAACAGCGCATCGAGGTGGTCAAAGCCCATATTGATAGGCGGCGTGTCGGGCGCCTCGAAAGGAATACCCTTGGCGTCAAGGTTTATCGGCTGAGCACGGTCATAAACCTTATCTGAGATAGCGTATGTCGAGTCATCGTTGTTAGCCGTACCGATATACCAGATGTTCTGGGGTATCTTTATCTTGCCGTGATTGAGGTTGACAGGGTCGGTGCTCCATGCGTTGGGCACTATGTCAAGTTCCCACTCGTCGGCGTTGGGCATTTCGAGGATAGACAGCATCTCTGCGAAGTAATACTCGATACGTGCTATGTTCATCTCATCAAGAAGAATGAGGTTGATATCGTTATTGAAGCTTGATGAATATATTCTCTTAAGAGTCTCGGTCTCGTTGAAGTTCTTGGTGAATTCGTTGAAGTAGCCGAAAAGCTCTGTTCGGTCACGCCACGAGGGCTGAACGGAAGCTATGGTGGTGTCATTCTGCAAGAACTTACCGAATGAGTAAGGAAGCGAAGTTTTACCTGTACCCGATATACCCTGTAGGATAATGAGCTTTGTAGAAGCCATACCTGCAATAAAGAGGCGTATTGTCTTGGGCTCATAGTACAAGTGCATTCTCGAGCAGGCGAAGTTGCGGTACCTTTCGCAAAACTGCTCCAGGGTTATATCGTTATCATACTCGGGCGGAGTGTAGGTCTTATAGAAAGCATCGACCTCCATAAGCTTTGAGAAACGCCTGTCGGTGGTCTGGATAACGCCGTCATCAGCAACTGCTGCCTCGCCCTGGCCTGCCATGCCCTCAGCACCCGCAGCCTCGCCCTCGAGCATCATCTGGCCGTCGCCAAGTGCAAAATTGCCCGACATAGGCACGCCCATCTGGGCTATCTTCATAGCCATTATCTCGTCCTTTTCCTTAGTCATCTTAAGCACACGGCGCTGTAAGAGTGCTATCTCCTCGAGGAGGTCTTCATTCGAGACGATAGAATGCCTGAAGCGCACGTATTTACGCAGAGCAAAGATTATCATAAGTGCTATCAACACAAAGATAGCCACAACGATTATGATAGAAAGTATCGCCAGTATCCACGCCAGAGCGCCGAACTCGGTAGAGTAGCTCTTGAAAATATCTATGTAATTTTTGATGTTGAATATCTGCTTTAACCCGCTCCACAGGCCACCGAAGATATCGGCAAAACCCTTTAGCATCTCGGATATAAAGACAAAAAACCATTTTAAAAACGCATTCATAGCCTTCTCCTAAGTTTTTACTTATCGTTCGGGGCATCGCTCTGCTCTGCCTCGGTATTGTCCGTTTCCCCGCTATCATTCTTTTTCTGCTCGGCGAGGTATTCTTCTATTGCACGCTTCTTTATCTCCTCTTCATCAGCCTCGGTAAGTGCAGGCTTTCTGACCTCAACGAGGGTGACTATGAACTTATAAAGTTCAAAGAGGAAGAAGAGTATCATCGGTATCACGATACAGATGAAGAAGCCCTTTTTAGTGCGCAGGAAATCCATTACCTTGCCCCCGCCGCCTATCTTCGTTTCGTTCCACTTACCGATTATATCGGAAGGGAGTGCGGGCTCTTCGTCATTGAGTTCGTTATTATCACCCTTCATAACGAAGCTTCGGGTGTTTTCAAACTCGTTTATGCTCACGATTCGGTGTGTGTTCTTGACACGCTTGCCGTCGATTATCGTCCAGTAGGTAATGACGTCGCCCTCTTTCAGGTCGTAGAGGTCGTCTACCTCCTTTATGATGATGAGGTCGCCCTGCTTGAAGGTGGGCTTCATCGAGTCGGATTCTACCGAAAGTGGTATATACCCGAAGACCTCAGCCGTATCGCCGTTTCTTGATGACGAGAAGACGATTATCGTCACCAGCAGCGCAAAAAGCAGTATTATCCACGCTATTATGTTTACTATTATCGAAAGCGCCTTTTTCATACAGATTATGCTCCCCTATTTATTATTTATGTTTAGGTCGATTCTACTATCTTGAAGTCCATACCGAGCTTGAGCGTTCCGCCGATAAGCTCATCTGTGCAGTCGGGGTCGTTGCCCTCGAGCCATACCACAACGGTATATTTATCCTTACTGTTAGGCTTAAAGCCCTCAGAAGCCGTTGTCATAACTATGCTTGATGTCTCAAACTCCTTATCACAGTCACCCTCGATGCCCTCGCCGCTCGACTTGGTCTTGCCGTAGACGGTCTTTTCGCCGTTTTTATACACGGCTATACGGATAGCTTCATCAAGCTTATTGGTGACATTTTCAAGGGTCATCTCGCCCTCATAGCTAAGGGTATCATCACCCGAATTGATAAGGTAGAAAGTATAGGCGATATAGTTTTCACCGTTATGCGAGCCGTTTACCATATCTATATTTTCAGGTAGGTCTTCGCCGCTGATATTGGTCATATCATAGACGATATCGGCATTGAGCACCGACTGCGTCCTCTCCCAGTCGGGATTCTCGGATAGAGTAAGCCCCTGCTTGACCATATCATACTTATCTATCCTTACGGTAAAGCTTCCGTACTTATCATAGAAATAGGATATCGCATAGGCTATGGAAACAAGCGCTATCAGTATTATCACCAAAAGCCCCATAACACGCATAACAATAACGTGCCGCTTGACCTCCTTGGCTGTTCTGCGAAGTTCCAGAACATCTCTCAACTTTTCGTCCATTTCTCTACTCCTTTATTGCTGCGCTTCTTCATCGTCAGCCTGCTCATCGCCACGGCGTCTGACATAGCGCTCCTGGGTATATTTGCCTGCAAGGGTACCCGTGCAGTAGTTACATTCAAGCTCAAAGAGCATCTCGGCCTGGTTTGCATTCACCACGCCGTCAGCTATAGGCTCGGCGCCCATATCACGGGCGAAGGTTATCATAGACTTTACGGCATTATCCGACCTGCTGTCACGGCCGAGGTAGGTAGTTACCTCACCGCTCATAAGCACGAAATCAACAGGGAAATCGGAAAGCCTCATCATTGGCGTAGACGCCGCACCGAAGCCGCCGAGCATAAAGTGGAAGCCCCTGTTGCGCAGCTTCTGTATATTATCGGCAGCCACGCCGCTTGTCTCGTTCAGCAGCTTATCGGGCAGCTCAAAGCACAGGCGGTTTGAGTCTATCTTATAGCGCTCCATATAGCCGATGATGCCACGCTCGGCCTTTTCCTCACGCAGGTAGTTGACGGGCATATAGACCGACAGCCAGCGGAAAGGCACTTCTCTGTCATCAAATTTCTTTATAGTATCGAGCGCCTGCACAAGCTCCAGGCCGAATAGGGCGACCGACTGGTTTGTAAAGTCGCACAGTTCCCTATACGCCTCGGGCATAAGCACGCCCATATCGGGGGTGTTGAGCCTTGTCTGCGTCTGCAAGAACGCCGCCGAGCCGCTTGATATCTCACGCACACTCCTATAATACATCTCGACCGCCCGCAGGCCGCCTACCAGCGTCTGTTCAGCCACGTTTCACCGCCCCCTTCGCATAATTTTCAAATAGAAATAGTTAGCCAATTCTATTATACTACAAATTCACGAAAATGTCAATTATTTATGATGATATTATTGTGCGTTTTTTTGCGTGAGGGCAAAAAAACAACCCCCTCACGAGGAGGGGGTGGGATTATTATTGATTAGGTTGAAGGATTGATTTTAGCAAAGCTCAGATCAATACTAAAGTCCTGACCTGCGTTTGCGTTATAGCAGTTAACATCTTCGCCTTCAAGCCATACTCTGATCGTATAAGGAACGCCTGCACCAAATTGGCCTGCTGTTGATGACTTAGTAACATAAACAACACAGTCACCTGTATTAACGTATCCTGTGGAATTATCTATAGTTGAGAATTGAGTTATAGGAACAACTTTAGCCCATGTACCAACTCCGCTACCATCTATTTCACTTATAGTATACGGTTCATCGGCATTCGCTTTCTTTGCACCCAATGCAGTTCTATAATAATCCGTTTCATTTCCAACAGATATTACACCCTGCTTTGTCTTACTTGCCACATCATTTGTTGCAGTAGTTGTGTTGTTTCCGGTCAAAATCGACACTCTTGCAGCCTTATATAAATCACCGGACGTTTCACCGGCAGTAAACTTAGCCTTAACAGCAAGTTTAACATCATCTGTTTCCATAGTTCTGAACCAAACGGGAATATCAACATAATATGCACCGGATGTGGGGTATTTGTCATCAGCTTCGCTTGCAACTATAGATACAGCCTTATTAGCAGCACCAAGTGCATCAGCTGTATCTGCCTGAGCAAATACTGCTGTTATCGTTCCTCCATTCATTTCGGAATTAGCACCTATGTTATGACCTTTAAGGGTTTTACCTGTGCCGGTAGCATCATCAGTATAAAAAATATCCAAACCGCTTGTAGATGTTGCAGGAGTGATATTACCAAAAGTATAATATGTCGAAACCTGAACACTATTAGACCAGTCCGTATCTGCAACAGTATGATTAGTTTCATCAGGTGCCGTAACGGCTGTTAATCTTTTAGTCGTATCATCAGTTGTTGCAGTATTCAATGCTGTTGTATTTGTTCCTTTTCCAAGCGAAATCTGCAAAGTAGCAGGAACAGTAGCTGTCATACTGATACCTTCAACTGATACATCTTTAGCCATCGTAAACCACGCATACGTACTCGTAGCGAGCATTGCTGCGGAAACTGCGAGCATAGCAGCAGCGGGTATAAGCTTTTTCCTTGCGCTGTTGTTTTTCATATTATCATTTCCTTTCCTCATAAAATCGTTTCTATAGGGTCGATACGGCACACGCCGCGGCTATAATGTCATAGTTATCCACACTATTATTATAATACATATTACTATTTTTGTCAATAGTTTATACGCCATTTTTAAAAAGTTTGGCATATTTAACAAAATGTAGGGGGGATTTTTTATATATTATAATGCTATGAAATATATATCGGACGATTTTCCGAGAATTAAAGTATTTTTATATCAGGCCGGGAATACTCCCGGCCCATTAACTGTTATCCGCCCGGATATTCCGATATAAGCAGCATTGTGGGATTGATCTTGGCATTGGTATAAACTACCCAGTCCTTGACCTTGGTCTTGCTGTTGATAGACGCATAATTATCGTCTACAAGATCAACGTGCAGCATCATACGGTAATTGGCGTGCTCTGTGCAGTCTGCACCGGTCTTGACCGTAAAGTCAATATCTGCCTCAAATTTCTGCTGATTCTCGGCAGTGAACTTTTCGGGGTCAATTGATGCCCTGAATATCAGCTTACCACTGTCAGTAGTATCAAACGAGCCGCTATAGCTATACATATCCGAATCAAGGCTGCTGCTTTGAATGTTTACGCCCTTATCAAAGTCGATATACCGACTCATATCCGATACCTTTTCATAATGTGCCGTACCGCCGCTGTCGGTCTTTTGATAAAGCTCAAGGGTATATTCGATGTACTTTGTGTTTGCAAACTCTGAGTGCTTTACTTTAGACGCATTATATGACGAGGTATTATATATAGGTATCCTTGTAGTCGACGGATTAAAGAAGTTTTTGGGATTTATGCCCAACTGACTTGTGTTGTTGCTCTTCTCGGGCAATCCGTCACTATCGTACATATCCGGTATATCCCCTATTGCATTGAAAGTCAATTCCGCTTTTTCGATATCTCTTATATAGAAATACTTTGAATCAGGCGTATCGGGGCTCTTGGTCATATTTGAATATACTATCGACGCCTCTGAATATGAGAGGTTAGATGAAAGTGAGACATTCACACCTATTCTCTGATCATCACCCGTTCTCTTTGGAAACTCCTCATAATCATCAAAGGTTATGGTAGCTTTAGCCCGCACATAAGTATACATTGTCGTATCAAGGTATTCTTTTATATCGTGGCTGTTGAGCTTAATATAATTGCCGCCGATATCATTATCGACCTGCGTTCCCCAGGTATCGTCATCTACTGGTGTCGAATAGCCCGTGGTCATTGCAGCATTTGCATCGGAAGATTTCTTAAACGCAAATTCAGCTTGCAGATCGGGCTTGCTGAGTATCTTCGTCCTCGTATTGTCATAATCATACGCTGTAAGATCAATTATGAATGACTGCAATACCGATATATTGCTGTTTGCGTTAAGATGAATGAGCAACTGAGTCTTTTCATCAGTTGTGCCGTTCATACTTATCCTTGTAACCATTGTTAGCTGCAGCTGATGATTGGTATCGTCGATCTGCTCTTCGTCCTTACCGTTGTTTTTCACCTCGAGCAATACCTGCTGAGTATAAAGATCGCCCGTAAGTATATGGGTTATCTTCTTCTCATCATAACCACTTCTTCTTGCCTTAACACTTCCGTCAAGATATAGAGGCGAGGTGATATTATAATTGAATACGAATTTATCGGTCGACGACTTGCTCTTGACCATTACGCTAAGGTAATAATTCTCTACAACACCGTCGGTCACAGTAACTTTATATTGTCCTTCCTCCTCTTCGGTCTTATACTTCAGATAGAGGATAGTATCACCGTTTTTATAGGCCACGGTGCCGGTATCTTCATCAGCCAAAACATAATTAAAGCCAGTTTTGTCACCGCTTGAATACTCCTCTACGCTAATGACATTTTGATTCATCGCAAGTTCTCTGAAATCAATCGGCGTAAATTCTTTGCCGGTCGTAAGACCTTGTTTAAAATCAGACAGATAAAGCGTATCGCTGTCAGCATCGGTTGATGCATTTTCATTACTTCGCAGATGAGACAGGAGGCTGTAGTAATACTCGTCGGTGTTCTTATTCGGGTCGACAAGCACGAGCTGAGTATCGCCATTAAGCTTATCACCTGCCACAGTGGTATCCGAATACTCCATACTGATCACCTTATCATTATGCCATTTAAGCCCCGTTTCACTATCAACCAATGATTGCAGTTCTTCCATGGAATAGCTGAAGGAAACAAATGCCGTATACCAGGAATTCATGTTTTCAAAAAGGGTATTGCCCCACACATAATTCGGATCATTGGTATACTTATAATCCGTTCCCGACAGAGATGCCGTTTTGATACCGTAATTGAGCATCTTTTTAGTCAGGACAGGAATATATACGTGCATAACGACATTTTCCATACTACTATCGGCAGGATCAAAATACTCGATATCTATAAGTGAGAACTGATCGTTATCCTTATTGGTATCAGCACCTGATGCCACCATATAAAATCTACCGATATCCGAGTTATGCATAAGCCCCGCCCTGGCTTCGGCATCTATGCTGTATTTTCCGTCCTTAAAGGTGCAGGCATAGATATTGAGCTTATAAGGATATTCGTCCTCTTCCTTATAGGAATAATCAATGTCGGTATTCGTAACAGCCCGGATATAGTTTTTGACGATATTGGTTGACATCTCCTGATTTTCCGAATTGATAGTCACTACAGCAAAGTCGTCTATATTGGCAGAAGGCAGCTTACCCATCTCGTTCTTATAGGTCGATATCTTATTCTGAGAATCATCAGTTTGAGACAGCGCTTTCTGCATTCTTGCGTAGTTAGCATCGTCTTCATCATTCGAAGAATATACATCGGGAATCACATACTTCTTTGACGAACTTCTATCTTCGGTTATCCTTTTAATAAGAGGATATGTCTTGTTTGCTCCTTCCGGTGAGTAAGTCTTTGCGCCATCACCGTTCAGAACCTCCGTAATATCATCGCCCGTCTTGCCCATTACGGTATAGGGGCTGTCGATAACGAAAGGATAGGTTTTCTTTGGATCACCCGCAAATACATCGTTAATACTCTCATCATTAGTCAAGCCCGACAAATGCGCATATTGCTCGGCGTACTCTTTCGTTTCAATGAAATTCTTTGCATTGGCACCGGAGTTTTCGCTTGTAGAGCCCCATTTATATGCGTTGTCAAAAAGCTCAGTACTGCTGCCGTCATAATCGCCGTAGACTACAAATATACTCGGTGAATTCTGTCTTAGACTAACATCTATATCATTCTGCGAAGATGTCTTTTCGGGGACAAGTGTGCCCTGTCTTGTGACGCCCACAAGCTTTATCTCGCCGTATGACACACAACCAACCAGATTGCCCGTGCGTTTGAGTATATCACCGGAAGCTACAGATGTGCCTCTTTTGAAAGTAATATCATTGACAGCAAGGTTATATCCGTAGACCTTAGTCTTGGATGTACGCCCTATCAGGCCGCCCATGCTTGAGTTTGTATCCTCGGGGCTGATAAGTGTACAGCCTGTCACAAGGGAATTGCATATAGTCCTTACCCTTACGGTGCTTGGAGTATATAACCCCACAAGGCCACCGGAAGCATATGAAGAACTATCAGAATCGGTATGCTCTATTGTGCAATCTGCCACAAGACAGCCGTCTATATCATGATAATAGTTCTTAGTATCATCTGACGTATCAGTTGGATCCTGAAATGCACTATCGGCTGTGTACTTTTGGTTGTCCTCTTCATCATATCCTACAAGACCGCCTGCATATTTCTTGCCTGTTATATTGCAATTATTCACAGCGCCGTTATAGATCTTAATATATCCATTGTTTTTATCAGGTTTTGTATTATTATTGTAGTTTGCGCCTACGAAACCTCCGGCAGAATTACCTTTTATGGTCATATCACTTACCGAACAGCCAACGATCATAAGATAACCGCACTTACCAACCGAACCAACTATACCGCCTGCTCTTGAATCAACGCCGTTTTTGCTACTGTTGATATTTGCATCTGAACACTTTATGCAGGAATTATCATCCTTTTTAACGATATGAACATTTTTGATAAGTACTTGCATGTTTTGAGACCAGATATTACCTATAATTCCACCACACTGTGTTATTCCGCCGTCAGTACTTGTTGAGCCAACGTTTTCAACAGACGCTATTTTAAACTCACTGTCTTCATCCGAAAGAGTATTGATATACACTTTCATTCTATCAACAGTTCCCACAAGACCGCCTGCACGTGACCAGGCTTCAACCTTAAGACCTCTGTCACCTTTTGCCTCAAAGTTATTGATGTAGAGAGCACCATTATTAATATCTAGTGTATTATTTGTTGCATAACCAACAATTCCACCGGTATGATGAGTGCCGAACAGATGCAGATTATTAAGCTTAATACCACCTATATTCAGACTTAAGGTATTGTTATTACCTGTATTACCTATCACGCCGCCGACAAAAACCATTTCTTTGTAACCTCCGTCTGCCGGATTGATCGACTCGCCCGAAATATATCCGGACAAAGCAAAATTTCCTATAGTCCTGGATCTGTCATCAGTTGCACTGGTACCATTATTATTTATACCATCCTGTCTAAGAGCAATAAAAAGCCCGGGGCCAAACGTTTTTTCTGCCCTGTAATAATTATCCATAGTTTTAGCGACTGATTTATATACAGCATTCATATCAATAGTCTTATTTCTTCCGTCAAAGCATTTAAGATAAAGACTCTTGTTGAGTCTGTTAGTATTATCGGCTGTAAAACTGCCAAGACCTCTGAAACCATCCGGCATATAGTATATGGTATCCTCGGCGTTTTCCGGAGGGTCATTTGACTGCTCCCCCGGTTTGCAGAGATAAATACTATGTTTTTTACTGCCTTTATTGCCCGTAAGCATACGTGCAGGATAATTATCTCCGACTTTTTCGGTGTAATGCTCTATTATATAAGGTATAGCCGATGTTGAGTTAACAGTATCTGTCGCAACACTTGCCTTTTCAACAGCGTCTGTCTCACCTATTGCAGAGTACGCTGCATGGTGAGTTGCGTTATAGTTCCCGACAGATGAACCATTACTGTATGCCGTACTGTAGTTATAATTACCCGTCATTGTATCTGCCGTACCTGCACCTATAATCAATATGCCGGACATAATATAAAGTGACTGTGCATCAGGGGCGAAAACGCTCATTGACGAAGCATTATTACTAATCGTTGTTGAAAAATTGCTGCTTCTGAATTGTAGCTTGGTCTCGGAAGTGCTGTCAATATCGGCAATAGAGTAGTTCTTTCTGCCATTCTTGAGAGTAACCGTCGAGCCGCCTGTCACACGAGTTTCACCGTCACCGTACTTACCGTCCTCACTATATCTGTAAGTATCGGTTTCGTTTATCACAAAGCCGTTTATTACTCTGCCTATAATCGGGTTAACGTAGAGAAATCTCTTTCCGTTGCCATTATCGTAGTTGCTGTCGGAAGAATCATTTGCAACATTTTTAAGGGGCGAATCCACCTGAACGTCACTGTATTTATACACTGAAACGACAGAATCAACATGCATACCCATTGATTCGGCAGTGGTTTCTGCCATATTTCTGAATATCACACAGCCGTCAATGACCGTGCCAATATAACCGCCAAGTGGTGTATTAGCAACGTTTCTCTTTTTTCTGTTGTTGTCTGTTATAAGAGCACCCGAGGTTATCTCAATATGATGACCTTCAGTAAATGTAACATTAACATTGTCGATGATGTTATCGCCCGCAAATATCTTACCAATAACTGCGCCGTAGGCCTTGCAGTCATCGTTGCTCAGAGAATACTCACTTGTATTATCCGCATTGATATTGCAGGAAACGAAGGTGTCATTGCTCGGCCACTCTACCTCAACATCTATATCCTTTATAACTGCACCTGTGCAGAAGTTGATGAGAGGCGACTTGGTCTTATTCTTTATCTTGACATTTTCATTACCCTTTCTTCCGGCTATAACCCCCCTGAAAGCATACTGCCCTTTGCCCGATGTTTCATATGAGCCGAGACCCTGGAACTTGCTATCGGAGATAGTGATATTACTGATGACCTGATAATATGCAGATGCAAGATACTCACGCACCTCGGCCTTTGTCCATTCAGCAGCACCTGTTTCAGTGCTGGTATAGGTTGTTCCGTCAGTGGTAGTATACTCGGCACAGGTCTCAGCATTATTGTTATGACACCAGTGAGAGTTGTAATTAGTCGAATACTTTGCAACTGTCTTGGGCAGACGAATGGTAGGAATACTGTCGCCGCCCGCGATCATGCCCGCAATACTTACAAGCTGAACGGCATCGTTGATCTCATAAGGGTGATCATATGTGCCGCAGCCCGTTGTAAGGTCTGTGGACTTAACATTGACCTTGATCTCACGGAGCTGATTTATGGGTGCAGGCGCATTTGTAACACTTGAATGATAAAACCTCACATAAGGCAGATAGCCGCTGCTGAAATTAGTTCCGCTTTCCTTATCAGCATCCGTGATGTATATAAGCGCTCTTGTATCATAATAATACTTTTCATTGCTCACACCATTTGTACTGTATTCAATGCTATCTGTAAGCTCTTTGCCGTAGGTCACATCAGCAACGTGTGTAGAGCCGCTCCAGTCTTCCGTCTCATTAAAATTGTATTCAGCATTGGTCTTAAGATCGGCATCAAGCTTGTTTAGCAGAGTTGCATTTGTAAATATAGATCTTGTGGTATTATATCCATTATTGGCAGCACCTACCGAATCTCTCGCATCGATCTTTATCCTGTTGAACTTCATCGAGAGGTTAGTTACAGTTACATCACCTATAAGGCTTCCCGCCACGGCAGCATTCGCTGCATATCCCGTCTCGTCAATCTTTGAAACAACATCAAAGCCCAGACCGCCTGTACGCACGCCATTTATCTGCACCGACTGATCCGAACCGGTTATTTTATTGATAAACAGCGCACCGCCATTGCTGCTCATAGTAAGGCCTTCAAAAACTATATCCTTATTATCTGCCGTTAAAAGGCTGCCGCTTAGGGTGCCCTTTATAAAAACGCCGGAATATGTGCTGTCAGAAACGATATTTCCTATAAAATGAAGATTGCCCTGAGTCTTGACAGTACCTGTAGCATTAAGGAACAAGCCACTGTGCATCAGATAGTGCTGTGACGATGAACTCCTTGTTGACCTGACATTGCTGTCGGTATTGCCGCTTTCAGCATTCTCCATGTCCTCTATCTGAGAATTATAGAACTTAAGTTTAAGATCATCGGCTATAGTTATACTTGATACATCAATAGGATAGTATGATATACCTTCCATATCACAGTTGCCGCAAACAGCACCGCCCGCAAAATTGCCGCTTATATTGCCCGCAGCATACTCACTCAGGCTCCAGAAAAGCAGTTTCTTTGCATCGGACTCGCCGCCGTTATCGTCTGTGAGGTGATCCTTTATATAGTCAAGATTATAGTAATATCTTGTATTACCGTTGGTTTTTGATTTATTATACTTATTCTGATAAGTGCTGCAAGTGCTGCCGCTCATAAGTACTGTAGGTGAATCTCCCGAAGTAGTTATCGAAACAACGCCGCCCTTGTTTGAAAGCACTTTTCCGTCGGCACCGCTGTAAGCTACCAATTCATCATATACTGTGCTGGCTATAACAGTTATATCACCCGATGCCGCCAGTCCCCCTTCACCTACCATATTGGGCAGCACATAGCTGTTTACGTGGGTAAGGTCGAGATATAAACCGTACTTTTTATTACTGATAGTGGCATAGCCTCTATTTACGAGCATACCAAAGGAATCGCCCGATGTTCTGTTATCTTTCAGAGAGCGAATTGTTATTCCTTTTTCGGGCACAGTCCAATGACCTGTCGCAGTAAACACAAGGCCGCCCAGATTAGGTGCTGATGTTGATATGGCATTATTGGTGCTGCCGTTTTTCTCTAAAGTAAGACCCGAAAAGCTGACATTGGTATTATGCCAGTTATAGCCCAGCATACCGCCTGTGGAACCGGTGGCATTATTGGATATGGTAGTACCCTTAACGGTAACATTGGTAAGATATATCGTTCTTGTGTCGGAAGTATTTGCAGCTATATCGGCAATAAGGCCTGCCATACGCATTCTCGAAGAGGCATTTCCGCTATTGGTTATGGTTGTACCCACTTCAGCGTTTGTTATTTTGACATCAAAGCTATTAACTGACGCAATATAGCCTATAGCGCCGCCTATCGAGTGATTATCACCGCTGCTTTCGTTATTAAGCTGTGCGCCATTGTTGATAGTGGGCTTTATCTCCGGCTTTGTACCGCTTATGGCAATTTCCTTGCTATTTGCTGATGATACCACACCAATATATCCGCCGAGCCTTACTTTCGGTGTAGCTGTATCTATAGTCTCAGAAACGTTTACATCAGTCAGCTTAATACCGTCTGTGACCTCGGCTGCAACGCCGCCGATATATGTTACATCAAATCCCTTTACGCATATATTTCCTGCTATGTTAATATTTGAGACCTCGGCTCCGGCACCTGTACGTGCAAGAAGGCCGTTATACTTATGCCCGCAGATAGCTCCTCTGTAATTGGAGGTGCCGCTGATCACACCATACTGCTGACCCGTTTTGAGAGTTATGGTCTTTGCAGCAGACGCAGTGATCTTTGCGCAGAATTTATCATTTCCGTTCGTTGCGTCATCACGCATAAGGCCTGTGATACCTGTATCGGTAAGGTCGATATCCTGACCAATGGTATATGTGATCGCACTTTTAAACAGATTGTTCTTTCTGTAATATTGAGTTGCTCCTTGAAATTCTAATGCCGAACTGGAATCACCTGAAGAATTGAGCTGCATATAAAGGGCAAGCCTTATAAATGCATCTTTGTTCGGAATAGTAATAGCTGTAGTACTACTGGTTATATTAGTATTATTCACAGGCTTTTTTATCGTAACAGTATGCTCACTACCGTCAAAGCTAAGAATATTAGTTTCAATGCATTCTACTCTTACTACTTCGCCCCAAGTGCCTATATCATCTGCCCGAACATCGACAGAAGATCTGTTGAACTCCCAGCCCGTATCGCCCGAATTACCCGAGCCGACAGCATATACAAGTGCTTCGCCTCTTATGCCTACCAGCTGGCCGCAATCGGAATTATTCTCCTCACAAGGAGCATTGGTCATTGTTGTAACGCCACTAAGGCGCACTACGCCCTTTTGAATATTACCCACAAGGCCGCCGCCGTGGAATTTCGTTGCAGACGAGCCTGTCTCAGGCATTGTGGATACAGTTACACTGGCTATGTCAAGCATACTGCCTTGACTGCTGCCGGCATCTGCTACAACGCCGCCAAAACAGCCTGTTCCGGTACTGCCATTGCCGCAGCCGAGCTTAGTGTTATGTATAAGGTCATCAACCTTGATATACGCAGGATCATTATCAATGATAACTGCCGCCACACCACCGTAATAATCTGTGTAGGCCGATGAAGATGTATTCAACGTAATACTAGACACCTCAAGCATATTCTCAAGGCTATTCGTCTGATACTTACCGCAGATACCGCCAAATGCCGATGTATCAATCTCATTTGCCGCTTTTATGGACGAACCGGTAACAGAAACATCAGCAGAAGAATAAAGCATACCAAACAAGCCACCGGTCATTACCTGCGACTTAAGTTTTACATCAATATCAAATTTTGAAATATCAAAGCTTACATCGTCATAGCTATAATCATCATAATCGATCTCATCAGACGTAGTATCATCATAAACTGCGGGGCTTGAATAATAACCGCAAAGACCGCCGGCAGCAGATTCTTCGTCCTGACTTATGACAACACCTTTAACAGGCACAGTAACATTATCGGCGATAGTTATCTTGCCCCCGTCGCAATAGCCCACAATACCACCGGCATAAGAATATGCACTTATCGTTCTGCTATCTGTGGGGGTATAGCTCATCTCATTGATGACAATCTCTGCGCCGGGATCCATTTTGCCCACAAGACCGCCTGCACTGCCGTAAGAGGACGAGATATTGCATGATGTATTAGTGCCCGAAAGCTTAAGAGCTATCTTCGCAAGATTTTTCATTCTGCCTGCAATTAGGCCTGCATCTATCCCATCATCTTCCGACTCATTCTCAACCTTGACATGGGCTGTATTGTTTGCATCAACAAATGAGTCATTTTTAAACTCAATATTTACATTTGCCTGCTCATTCAATGTACCTATCAAGCCTGAGAAATTATAGGCTATCACATTTCCCGATTCATTATAAGTCGATGATCTTATCTTCCATGTAGTGCCGCCGTCTCCGGAATGGGTAACAAGCCTTGCAAACAACGGGCTGAGTTCAACCTTCTGATCAAGGACATCTGCCTTTTTTCTCTTAAGATCAAGCTCGATCACATCAGTTCCGTTATTCTTTGTGATCAATACGCTATCACTTACATTTGTGAACAGCGGAGTATCTACAGCCAACTGGTAGGAATCGGACGCCGCATTTATGATTATCTTACCATCGAATGGTACATCTATCGTACCAAGGCCAATATAGCCGTTAGGCATTTCATTGGTCGAACCGGTATTGAGTGAAAGCGTGATGATATCTTTAGAATAGTATTCATAATTCTTGACAGTATCACCATCAACTTCGGAAGTACCTTTAGCATAATCACTTGAATATGCAACAAAATCTTCAAGCGACGCAAAAGCAATTGAATGCGCACGTGGTTCAACAGTCATCTCTGCACTGGCATAGAGCATTACTTGCTGTGCCAGATGCTCGATCGGAAGAGCAGCAAAAAGCATAGCAAACGCGGTTATAATGCTGAATGCTCTTTTAAATACCATTTTAGTTTTAAGTTTGCCTATTGCCGTTTTCATCCGATCACCTCATTTCTTTAGGCATATTCTAATTCTTTATCAGCCGTCGCCGGCCGGTTCGTTATTATCCTCCTGCTCGGACACCACAAATCCGAAATCAACATATCCGTCAATGACCTGTCTGTAATCATCACCGCTCGTTTTATAAAGCTGTATCTCATATCTTGACTTATCGGAGGAATCAACTGTAAGCACCATAAGTTTCCAATCGCTTTTATTCGATGGCTGTGATGACTTATACTGTGTCAGCCTGCCCCAGTCTTCATTGGTAAGTGTATCGTTTTGCTGAATTCCCGAATTATTTTGTGTAAAGAACATATTTGGGCTGAGCTTTGAGCTGTCATAAGCAAAGTAGAAGGTACCCTTGCCTATACCCGATATAACATAATTATATGCATCATAATCGGTAGTGGTATAATTTTCGTCATTTATCTTTCCTGACCACTTGGCATCGCCTGTGGCTCTTTTACAAATGCCCATATAGCCATACAGTCTGTCGACCTCGCCGCCAGAAACATTTGTGGGTATGGCGGTAAGCTTTACAAGTACCGAAGGTTCTTCACCGAGCAGCTCGCTCTTATCTATCACAAGCTCAAAAGTATCATCATCAGGTTCGGTCTTTTTCAGCGCATTACTGCCGGTAAAGGTAAAAGTCACTGCCGAACCGGCACTGAAGTTCTGCTTAGCCTGACCTTTTATGCCTATCTGAAAGGTCTTGCCCAAAAGGTCATCGGCTGTCACGGGCTTATACTGTCCTACAAGCGAAGGGTTTGACTGCACCTGGGGGTCTTCAGCAGTATATTTCTGATTCTTGACAAGCTCAGCCGAGACATTGTATTCGATATTGTTAGCTGTATACCAAATGTGCCTGTCACCCTGCGGATGGTTGCTCACAATGAACTGATATGTGGGGTTCTCATCTGCGTCATAGGCCGAGTAATCTCCGTGCTCGGTAGTATACTGTGTACCTGTCGACATATAATCTGACGAGAAAAGAAGACCGGCACCGGCGCCTGTCGATACTACCCTCTTTACAGAGGAAACACCCGTATACACCGCAAATATAAACACACAGGAAAGAGCAAGAACTGCCATAACGAGCCAGACGGTTATCCACGAGTGTCTAAGCTTTTTTAATAAATGCCTTATGCTTTTTTTCATTACGGCCGTTCTCCTTTATGAAGTATTTGCAGTATTATCAGCTTACTGCAGCTGTTATATAGATCATATCTGTCTCTTTATTGTTCTGTACGGCGTTGATATTCTCTCGGTCATAACCCTCCCCCTCAGAATCGGGCATCTGCCAGCTCACACGCAGAACATATGAATGAGTAAAGCCTGCCTGCGAGCTCTCCTGAGGATAAACGGTTATGTTTCTTTTAAGCCAGTAAAGCGGCTGCGCATAAGACTGTATACTGTCACCGCCGCTGTAACTCCTGCTTTGCAGCGAATTGTTCGCAAGTATCCTTTCACCCGTATCCTTATTGACATACGCACCGTCTATGGGAGTAGAATAATCCTCATAGATCACGCCGCCCTCATTATTTGTCTGAACGGTGCCGTCCACTACCTTCACCCTTGCAAGCTTATACTTCTGAGTAACTGACTTGTCCTTTGATTCATAGAGTATCATTCTCGGGTCATTGTCAAGCAGGGTATCGTCCTGCACGGCACGGTATATCTCATACTTGAAGGGAATATTCGTAGTATGAGCAAACTGAAGATCATAACTGCTTATTGCCTGCCCTTTTATACAGAATACGTAGTCCTTATAATAATACTTATCACCCGTTGAGCTGTCGATATATGATTTATAGCTCTTATCCTCAGTGTCGATATTTGAAAGCTCAAAATTTATAATATCCTGCTCGTTATCCTTAGGTCCGCCGGACTTTATTTCAAGTGTAGCAGGTGAGTTTATCTTTGCAGATACAGACATCTCCTTCTGCTTTGCGAACCACGCAAGCGTAGGTGCGCTGATTATAGCCGCTACGGTTATTATCACCGCAGCCACAAGCTGTATTCTGCTTGATGTGCTGAGACTGCAAAATCTCTTTTTTAATCTCACAAAAAAGCCTCGCGGAGCCTCTGCGCTGTTTTCAGCATTATCTGCACACGCTTTTATTTTTTCAGTATTATTCACAGCAAGCTCCACCACCTTTCATGATAATCTTTACCGCGCTCAGTCAGCCGTCATATCAAGCATTATATATGTCACATTGGTTCCTATGCACTGATCGGCCTCATTATAAAACGAGCTGTATAGCGCATAGTTTGAATTTACAGTGTCAGCCGTTGCAGCAATATCCTGCTGCGTAGTTCCGCTGAAGGTCGCCTGCCAGTTCGGGTCGGAACTGTTCGGATCATACAGAAACCAATCGGTATGGCTGTTAAAAAGCTTTATGACCTCTATCCTGCCATCACTGCTGCACAGACTGCTCCTGCCCCTGAGATTATCGGTATGATCGGGATCGGCGTCATCAAGTATAAGCTCGGCAAGGGTCTCCGGCCATACCCAGTATATGCTCACAGTTTCCTGTGCCGTAAAGCTTTTTTCAAGTACACGCTCAAAATCATCATTTGACGCTATGAGGCCGCTGAATTTACCATCATCACAGCTTTCAAACAGCAAAATATGACCGTTTAGCAGTTCCCTGGCCTTTCTTGAACCGGTAGAGGTGCCTGTGCCTATGAGACTGAGTGTAGACTTATCTTCAACACCCTGCTCATTTATTCCGCCCGTATAGCCGTACATATAGAATGTAAACTTTATATCAACATCTTCTTCGGGGTCAACCACAAACTGCAGCTCGCCTGATGAACCCGGGACTATACCGCCCGTGCGTCCCTCAGCGGGACCGTTCCCTATATTCTTACCCTTTGTAAGTGTATCACCTGACAGAGTATCTTCGGTTATCTGCCATGTTATTGTATCGGCACTCTTGCTCGCCTTTTCAAGAAGTACATCACGTACATAATCCGATTCATTATCAGAATCGTCATAGATACCCGCCACAGAACCTTCAACAGATCTAATGGTATAATTATCCTTTACTGCCGTGACAGACATACCACCTGTTTCGACATCCTTATTCATCGTAAACCACGCCACCGTCGCAATTATAACTATGACCCCTGTAAACACGGTCAGGGCGCCGAATTTTATAAGAGCTTTTTTCCTGCTGACAGTCTGCTCATCAGCCTTTTTTGAAACAGACTCTACATTAGTTATATCGGCATTTTCAGCATTTTTTAAAGCTTTACCGCCCACCGTGTTCACCTCGCTTTCGTTGATTTCACCGTTAGGGCATACTCCGCCCCTTGCGGATACAGTTACTCTATTTTATTATAGCACAATTTATAAGCTTTTGCAAGTATCTGTATTAAAAAAATAAGCACATTCTTTTGTGAGATTTTCACAAGAATGTGCTTGAATTTATTATCGCCTTTGCCAAATATAGCTAATATCGCCAAAAATATTTGTAAATAATTTCATTTTTTCATTAATAGCCGCCGCAAAAAACAGCTCTGCGGCGGTGTGTGTCATTATTACCCCGCCTTATACCCCAACGGGAACACCTCTTCCTCGTGCTCTTCCCAGATAGCCTTAGTGGTGGGGGTGATGTCGTCTATAAGGCCGTTGCCGTCGTTCTGGCCGCTGGATTTCCAGGCAAGAACGCCGTCATAGCCCAGGTCGTAGGCCGCCTTGTATTCCTCGGTGAGGGTGATGCCCTGCGGTGTACCGGGGCATTCGCCTATGACTATGGGGCGGTCGGTGTCTATGCCGAATTCATCGGGCGTCTGCTTGAAGGGGTTGCCCATGCCGGAGCCCTCCTCCCAAGGGTACCAGTGGGTCGAGTAGAAATCGACAAAAGCCATGTCCTTATTATACCCCGAGCCGTCTTCGATGAATGACTTGAGATAGCCGTCAGATATTTTGTTGCCCCTCTGGCTGTCTGAGTTATACTTGGGCATACCCATGCCGACTGTCACTAAAACATCGGAATTAGCGTGTATCGCCGCAGCTGCCTTGCCGTAAAAGGCACTGAGCCTCTCCCACTCGATGTTGCCGCACTCGGCGTTTTCAAATATCCAGTCGGGCTCGTTGCAAAGGTCGATAGAAAAGAAATAATCGCTCTTTCCGAAAGCCTGCACCAGCGGCACTATGTAGTTGTTGATGTAGGCATCGGTCTTGGCATCGTCCATTATCAGCTTGCGCCACGCCGAGAATTTTTCCTTTGAGTCGTCAACGTCCTTGTCGTCCTTGTAGTGGTCAAATGACTGCACGGTGGCCATAATGTATATCTGATTGGCCTCGGCTATGCTGAAAAGCTCGGCCAAGTCTTTCCAATGCTGCTCGGTGGCGCCCGTGAAGTTGCCCTCGTCATCTATATCCATTCCGACCTCGCCGTTGCAGGATATCCATACCCTTGCACAGTTGACACCGTTATCATGAAGTGCCTTGAAATGCTCGCTCCACTCCAGAAAACTGAAACTGCCGCCGAAGTCGTTCCATTTTATCCACGGGGCGTTGCAGCCGTTTAGCCAGAGCTTTTTGCCGCCCACGTCAAAGTCGCCGCCGTCAACTCTCACCCTTGCGCTGCCGTCGGTGGTGGTGGAGAAATTGAAACTCTCGCTCGTACACGCCTGCTGCATCTCAACCTGGCTCTCTGCTGACGATGATGAGTCACCGTCTGCACACGAGAAAAGAGATAATACAAGTGCCATTGATGAAATAAGTGAGATCGTTCTTCGTTTGTTCATTGTTGTTTCCTCCTTTGTGGTGTAATGCACGCAAGCTGTTTTGCGGCGTAGGTAAGATCCATATCTTCCCTGCCGCTGTCAAGGGCAGCCGCAAGGGTCTGTGCCATGATACTCTCATCATATAAGATCCCGTCCATGCCGTCAAGCGCCCTGCCCTCGGCAAAGGCATCTATAAGCGCATGGGTTGTAAAGGCATTATGCAAAACAAGTACAAGCTTTTCCCTCTCATAAAGATAAAGGCACGGCTCATAGGGGTAGAATGAGACAGCATAGGTAATTCCCTTATAGGTAAAATAAAGCTTATCGTCTGCTACTGTGAAAATGCCTTTTTCCATGCTCACACCTCATGTTCGTTGAAATTGAGCCTGCGCCGTATCTCCTTGCAGTCGGGGATATATTTTTCAACCAAAGCCCAGAATTCCTTGCTGTGATCCATATGCACAAGGTGACACAGCTCATGCACTACCACGTAGTCCATACACTCCTTGGGGTGCTCATAGAGGTAGAAATTAAGAGAAATGCTGCCATTGGAAGAACACCTTCCCCAGCAGCTTTTCATAGGCTTTATAGTTATTATCTTAGGGCACAGGCGGGTGCGCTGGATTAGCCGCTCGCAGCTCTCACGAAGTTCCTTATTGGCAAGGTCTGTGATAAAGCGCATAGCGTCACGCCTTACCGAATCTGTGTCGGCACCGCTCTTTAGCACGCTGACGAAGAGTTCGTCGCCCTCCATATATGGCTCTTTATACCTCTCGGGGGTGATATAGCGCAGGGTCGCCGTTCTGCCAAGCAGATCAAACTGCTCGCCGTCTGCAAAGTCCTTTAGCCTCTGCGGCTCCTTGGCGCACTCGGCAAGCGAGCGGAAGATCCACTCTTCCCTTGTGTTTACAAACCTCATCATCTCATCGTCATTCATATTAGGCGGTATCTTGATAACAAGCTGCCCCTCTTTTATCTGAATGTAGAGATTTTTGCGCTGCGCACGGTCAATTATCGCTTCAAGCTCACGCCCGTCCTCAAAGCGTATTACACGCTTTCCCCTGCTCATTTAGGCTAAGTACGAGCCGTGTATCCAGCCCGAAAGCACAGTGCCATTATTATCAAAGCTTGCCTGCACGTAGCCGTTCTCGTCCTCCTCGGAAAGCACGGTGACGGTTATCCCGGGTGAGAGGCACAAAAGCTGCTCGCCCTCGGGTGAGGGGTCTTTTCTCAGGTATGCATACTCCTGCACGGTCTTAGTGCCGAGACCTGCCTGTGTAGTGGTAGTAGTTTCCGCACCGGTGTCGGTCTTTTTCTTCTTGGTGGATTTTTTATCAGCCTTAGAGCTTGAATCATCGCTCTTTACCGCCTCGGTCTGTGCGGGAGCATTTGCGACCGTCGCCGTATCAAGCCCCGTCGGCACATCAGCCTCGACGCCCGAGAAAAGGCTCTTGGCAAATATTACTATCACGCCGACCACGAATATAGCCACGGCGATTATAGCCACCACGCCTATGAGCTGATTGCCCGTATCGGCACTTCTCCTCTTTTTGCTCAATGTATATTACTCCATTCTATTAGTTTAGTGTATATAACTATTATAACTCACCCGGCGTATATTGTCAATTACATAATGTTTACAGTTTAAAAAGCAAGAAAGAAGAGGTAAGAATTGTTATCCTTACCTCTTGATGCTTTATCATATCTGCTTGCAGACGTAATACCAATGGTCATTGATTTTCTTGACGCATTTGACAGAGCTGCTTTTTTTGCTTGACGGAAAATCTTCGTTCATAACTATATCATTACATTCTGTATGGTCAACATAGAACACATCTTCTATGTAAATGTTTTCAAATGCTTCAACCTGTTCATCTGTCAGGTCATATTCATCGCAACCTTCGGGCCATTCATAATGATACAGTTTTTTCTTCTCTAGATCAAAAGAAACACACCACTGGCTTCCATCGTTATTTGAGCCCTCATAGAAATCAAGACACGCTCCTGCTGCTATATCACAGCTTTCAATATTATCAAGCACCCGCTGATTATAATACGGTATATTCGGCACACAAAACAGCTTAGCCGCCGCAAGCGCCAAGACAACTGCGGGTATTATGATATACCACTTTTTCAGCTTCTTTTCCATTTTATTGTCCTCTTTTCTTTTTTCTAAGGCTATTATAACTCACCCGTCGTATATTGTCAATTACATAATGTTTACAGTTTAAAAAGCAAGAAAGAAGAGGTAAGAATTGTTATCCTTACCTCTTGATGCTTTATCATCACTGCTTGCATGAATAATACCAGTTATCAGTTATCTTTTGAACACAGATTTTTTTGTTTTCACTTGCGGGTGTATTGCAAAAATCGGGACGCTCGCCCGAAACGGAATAGATAAAGCACGCCTGGCCCTTAGGATTGCTGAAAACCACAAAATCGTTATTGGTGACGATCTCTATACAATTTATGTGATCAACATAAAAAATATGCTCATGAATCAATGCCTTAAAAGCGTCTATTTGTTCTGATGTCATATCATATTCATCATTGGTATCATGATATTTCAAGTGAATCAGCTTATTCCTATCAAGATCAAGCATAACAGACCAAATCTCTTCATCGTCATCAATAGAATTATAAAAATCGACACACGCCTGTGCCATGATATTACATTCATCAATGTTGTCGGTCACTTTACTCTTTGTATAGGGTATATGCGGAACTCTATACATATATAAATAATACCCCAAAGCAATCGCCGCCAAGACCCCCACGATAGCAGCGGTTCTTATGATATATTTCTTTATCGGTCTCTTTTCCATTTGGTTGTCCTCTTTTCTTTTTATCTATGTTAATTATATCGCACACGACTTTTAATGTCAATTACATAAGTATTACAGTAAAGATATAACAAATAACAAAAGGCAGGAATCGTTCCTGCCTTTTATGATGCTTATTTCTTTTCCTTTACCTCATAGTCGTATTCGCCACGGTTGATTATCTTATCAAGCAGCTCGCCGTCCTTGTATTCGTAGAGGAACACACCTAACAGCATAAGCACGCCGATAACGCTTAAAACCACAGCCAGCTTGAAGTAATTGGGGCTGAATGTCATCTCTATCACATTCTCGCCACGCTCTAAGGGAATGGTTATCATCGAATCGAGAGTCACCTCGTAATCGACCTTCTTGCCGTTAACCATAACAGTCCAGCCATCTTCATCGGGGATAGTGGTGAAGAGATACTGGCCGTTCTGCTTGCAGTTGACGGTGCCCTTTACGTATCTGTCATCAAACTCCTCGATATCGAGAATGCCGTTGTCTCTTATAGTCTCTACTGCCTTTGCAAAATCCACCTCGTCAAAGGTGTAGAACAGCTCGTCATACCAGAAAGCCTCGTTGTTCTCGTCAACAAGGGTTATTCTTATCCTTACTTCCTGGTCTTTCTTATACTCGCCGAGATTCAGGATAGAGAGGTTGTCGCCCTCAAAGAACTCGCCAGCGAATGACATCTCATTCTCCGTCACAAGGAACTCGTCCTCGTCCTGCACCCAGACATTGCACT
>CADAGC010000019.1 GCA_902787365.1 uncultured Ruminococcus sp. | reverse complement strand
TCTTTGCGGCAGCCCTCTTCGCAGTCGCCTTCTTGGCGGTGGCTTTCTTCGTCGCCTTCACGTCGAGGGAAGCGCCGCACTTCTTGCACTTACGAACGTTCTTGCCGTCAACTTTCTTTGTCACGGTAGTGGAGGCGTTAGATGTATTTGACATACAGCAGGTGCCCTTATAGATGCTGACGCCTGCGATAGACAGATAGTCTGCATCAAGTGCAGCTATAGCTGCCGAGTCAACATTATTCTGTTTGATAAAGTCAAGGCCGCAGTTTTTCTTGCAGACATCTCTTGCTGCCTTAGCAAGATATATCTTTGTGCTGATAAGTGATGCATAGTCGGGCAGGCAGGCTGTGAATGCCAGCGTGTCACCTCTCTGTGCAAGGCCTATAGTACGCACCGAATAGCCATACTTCTTGCTGAGTTCCTTATACTGCCCTATCACAGATGTGAGCACGGGCAGGGTGACATTTCTTGTCCAGCCGTTAGTATCCCTGTACTCTATCTCAAGGGCGATATCCTCTGCTGCAAAGCCCGCAGCGGGGTCGCTTGACGTGGAATCGTTTCTTAAAAGCGATTCAAGGCCGCCGTCAAGTGTATCGGCAATATCTATCCTGAAGGAATAAACGTCCTTAAGGCCTAATGATGTGGTAAGCTTATCATCGGGAACGGAAAGGTCGAAATAATCCGAATCATCTCCGCCGATATTGACAAGGGTATCACCGTTAGCGGAAAGTGTGAGCGTGCCGCTCTTTTTCTTGGTGAGCTGGCAGATTATCTCCTTTTCGAGCGAGAGGTAATACTTGCCCGAATAGAAGCCGTACTCATTGTAGCCGCCTATCTTCTTGACCTTTCCTACCGAAAGACCCTGCACCGTCCACTTGCCGTTTGACATAAAGGCCTCAACGCCAGTTATCTCGGTTATGGGCTGGTCGGTCTTAAAGAGGAACTCATCAACGCCCCAGGAAGAAAGTGCATTCGTAGTAAGGGTGTTCTCGTTTATCTTGTAGTTAAATGATGCAAGGTACGAGTGACGCTTGTTCATCAGCTCTGTTGATGAGAGGTTGACCTGCTTCTCTACATCTTTATAGATCTTCTCAACACTTGTTATCCCGGTATTAGACAGCAAAAACTTAGCCTTTGCAGCCTCTATCTGCTCGTCGTTGGTAACATCATAGTACATAGTGCTTTGCTGAGCTGCAATTCTCGGGCCGGGAGAATAATAGCCGGTTATCTTTACCCTCGAAAGCTGCTTGACCGTTACTGTGCCCTTAACGCCCTTGATATAGTCATTGGTCGCACTAAGGGTATGTATCTTCGGGAAGAGATACTTGGTCTGCGCTACTGCCTTATCGCCTGTTCCGACCTTATAGCGCACGGCAAAATACTCAACGCAGGTGCCGGGGTTAAAGCCTGTGGCCGCAGTAAGGCTATAGAGGTTTTCCGAATCCTTTATCTCTATACCTGTAAGGCTGCTTGTAAACTCTTCAACGCTGGGTGCAGCTTCGGTGGGGTCGTCGCCGCCGCCCTCGATAGTCTGCTCAGTCCAGCTCTGACCCGTAGTTGCCTCGGTGCTGACCTTTTTACCGTCCTTCCAGACAGTAATGCCCTCGGGCTCCGTCAGCGATTCAAGATCTGAAGGAGGCGCCTCGACACTCGTCGTGGTCGCAGAGGCAGAACTATCCTGTGCGGCATAAACGAGCTCATATGACAGCATTCCGGGCAGCATCACCAGCGCTACGGCTGCGGCTGCTATTCGTTTTGCTGTGTTTGTAACGAGAGCATAAACATTAGTTTTCATCGTATATTCAACATCTCCGCAAATCCGGTCATTTCAAAGACCTCACTCACATAAGGGGCAACATTGATACAGCTAAGTTCACCGCCCTTACCCCTTACTTTCATATACAGCTTCTTTATGACTCTCAAACCTGCGCTGGATACATACTTAAGATCCTGCATATTGAGAGTCAGATTTGTGAATCTGTCAGCCATCTGCAAAAACAGGTTGCCGACTTCATCAGCATTCTTGGTATCAAGGCGCCCTGCGAGAATAAGTTCTCCCGTGTCGCCTCGGTTAACAAGCTTTATATCCATTTATCTAAGCTCATCTCCTCTTTCGTGACTCCTTCACATAGCTCATAAGCTCGTCAAGAGAAACTTCCATGGTATCGACATCTATCTCTTCCATACGTTCCTCAAGGGTCATTTCGCCGTAGCTGTCAAGCTGTTCATCAAGAAGTGCCATGATATCGAACTTAGGCTTGAAGCCCTCGTCTGAATCATCATCATCTTCGTCCTCATCTTCGTCCTCATCAGGCTCGTCAAACTCGGGCTCTTCATCTTCGGGCTCGTCATACTCAGGCTCCTCTTCTTCGGGCTCTTCGTATTCGGGCTCTTCATAATGCGAGCTGCCGTATTCGGGCTCTTCTTCCTCGTCCTCATCCTCATAATCAGGCTGATCGGGGTCGAGCAGAGGCATCTCGGGAAGGAAGCCTTCCTCCTCTTCTTCCTCTTCCTCGGGCTCGTAAGCAGCAGGCGCAGGCTCGGGTCTGTATGCCACAGGCCTTGCAGGCTCTTCGGGAGCAGGCGCAGGTGCTGCTGCGGCAGTCTGGCTGCCAAGCTGCTGTGCCATTTCCTTTCTTACCTCGTCACGGATAGTCGCAATAAGAGCGTTCATATCCACAGGAGCCGAAGGTGCGGGCTGTATTATCTGAGGTATCACAGGCTGCATTATCGTAGTTCCGTCAGCCTGAAGCACAGGCTGCATGATATACGGCTGCACGACAGGAGCAACATTAACGCTCGGCTGAGGTGTGCTTCTATCAGTAATACCCTGATTTTGCTCATTCGGGTGCATCGGCACTTCTTCAAATGTGATACCGCCCGAATTATTGCCGGTGTTGTTATTGGTAGTATTGGTCAGCTCTTCTGCCTCCTGCTCGGTTATCTCGCTGAAGGTGAAGGCCGTGCCGTCTGCAAGATCATCATATGCCGCTGTCTCAGCGATATATCTTGATTCCATTCTCTCTTCAAGATAAGCGTCGTGCATCGCTCTGCTGTCAGCCACGAAGCTTTCCCAGGCCCTGTGACCCTGCTGGCCTACAAAGTAGAGGCTCTGGTAATCAGGCTGCTCGAACATATCCACCATTGACTGGGGAACTTCTATCTTGAACGATGAACGGCTGGTAGGGCTCATTACCGTAAAGGCGTTGCCCCTGGGTGCGGTAAGTATCTGATCCTGCTCTACCTCGTTTATGCCGCCTGCCTTTTCATAGAGCTTGCACAGATCGTCCATATCATTCGGTGCAAGGCCGAAGATAAAGCTATACTGGCAGGCATTGATGATAGCGGTAGATTTTCTTGCGATCTCCTCGCTGCCCACAAAGTCCTTGATATTCTGGGTAATAACTATCTGCATACCGTTATATTTTCTGATACGCTTAGCAAGCTGGAACATAAAGTCGAGCGCTACGGGGAACTTGGTGTCGATAAAGACGTGCGCCTCGTCGATAACTACGACTATTCTTCTGTTAAGGCCATACTTGCGGTTATACTCACGGTTTTTGATTATCTCGTTGTCGATATACTTCAGAACGAGGAGCATCTGGGCGTTGGCTATAGTCGAGTTTCTGTTGGAAAGCAGCGACTGGAAGTTGAACACCGAGAAGTTCTCATCTGTAGTGATAGTTGAAGGGCCGTTCCAGATATTTGAGTTTCTGCCGCCTGTTGCAAACTTTGAAACGTAGTTCATAAGCGTTTGCAGCATAGAGCGCAGGTACTCATTATTAGTGCGCTGGAAATCCTCCAGTACGATATCGTAAAGGTCATCGAATATCGGGTAATCGGCAGGAGTCAGGTTTGAAAGATCCGTCTCCATAGTTATGCCGAAGTTGGTATAAAGTCTCTCAACGAGAGAGTTTAAGTATTCGAGTGCGTCCTTATCAACATCGGGTAGTATCTGCTTGAAGAACTCTTCCAAAAACTGCAGGTGCGCAGCGTAGCCTGTGCCGAGGGTATCCTCGCTCTCGTCGTCTTCAAGAGTTGTGATTATATTGAATGGGTTAAGTCTGCCCTGTGTGGCGTTGCCGACGTTGATTATCTTGCCGTGCAGCGTATGGGCAAGCTCGGTATACTCGTTCTCGGGGTCGAGAATGAATATCTTAGCATCTTCCGACGCCATATTTGTAAGCAGGCTCTTTGTGCCGTAGGATTTACCTGAACCTGACTTACCGATGATTACCATATTGGAGTTGACTCTCTCGGAATCACGGCGGAAGAAATCGATTATTACAGGCACGCCGTCCTGTGTGCCGAGGCGTATGCCGCCCACGTCGGAAACTCTTGCATAAATCCAAGGATACATACCTGCTACTGTGTTTGCGGGCATTCCACGGCCGTCCTTAAAGAAGGGGTCATAGCCCGATACCTGTGAGCCGATAAAGCCCTCAAGCTGCGAGAAATCAAGGCCGTTTAGCCTCATACCTGTTTCCTGCCATACACGCCTTACTGTCTTTTTCATATCAGCGATTATTGGCAGGGCTGAATCCTTGACTCTCTCGGGGTTGCCCCACTCTGAGGTCTTTACCACATCATACATAGTGATGTAGATATTAACTGTAAGAAGCGACTCATTATCCTGCTGCAAGGTAACAAGCAGGCTGCTGAGTGTTTCGATATGCGACTGCAGCTCGATTATCTTTGAGTCAACGCCTGTAGAATGGAGCTGACCACGCAGTTCCTGCAATGAGCGGTCGATAGCCTTTATGGACTTTGTTCTTTCCATAGGGGTTATCTTGACAACTACCTTTGTAGCGGGAACTGACATTACGCCTGCGAGCCACGCATCACCTACGTCAGAAGGGTAGCCCACAACTCGCATATGGTGGGTGTAGATGCCGTTTATATCTGCCTTCTTGGTAGTGAAGGTAACGCTCTCGGGCATAGCCCACTTTACATAGTCCTCGGGCTGGAGCTCGTCGATCTCGTTCTCCTCAAAATC
This sequence comes from uncultured Ruminococcus sp., assembly GCA_902787365.1. Lineage (GTDB taxonomy): Bacteria > Bacillota > Clostridia > Oscillospirales > Ruminococcaceae > NK3A76. The sequence goes on along the minus strand of CADAGC010000019.1, from coordinate 25,539 downwards.
GAGGGTGTTGGTGTACTTCAGGAATATAGCAAGCTCTCTGTCGGTGCTTACACGGCGCACAACAAGCTCGCCCTGCGTAAGGGTGGTTATCACGGAATTGGTGTCGATAAGCAGCTGTCTCTTATCTATATTGAAAAGTGCGATATAGTAGAAAGGCTGAATTACCTTATCTTCATAGCAGATATTGCGCATCTCGTTTATACGCTCATACTGTATCTCAACTCTCGCCTTAAGCTCATCTTCCGTAAGGAAGCCCTTTTCGTAGGAATTCTTAAGAGCGTCGAGCTTTTCATATTCCTTTTCAAGATAAGGCTCATACCTTATCGGGCGGTCTATTTTTACGATATTTGCCGCATATTCAGGTCTCAGCGAGCGAAGCACCTTGCCCAGGCAGTTCTCGATAGATGCATTACGTCTATAAATGCTGAAAAAACGGAACTCAACGGGATCGACTTCGATTATCGTCCCGTAGTATTTTCCGCCATACTCGATAAAACCGTCAGAAATGCCTGTAAAGGGCACTATATCCTCAACGTCTTTCTCGTTGTGGTAAGCGTCCTTTTTCTCGGCTTTCTTCTTTTCCTTAGCTTTTTCCTGTTCCTTTCTTGCCTGGTAAACGGCATTCTTTTCCTCGTCTGTAGAGTCCTTACTGTTAAGTATCTCTTCCTCGGCCTTCTTCTGCTTTTTATCAGCCATAGCCTTTTCGATGCTCTCACGCAGAGTAAGTTCATCTTCTGCCTCGAACTTATCCGAGAAAAATTCTTTCCACTGTTCGCCCTTTGTAGACTCGGAATTCTTTGAGAGAAGGTGCTTGTCGGAGAACATTCTCCAGAAGCGTCTGGGATATGCAAGATATTTGAGCAGACCCAGTATCGTAAGATAGTTAGGCTGAGAATCTAATCTGACAAGGAGCATACCGCCCACGGCGATAACGCCTATTGCCACATAGAAACGGCCGGGAATAGTCGAAAGGATAACAAGCCCTGCGAGTAGAACGGTTATGATACCTACTACCACATCACCGAGCGTTATTCCACGGAATAATTCAATTTTGACCTTAGTTTTTCCGGGTATTAGTCTCATTTAGCTGTTATCCTTTCTGCCATTACCAGATTTTTTGTTTTTATTGCCCTAAGAAGTTATTGTTCGGCGGGGGCTGATTATTGTTGTTATTATTGCCGAACATTCGCTGCGCAGCGTCGTTGAGCTGATGCTGTCTGCGAGGTGCATTGAACAGATCCTCACCGGGTGCGTCGGGGTTAACATTGTTAACGGGCGGTTGGTTGATCGGTGCATTGTTCACAGGTTGATTAGGAACGTTGTTATTCACCGCATTGTTTATGCCGTTCATATTGTTTGGCATATTGGGCATGTTATTATTATTAACGTTATTGCGTGCAATGTTGTTATTGTTGTTTTGTCTGTTGACGTAATTGCCCTGTGCATCAATACCGAACAAATTCTGCTGCCTCTGATTATATCCGCCTCTGGGCGGAGGAGGTCTGCGCACGGGTCTTTGAGCGTTATTATTGTTGTTATTATTGCCGACAGGTGCGTTGGGTACGTTGTTATTGCCTGCGGGCATATTGGGTATATTATTGTTATTCTGAGGCATCTGCGGGGCCGGTCCCTGAGGAGGCCCGCCCTGAGGCCCTTGCTGAGGAGGCCCGTCCTGAGGCCCGTTATTATCAGCCAGGCCGTTATTATTTGCGGGCATATCGGGAGGATTGCCCTCGCCGCCGCCCGGCATCTGAGGTGCATCATTACCGCCCTGCGGAGGCTGACCCTGCTGTATGCCGCCGCCCTGCTGGGGAAGAGGCTGTTGCTCACCGCCACCGCCGCCGCCCTGGCCGCCGCCTTCACCGCCGCCACCGCCGAGGTGGAGAGCGTCCTGAAGAGCTTCGCCTGCGTTATTGGGCATATCGGGAGCATCGCCGCCGAAGTTATTGCCGAGTGCGTTGTTCATATCGGGCAGATCGTTTCCGCCGCCACCGCCGCCCGGGTTAGTCAGGTTATTCATCGAAGCCTCACCAAGCGAAGGTTCAGCATTGGGCTTAGACTGGAAGTTCGGGTTATTCTTGATCTGCTCCGCCTGCTTCTTAGCTGCCTCTGCGCTGGCCTCAGGCGAGCTGAGGATAGCATTGTCGGTAGCCTTTTCTGCCAGACCCAGGCCGTGGTTTATCCACTTGCCTGCGTTCTTTACAGCACCTGTGATAGGCCTGAAAGGTAATGCCGCTGCTCTGCCGACTGTCTTGGCAACGCCCTTAGCAGCGCCAAGACCGAGCTTAGCAGGTGCAAGTGCAGCAGATGTAACTGCGCCCTCGAACTTGCCCTTTGCAGCAGCTGCTGCCTGACCGATCGCGCTGCCCTTGACTGCGTTGGACATATCGCCTGCCATAAGTGACTGGTGACCTGCCATGTCTGCAAGGATACCTGTGAGAAGGCCGTTTGACTTTTCAACTGCCTTAGTACCAGCCCATATCATAACAAGCTTACCTATCGAGTCGATAAGGATATTGCTCGAAAGCTTAAGTGCAGGGTTGATAACTATAGGTATATACACAAGGAACACTCGCATGGATATAACAGTCGCAAACACCGAGAAAAGCTGTATCACGAAAGCTATTATCCACTGTCTGAACTTACCGCCGTCATCAAGGGGTGACGCCGCAACTATAGGCGGTGCGATAAGATAGAGGAATATCAGGTTGAATATCCTGACTATGCAGTTTACTGCGATTATTGCCATATTTGCGATAAGCAGCATACCTGCGAAATAAACTACTATATAGTTGGTCTTGCCTATCCAGGGGTCAAAGTCACCGTTGACCTGTTCAAAGGTATATATATCCTTATCGCCCGAATAGTAGGGGCCTCTTACGTTATCGAACATACTCGGCTCTTTGTTATAGGCGTCGTTTCTCGCTGCTGCGGTATCGCCTATACCCATAGTACCTATGAGGAAGAGCACTCTGTCAAGCGGAACGTCCTGATCGACAAGGTATTTATCCTTATCGTAGTGATCGAGAGCGTGGAAGCTCGGGTCAGACTTGAGAACTGTCATACAGTTATCAAGGCTCTTTGCTACCTTTTCGTCATAGACATCGGCAGCAAGCTCTTTATCCACATCACCTGCGTTATAGATCTCCTGCAATACCGACTGCCATGTATTGATCTTTTTATTCTCGTCGTTGACATTGAGCGTAGCACTGCCGCCGCCCACGAGCTTGACTGTTACCTGCTTCTTTTCGTAGTCGTTATAATAGAAATCGAACACGCCCTCATCGGCCAGCTTTTTAAGGTCGCCCCTTATCTCGTTATAGCAGGCGTTGATATTATACCTGTTCTTATAAGAGGGGTTGAGCGAATAGTTACCGACGGTGTTGAATATTCTCGACATCGTAGCATACTGCTCGTCGGTGTATTCGATATGCGGGTCGTTGCCCACGAGGTTTTCGCCGTTATCAAACACTTCATTTACCGCATCCATAAGGTAGTTGGTAAATGATATGCTAATAGTGATAACAAGGTTCATGCTGATAATTACCAGTATACCACGCAGAATGCTTCTGAGTATCTGCCCGTATGACTGCTTTACCTTATCATCAAGGTCAAACATCTTTTTGACCACGGCCATTATTGCGAATGTGAATATGAGCACTATGCCTATTGCGGCCATGCCCCAGTAGATATTCTGAATTACTGTATTATTGAAGAATACATCTATAAGAAGCGCATTCTTTTTATTATACTGTACTTCTTCTATACCTGTAAATACATTAAAGAGCTTTTGCATCCACATGATAACAAGACAAAGCATTTTCTCAAGCATGTAGAATAGCTCACCTATTAAGTTTTTCAGCTGTTCAAGCAGCCCATCTACAATGCCACTCATAAATTATCTCGCTTTCATTTACTTGGATTTTATCTTACTCTCAGTTTTTTCCTTGCTACTATCATATAGGCGATAGCGCCCAGTATAACGCCGAGTGCAAGCAGGCCGAATATAAGACCCTGCCTGTCAAGATAGAATTTTATCTCAAACTCGTCGCTGACGGTGTTTCCCGCATCATCGGTAACACTTATCTCATACTTGCCGGGCATCTTAATGACGCCGTCTTTCGGAAGATCGTAATCCTCGCCGTTCATTGTCATTTCCACGGTATCATCACGGTCTATCCCCGAAACAGTAACAGCACCTCTTGCTTTGTTATCTTCAACACCGTCTATCTCGAGTGCAGGCGGTGTATGGTCTATCTCGGTCTTCAAGCCGTACTCGACGCCCGTAGCCTTGCATCGGTAGCTTATAACGTATTCGCCGTCTTTTTTGAGCTTTACCATATTTTTATCGGTGATATCCTGTTCCTCGTCGTCAAGAATCACCTCTGTCAGCTCAAAGCCCTCAGGCAGCTGGTATGAGGAGATCATACCTGTTTTTTCGGGGATAATGGTGAATGAAAGCACCTGATCTTCTGAATCGGCGCTCGTAGCCACCACGGCATAGGAGCCTATCATATCTATATCCGAAAAATCAACTTCATCAAGCAGCTCGCCGTCAAGATATATCGAGACTGACACGCCGCCTTCGGTGTCGATACTCACGCTGTCTGTGGTTATCATCTTATTCGGCACGCTTGATATTACTTTCATAGTGCCGTCGCTCGGAACGGTATAGGTATATGTATTCTGCTCAAAGTCATACACACCCTCATCAAGCAAACGCACGGTCTGTTTTTCCTCATTACCGTCCTCGTCCACTATGGGCTCGCCTGTAAAGATATTGATCTCGCCCTCGTAGTCTACATCAGCATCGGCCGATGCCGCAGACATCACAAGCGCCAGGGACACAAGCAGCTTACAAAATACCATTGGTCGGATTCTCCTTTTATTCTGCCTTGCCGAGCACTATATCGTTGCGCTCTTCAAGGTCGTAGTACACCTCGTCTGCCTTGAACATATGCGATCTCAGCTCGCCCATATCCATAGTGCCCATTTTATAGTAAGGGCAAAGGTAGCTCGGTGTATATTTTGTTTTGAGCGGGTAGTTACCAAATGTAACGATTATCGCATTACCCGTCGATTCCTTATTATTGAGCATCTGAAGCTCGCTGGGGTAGATAAGAGGTCTTACCTGCGTCTGGCTTGAGAGGTTGATATCGCCTTCCTTACCGCCTATGGCAGATGAGGTAGAGGCTGTTCTTACCGTCATATTACCGCAGAGCTTTGAGAACTCCTCGCAGGTGCCTATATCGTTTGAACCGATGAACATCTTCATACCGCAGTTAGACTTAACGATATCAGCAACTTCGTTGCCGTATACGTTTGAAAGCTGCGAGTATGACTGAACGACCATGTTGAACCAGATCTTTCTTGAACGGCCAACCGTGATCATCTTATCGAACTTCTCGATCTTGGGCATATTACCGAACTCATCGAGGATGAAGTATACGTTCCTCGGCAGCGAGAGGTCTTCTCTTGACGAGGCCACCTTGATGAGCGCCTTATACATACAAAGGATAAATACCGCCGCAAGGCCGTGTCTTGTATCCTTTTCATCAGGTATCTTCATGAACAGCGCCGTAGGTCTTTCGGCAAAGCCGGCAGCGTCAACATCTGTTGCGCTTGTCAGGCCGCAGAGGCCTCGGTCGTTGAACATATTGAGCTTATCGAATGTGATAGACATATACGAAGAAAGTGTAGTATCAGCTGCCGAAAGCACCTGACGGGAAAGTGTATATGCCTGTGAGAGCTTGCTGCGGCCGTTGAAGTAATCCTTAAGGGCTGCAAACTCGTTCTCGGAGTTGGTAAGTGCCTTATTGATATTGAAGAAGTTGAACTTCTCCTTTGTCATGCCGAGTCTCGGGTCTTCCGAGTCTTCAAGCATTGCAAGGCAGGTTGACATTATGATAGAACGAGCACCCTTTTCCCAAACGGGGTCTTTCTCGTTCTCAACGGGGCAGATAACCGATACAAGGTCATTCAGGTCCTCATACATCTCGTCGTATATCTGCTGTCTCTTAACTGCCACATCGTCCTGACAATGCGAGGGGTCTGCATAAGCGTGGCCCTTCCACTCAAACCACAGAGAGCCTTCATTAGCGTCGCCGTCGGGGCGGTCAAGCTCAGGGTAGTTATCCATACTGTCACGGTGGGCGATTATGCCCTTGCCGAGCTCAACATACTCAGCATACATATCCCATATATCACCCAGCGGATTCCAGCGTGATGACGAATAGGTATCACGAAGGTCGAGCAGGAGAACGTTATAGCCCCTGTCAACAAGGAACTGCGAGTGGAGCGAGAAAAGCTCGCCCTTAGGGTCAGTCATTATCATAGAGCTGCCGCAGGCGGTAGCGCCCAGAAGCTGTATCATCGGGTTGATGAATGTGGTCGTCTTACCTGAACCTGTAGCACCGATTATAAGGCTGTGTGCGCCGGAAAGGAAGTTGACCTGCAGATTGCCCGATTTATCGAGCACCGCTCTTACAGGTATACCGTCCTTCTTGCAGTTTCCAAGGTCCTTATAATTATGCCCTGCAAAATATTTATCTCTTTCCTTATCGGTAAGGAAGCGGCTGTTTTCCAAGCTTCCCTCTACAACATCGACCTTGCCCTTTTTGCCGAGCAAGCCCTTGCCCGTGCCGAGCATAAGGTCTAAGTTGTTGCTCGAGAAGAGCCACACAACGCCTACGCCGACAACGGCGCAGATACCGATAAGCCATGTTTTGGGCTGTATAAAGTAAATCGGGTGTACTTTAAAGCCGCCCCTGCCTATAGTCAGGATATAATCCATAAGGGTGCGCATTGCGAAGCCGCCGAGGATTATGACAATAAACGCTATAATGATATTTTTGACTATCTTGCCCTTAGGAATACTCTTAAAAAACTCAGCTATATTTTTCATCATAATGTAAGCTCACCCACTTTGATAGCGCTGCTCTTATTGATATCATTAAGACTTGCGCTTGACACCTTAAGCAATGTAGGCGTCTTAACACAGTTTTCACCGATATACATACCCTTAAGACCCTTACTTTCCTTAAGGAATTTTACAGAGCCGAGAGCTCCTGTCATAAACGCTGTATTGTTAATGCTCAGAAGGTCATTAAAGTTACACTCGATCCCATAGAACGAAAACATCAGAGCGTCTTTGTCATCCTTGCCCATATAGGAATAACCCATATTCTCAGCATACTTTATCAGATGATCAACATCAGAGGTATATGACCCGCTGCTCGGATCGGGATAGGAGGTCGTCTTGTATATTTCTACATTAAAATCCGATTCAGTGTAATTCGGGCTTTCGTGTGCTAACTCATCAAGCTTAGGAATAAGCGTATCGTTGATATAGTTTTCACTAAATCCGTTCTCTGTCACATACTTATTATAAGCTTCTATGATAAAGTCATCACGTGTCCTGTGCATATAGAGCCAGTTCACAAGCGTCATCTCACCGCTTCTCGACTTGACGAACCAATTCGATTCGTTAGCGGGGATAGTATAATCGATCGATTCCATATCTCTCTCGGTACCTATAGAACCGTATGTTCTGCTGTTTTCATAAAGCTCTACTCTTGTGCCGTTGCCAAGTCTCATATTTCCATAGACCAGCAGCCCCTGGTTTATAAGAGTTGAACTATCATCAAGGTAGAATGGCACCAGCGCACCGTTCTTATCAAAAAGGCCTGCATATATTGCGCCGCCTTCCTGAATGATTATATCGCCGCCCACGCATTTTATCGTGCCGCAGCCATTGACCGTAGGGCTTGCACCCTGCTGGAACGGGAATATGCTTCCGCCTTTCTTGATAAGTATCGTGCCGCCACGGTTTTCTATCGTGCCGTTGTTTATGACGTTGCCCTCGATTGCGAGTATACCGCCCTTTTCAACAATGACCTTTGAGCCGTTGGGTATGATAACACCGTTTTGCGAGGCCTCATCATCGCCGCCTGCACCGATATAGTCATTCTCCGATATTGAAAGGATCTGACCGTTGCCTACCTTTGTATTGCCGATGAGCGCCGAGTAGTGCTTATACTCACCTATGAACCATTTACACTTATCTTCTTCTCTGCCGTCATCGCGTTCATCAAGTGTGTATACATAACCGGTATCTCTTGTAGCCATAACTTCATCATCGTTACCCTTATCAAATATCACGGGGACATAAACGATGCCTCTGCTGGCTACATTATATGAACGGAAAGTCCAGTTTGACTTTTTATCATCGGTAGCTATCTGCGGGAGCGATTCGTCGCCCTTATCGGTAGCCCACCAATAATACTTGGTCTTGTTATTGCTCTTGATCCTTATAGAATAGATCGGTGCGTCCCTACCGTCAACACCGTCAACGTGTTCGCTCACGCCCTTATACTTTACATACACAGGGTTCATATCCGAAGTGGTGAAGAAAACATCCTTGGTCGGGTCAACTCCGTACTGTACATACTTATACGGGGCAGAGTAAGCATTATCAAGCTTTATATAGTGAGCGTACTGCTCTCTGATATAATCGGCCCAGCCCGGATCATCATCGTTTACAAACTGCTTAGAATAAGTGTCGGAGTCGGCGTTACTGATGATGTTATTTCCCGAAACACCTGTTATAGGATCCGCCGAGGGGCCTATGAACAAGCCGTTCGGTGCTATCGCCGAAAACATCACGCCATCGCCTATACCGCCCGGCGTAAGATTGCGGGCCAGATTCCATGCTACTCCCATTGCAGGTGAAACAGAAGAAAGTGCTAACCCTATGACATTATCGCTTGCAGTCTGCTTATTCTCTATCACGATATTCTTATCACCAAAGACAAACAGCGACATATGCTCTTCATCATCACGGGGATAGTTATCCTTGCCAACTCTTTCCCAGCGCCAGAACTCAACAGAGCCGTAGTCAATCTTCATGATATCGCTCTTTATCTCCGCTTCGACCTCTTCCTCAGAGCTTTCATCTTCCTGTGCAAAAACGCTGTAGGGGCGTATGATGCTATCAGCCGAGAAGGTGAAGATCATCGCAGCGCAGAGCGCCAGAGCTTCTATTCTTTTTCTGCGGGATGTTCTTTTCTTTTTCATCACGAAGCTCCTTTCATGCCGTGTTGCCTAAAAAAATTTACCCTATTAAGAACACTTTCCGCCGCAATGGTAAAAACCCTTGCGGCGCTCGGTGCAGAGCCCCGCTCCCCCGTTTCACAGGGGATCAAGCTCTTTTGATCTTAAAATGTCCTTCTTCTATAGATGGGGTAAAAAGGGGGATGCGTTGATTACTTCTTGGAAGCGCTGTTCATCCAATCGGTCAGCGGATCTGTTGCAAGTCTGAGCACTACTACGAGAACGAAGATAAGTGTAAAGCCGATGATTGCACTCTTAAGGTGCTGCTTAGCCTTTTCTCTCTCCTGAGGCTCCTCAGCTCTTGCGTACTTAAGGCCGAGGCTTACGCAGAAGACGCCGCCTACTGCTGCAACGAGCGGGATAAGCACGTTGAGAACCTGATTTACAAGACCTATGATAGGCTCTGTTACCTTATCAAGATCAGCATCAGGGTCGTTCTTGCTGGAGTTTGCAGCAAATGCCTGGATCATAGCTGTCTGTGCTGCCCACATAGCGCCCATTGCCTTAGCACCTGTAAGCATAAGCTTTCTTTTAACTGAATTTTTCATAATAAAGACCTCCTAATAAATGTCATAATACTTTCTTATTTGTTTTTACCGGGTTTCCGGCTGTTAACTCTCTTTGCCGCCTCTTCTGTGGCTGCTCGGGTTTTACACCCAGTCGTTTAGCTCTCTCTCGGTTGAGCATCTTCACCGTCTTGACCATATCTCTGACCAAGGTTTCCGGTGCCCTGGGCATCTGCCCGCCCAGCCCGATAAGAGCCGCCTCGATTCGTGCTTCATTCATTTGTGACACATCTCCTCAGGGTTATACCAAAAGCTCCTTTAGCTTGTTCCTGCCGCGAAGAAGCTGCGACTTTACCGTGTTTACGGATTTTTGCAGCATCTGACCTATCTCGCCGACAGACAGACCGCTGAAATAGTAGAGCTCTATGATCTCCCTGTGCTCGTCATCGAGCTTCTTTATAGCCTCTCTTACGGCAAGGATATCCTCAGCACTTGCTTCTGTTGTACCGTAAAGAGTCTCGCTTCCGAACATATCCTCCTGTATCTCCTCGCTGTAGCCTCTGTTCATCACAAAGTCTTTCGAGCAGTTAACAGTTACTCTGAGCAGCCACGCCTTGCGGTGCTCCTCGCTGTCAAAGGTTCTCTGCCTTCTGAAGTAGCGGTAGAAAACATCAGAGTATACATCGTCTGCATCTGTTCTGTTTCTGACGTAGCGCATTGCCACGCCGTAGATCATGTCGCTGTACTTTCTTACTATTTCTTCGTCATTCATAAGTAATACCCTTGTGTCATAAGTTTGGGTGCACGGGTTTCAAATTTTATTGAAAAATTTTCTCGCCCTCGCACCTATGTCGTTATTTCTTACTGATACAATTATAACACAATGTGAATAATATGTCATTTACCAATCTGGTACATTACAAATTTTTGTTGTTTTCAACAAGATACTACTTATTAATTTTATTTATTTGTGCAATTAGACGTTAATTGTATTAATAATTCATAATATTTTACAATTTATTGTTAATTGCGCCCTTGATAGTTTAATTATTTTACTCATTATGGGCTTTTTCCCGTGTATTTTCGGGGGTTTAGTTACCGCCCAGAACCTTCTCGGTCTTGGGTGTTTTAAGTTCAAGTTCACGCTTAGCCTGAGCCTCAGCCTTGATCTTTTCGTTGAGTTCTTCACGCTGCCTGATATGGGTAGCATTCTGCATATAGTTTCCGAAAAGGGTCTTGCCGTCGTCCTTAAGAATGCTCTTCTGCATTCTTTCAAGCGCACCTATGCTCGTTCCGCCGAAGCCTTCAACAGTCTCCTTGAATGCGGGGCTTTGCATAGTGTCCACAACCGAGTTATTGAAATCGTTCTTTGAGGGCTTTTTGCCGCTCTTTTCAAATATCTTGGCTGTTATAATCATAGCCGCAACGTTATACATACCCTCCTTGGCGATATTATAGTCCATATCACCGAGCTTGCCGTCCTGCTCCCTGACATTTTCGACATAGCTGCTTGATTCGAGGTATCTGTTACCGTAAACAGTATTGAGATATGCGTCGTAGTCCTCCCCATCAGCCGTCTCTCCACCTGAGGCAGCCTCGGGCTCTCTTCCGGGCTCATTTTGCATTTCTTCCATTGTCTGTTCTTTATCGGTCTGGCGTGAGGGGTCATACTCATTAAGGAACTCCTCTTTGCCCTCCATAGTCATTTCCCACTGCTCATTTATGCCGTTTGCCTTCTCATTCAGCGCATCGTATGAAGTAGTTGTCGATTTATCAAGGTATGTCCTGAACTCATCTGCGTTTCTCTGATCCTCAGGAACGCCCTTCTTATCAAGATCGTCGAGTGCGTTAAGTGCTGCCATACACTTTATCGTTTCCTTGACCGCCTTTATGATCTGCTGCACGTTAAGCGGCATATTTGACGGTATGCTGTTTAACTTATCTATCCAGCCCTGCTTATCAAAGGGGTTCTCGGGGTCTTTCTTTATAGTGTTTTCTTCTATCTTTGCTTCGTTTTGCTTTTCAAGTTCCTCGGTTATCTGCTCCTGCTGCTTTTCCTGCTGCACTTCCTGCTGCTTTTCGGGATCCTGCTGCGGAGCCATTCTATCAATTTCCTTATCCACCGAAGCTATGATACCGAGTGCTGCCTCGAAACGTTTCTTACCCATTGATGTCTTGGGGCGCCAGTCGATATCCTTATCGGTCTTGCCTGCTTCTTTTCTTATCTTGTTTATATACTCAACTGCTGCAAGCTTTGCTGCTGTCATTGAGTCGATCTTAGCCTTCTCCTTGGCTTTTACGTTCTCCTTGGCGTTTACCATCATCGCCGACTTATGCCGCATATCGTGGTAAGCTTCAACAAGTCTTTCGTGCTCTTTTGACGAGCCTCTCATTCCGAGGAAGCCCTTATCTTCAATATCCTTGCCCAAGCCTTCTATCTCACCCAAGAATGTTTGGTGAGCCTTTCTTTCTTTCGCCGGCTGATAGCCCATTGCCTGAGCCTCTTTGTCTTTATCGCTGCCGAAAGGCGTAGTATTAAAGGATTCCGGCACCTTAAAAGGCTCTTTCTTCTTTGTTTCAGCGACCTCGGGCTTAGTCTCCTCGACGGTCGGCTCTGTTTCTTCCTTTTCAGGCTCGGTTTCTTCTACCTCTTCGGTCTTTTCGGGCTCTTCGGTCTTCTTTATCTCCTCGGTCTCTTTTTCGGGCTCCTTGCCGTCCTCCGAGGTCACAAGACCCTCGGTGCCCTTCTGCTCTTTCTTTCTTATCCTCTTAAGACCCTTAGCAAGTGCTTCCGGCTCTATCTCGATGCCCAGCATATTGCCGAGCTGCATCAGTATCGCATCTACCTGCTCCTTACCGAGCAGCTTACAAAGCCTTTCGTAGTTGGTCTTGCCGCCTTTCTTTTCGATGAGCCAGTCTTCCATATTCTGATCAAGCTCGAACATAGCCTCTTCGACCTGCCCGACCTCGCCGGAATTTAGCTTCTTTATCATCTTGGCGAATTTCTCTGCGCCTTCGGGAAGATCGTTCTTGGTTCTCGGGTCTTTTGCGCAGTTCTCGATAGAGTTAGCAAAATTCTCCATTCCCATATTCTTATTCCCGTCGGCTATATCCTGCGCCAGCTTAGCGTTTGGATTAATGTCTTTTAAACCTTTCTTTGGCATATACATTCCTCACTTCTATATCGGCAGCCCTTTTGCTGCCCTTGATTTTTGGCCTTCTGATATTAATACCCCCGAAGCGGTGAAACGGGTGCAAGGAGTGAAAAAAATTATTTTTGGGAGCACCCCGCCCGCCCACATAAAATTAAAATATCTTGCAAAACACCTGAAAATATGCTATAATAGCAACAGAACAGCTTATTTTTGACCCCAAAGGAGCATTGTCGATGATAGCAAGCTTTTTGACCACTAATTTTATGACGCTTATGATACTGTTAGCGCTTATGTCGGTAATGGCAGTCAACAGGCACGCAAAGCCGCCTGCGTCAGACCTTTTATTGCTGGGCATAGCCCTGCTTTTCATAATTCTCATAGCAGACACCGCAAGCGACCTTGCAACCAAAAGAGAACTTGACTTCAGCCTGCCCACGCTCGTCAAGATAAGGATAATAGCCGACGCCACCTCATACATCCTGCGGCCGTTCATAATACTCACAGAGGTGCTGATAATTCTGCCCAACAGGCGATACAAGGCGCTTTGTGCCATACCTGCGGCGGTAAACACCATAATCTACTCAACAGCATACACCGACAGCACGCTGGCCTTTACTATAGATGCCAACCTCAACTGGGCAAGAGGACCTTTCGGTATGAGCGTTTACTATTCCCAATTTTTCTATGTGTTTATGCTCGTTTTGTTCTCGATAGAATACTTCAAGAGCAACAACTACAGAAAATGCTTTATCATCTGGGCTATAATACTGCAATCGCTGATAGTTGCGTATGTTGAGTACTTCAACATTCTCCCCGGCTTTACAAACCCCGTAACGGCGCTTTGCATATTCGAGTATTACACCTATCTCTCGGTAATCTATCAGCAGGAGATGAGAGAGACTATAGCGCAGAAAGACCTGAAAATATCCCAGGACAAGATGCTGATACTCAAAAACCAGATACAGCCACACTTTATATACAACTCACTATCAATCATACGCTCGCTTGCAAAGCGTGACGGGCACAGGGCTGTTGAGTGCATAGACAACTTCTCCGACTACTTAAAAGCCCACATAGGCGCTATCCAGACAGACGAGCTTGTGCCCTTTGACAAGGAGCTTTACAACGTCAAGGTATATCTCTCGCTGGTGCAGGCTGACTACACAAGAAAAGTCGAGGTGGTATATGATCTCGGGGTGACGGACTTCCTTATACCACCCCTGTCGCTGGAGCCGATAGTAGAAAACGCCGTAAACCACGGCTTAAGCCGTCAGGGCGGAAAGATAACCCTGACGACCTTTGAGCAGGAGGGCAATATAATAGTCAGGATATGCGACAACGGAACTAACAAAAACGGCGCAGACGACTACAAGCCCGTTCACATGGGCGTAGGCATTGAAAACACCCGAAAGCGCCTTGCCGTGATGTGCGGCGGCGAGCTGAATATGAACATAGCCGAGGACGGCGCCACAGTAGATGTTATAATACCGGGACAAACAACAGAAAAGAGTGATACTGATGAAAATAATGATAGCTGATGACCACAAGCTCATCGTTGATGACCTTCTTGACGAGGTGAGCACACTATTCCCCAATGCGACCTGCGTGGGAACGAGCGACCCTGCCGAGGTGATACCGCTTTTCAAGGAATATGAGTTTGACGTTATAATAATGGACATAGACTTAGCAGATGTCAGCGGCATAGAGCTTGCAGACGAGATACTTAAGATAAAGCCACGCACCAACATCATATACATTACAGGCCACTCGGAGTTTGCGCTTGAAAGCTACAAGACCTATGCGAGCGCCTTTCTTGTAAAGCCCATAAGCGGCGAGCGGCTAAGAGATGCCTTTGAGCACCTGCGCCACCCTGTTTCTACCATTACAGATGATATGATAGAATCGGAATTTGCAGGGAACGCCACCATAGGCAAGTGGATAACCAAATACCGTGAGGAGCGTGGCATGAGCCGTGATGAGCTTGCAGAGAAGATGCACGTTGCATTACAGACCGTCTACCGCTGGGAAAACGGCAAGCGTATGCCCGACGTAATCACATTTATGAAGCTTGCAAATATCTTAGGCGTTGATATGGGCAATCTGCTAAACACAGAAGAATAAACACAAAAAAGCTGCTGTGCGTTAAACTGCACAACAGCTTTTATTTATTCGGTTTTTCAGAAATTATCGGTAGGCTTTAAGACCGCAGGCTCGGCGTTTCGGTTTGCTATCTCACGCTGCTGCTTCTGTATCTCTCTCTGCTGCTCCATACGCAGTCTCTGAGTGTCCTCCTTGATTATCATCTGGCTTGCCTTATGAAGCCTTTCCTTAAGTCTGCCGCCGCTGCCGTCAAGGGCATCAAGCTTCAGCTTATCAAGCTCTTCGAGGTTTGTTATGCTCTTTTTAAGGCGCTTGTAATCAGCCATATCTTTTATCATGTCCGCACAGGATTTAATGTTTTCCTTTGACATCAACTGATTGGTCATTTCCTGCACTTCTTCATTGGTCATAGCCTTGCCTTCACCGCCTTCGGCCATATCCTCCATACCTGCTTTATAGCTCTTGATAGTATCAGCTATCTTCTGAACTGCCAGTATCTGGACTATATGCCCCATAAGCTCTTCCTTTTCCTTAGCAAAATCTCTCGGGGGCTGGAGTACATTCTCTGCCTTGGGAGCTTTAGCGCCTTCCTTATTGTCTGCCTGGACGGGGGCTGCTGCCTGCTTCTGGGGCGAAGGGGTGATGTTTTTCTGTATTTCCTTTATAAACAATGTCTCGGAAACGAGGGTCATACCGTTGACCTTTTCTTCCATAGCCTGATTTTCCATATCGCTCATAGCCTTGAGCGCTTCGGGGGTGCGCAGGTGTTCACGGGCTATATCTCTGCACATCTTCGAGAAGAGGTCGTTGCCCTTGTTTGCTTCAAGCTCCATTTCCTGAAGCTTCTGAACACGAACTATATAGTCGTAAGCCACGGCTCTCTTGGACTTTTCCTTCTTCTTTTCAAATTCGTCCATATACTCGGCGGTGCAGCCGTCTATCATATCCTGCACCATTGTGCTGAGAACCTTTGACTTGCCCTTCTTTACATTTCTCTGAAGTTCCATAAGGTCAGCACCTATAAGCTGACCCTCCAGCTCCTGCAGGAATTTCTCTTTCTGCTTATCCCACGCCTCGCCGTTTACGGCTCTTATAGGCTTATCGGGCTTGCCTTTTGAGAAATCATACACAATGTCGCCTTTTTCAATATCGCTCTTGCTTGTTACGTTTAAAAGATCCTGCTCATTTTTAGGCTTTTTGAGGTCATCAAAGCAGTTGCGCTCAAAGGTCTGCATATGCTCGTCCATACGGTTCATATCTTCTTTGAGCTTCTGCCCTATCGAGCGCAGAGTCTTGGGGTCGGGGGCAGGCTGGTTCCATTCCTTTGCCCACTCGGAGTTATGCATCTGAATATCGACAAAGTCTGTGAACAGGTCGGTAAGTCCCAGCTCCTTTGACGACTTCTCGGCCTTCTTGATGAAGTCAGGGTCATTAAGGTGCTCGGCGTCAACATTCAATATAACGTCGTTCATCTTCTCAAAGCCGCCGACATATAGCGAATCGCCGGGGGCTGCGCAGTACCCGACGCCCTCCAAAGCATTCTGCTCCTTTATCTTAAGAAGCCTTATATGCTGATAAAGCAGCTCATTATCGGGATTGTTCCTATACTGCTTTTCGAGCTTGTCGAGAAGCTTAAGGTCGTTATTGAGGTGTGCGGCAAAGGTGGGGTCTTCTGTGTTTACAATGGGCGGTATGCCATATTCATCATCACCCAGCAAAGCCATACTCGAACTGCGGGTACGCTCAAAGCCGCTGCTGTCAGTCACCTTGATCCCGTCATCAACAGAAAAGCTTACAGGATTTATAAGGTACGGCGAGTTTGCCTCAGCCTCCTCAACTTCCTTTTTCAGCGGGTCATTCTTATCAACGAGCTTGGTTATATTCGTCCAGAAGCCCATATTTTTGATCTGTCTCATTATCTGTCCCTTTTTAACAAGTTTCGGCATTTTTGATTCCTCCGTTTATCAAAATAGTTTAGTGTTTTTTGGGTTTCTGTCAATAATACCCCGTTTAATGGCAAACGGGTGCAAAGAAATTGCCTTTATATACAATTTTAAAGCTTGCAAAACGCACTTTCGTCATAACCAACAAATTATAAACACTATCATTGTGCATAATGACGCACCACAATAATGCACCCGATCGTGAGTATTGGGGGTATTACTTATGAAAGCGCCGAAAATGGCACAAAATGATAAACAATTACCACTTAAATACAGGAGGAATCTACCATGCCAAAGAAAACAGCTCAGGAGGTCTTGAATGACCTTAATCAGCAGAATGTCACAATGCTCGACCTTGCAGGAAAGATAATAGACTATTCGCAGAACATAGAAGACCCCGCAGCTCAGGACGACACCGAGCTTGAGGGCTTAAAGCAGGCTATAAACGGCCACATCAAGGCTAACAACGAGAAGCTGCTCGACACCAACAGCGCCGTATGGCTCATGGACGTATCAAACGGCATCTTACAGCACACTCTCGACACCAAGATGGAGGCCGGCAAGAAGATAGACGAGATCAAGGACAAGATCAGGCAGGGTCAGATACCCGGCACAGAGTTCTTCCTTGATGAAGACCTTGAAAACAAGGAAAAGATAAACAACCTCGCAACAAACATATTCGTAGCTGAGAACCCTGACCTTGTAAAGAAGATGAAGGGTCAGGAGCTTGCTGCAAAGCTTCTTTCAGAGCAGTTAAACGGCTACAAGTGCAACATCAGCGAGAAGGAAGGCCCCGAGGGCAACCAGAGAGACGTTCTCAAAGTAGTTGTATTCAACGAACTCTTTGAGCGTGACAAAGAGCAGAACTCAAAGACCTATCTCCAGGGCAAGTATCAGAACGTTGACATTGAAAAGAGAACACAGCGCATGAACCTCAAAGCTGAGGACATGAAGATAGAGAACGCAAACGGCTTTGAGATAAACCCCGAATACAAGCCCGGCGACAATCAGATAGACCTTTTCAGCAAGCAGCCCGAGGAGATAAACGAATTCATGGCTCACAGCACCAAGGAAGACTATGAGCAGGAAAAGGAAAACGCTGAGTTAAAGAAAGACCGTGCTGACAAGTACATCGAGAACACAAAGGTGCTCGCTGCAAACGCAAGAGCTATGCTCAAAGAGCTTGACCTTATGATGAAGACAAACGGCAAGGACAACTCTACGGAGTATGACGAGATGCGTAAAGCGCTTGAAACAGTCAGCAAGCTCGACCAGCCCACAGAGCTTACCGAGGGGCAGATGCAGCAGCCTGTTTACAACGCAGCAGAGATAAACGACGCTATCGACACGCTCAGCGAAAAGGCAGCCGCTTACGAGCAGAAGAACAAGAGCATCTTCGGCAAGAGAAGCGACTACGGCAAGGACAGACTTCATATGTCAAAAAGACTTCAGAACCTTGCAACTATCGCAAAGCCCGTTATGGATCCCAAGAAGTACGGTCTTGAAGAGTTTGATGCAATGGTAACTGTAAAGGAGACTGAGGACAAGCGCATTGAAAGGCTTAAGGCCGCAAGTGCCAAGAAGGGCTTCGGCGAGCTTTCTGCACACAAGAAGCAGGTGCCTACCATAGCCGACAGACTTGTAAAGGCCAAGGAGCACGCACTTGCTGCAAAGGAAGGCGTTCACGGCGGAAGCAAGGAGTACGACAAGGCTGTAAAGAGCTATGACAAGGTAGCCGAGCTTTACGAGCGCTTCAAGCTTCTCAACGAAGACACGGAAATGGACGGCATACAGCGCAGAGAGGCGCTTTCAAAGGTACAGTCAGACCTTGCAAATGCAAAGTTTGAAATGTATAAATACCTCTCACGCAAGAAGGACAAGGGTCAGATAGAGACAGGCGCTACATCAGACCTTAAGTCACAGAAGAGAATAAATGCCGTAAACGAGGGCATTGGCATAGCAAACGCTATCGAAAAGGAAGTAAACAAGTACTTAGAGAAGACCATAACCGATGACATAAACAAGGTCAACGAGGAAATGGCAAAGGCAAACGAGGAGCCGGATCTCAACTACAACACACGCAGACGTTATCTTTCGGGCGCAGAGACTATTCTTAAGGACGTAAAGAAGCACGCTGAGGCAAATGTTGAGAGATACAAGGACAACAACAAGGAATACATCGCAGAGCACGTAACCAACATCAAGCAGAATCTCGAAACTGTCAAGGATCTCAACAAGATGATAGATACCCAGTATGCATTATACGAGGCCAAAGAAGACGAGATGCTCGCACTTGACAGAGTTGCTACAGACAAGGTCAATGAACAGATAACCAAAGAAGATGACCAGCTCATCAGAGAAACATATAAAAACCTTGTAAATATGCGTAAGCAGGAGCCTAAGGACACATTTACAAGAAAGGTGGCAAAGGTGGCTGAGTACGGTTACCGCAAGCTGTATGAAATGATGAACGAAAACCCCGACCAGCCGCTGACAGCCCAGCAGCAGCAAGACGCAAGGGAAGCTATGGGCACAATAACATTCTACAGCACTCTGAATGATCTTAACAAGCAGCAAATAAACAACAATTACGCAGCAGATGATAATACTGTACTGGGCAAGGCACAGGAATTCAACAACTCGATCGAATACCAGAATGCCGTAGGACCTGTAGAGCATATCAACCGTGAGCAGATAAGAGAATTCCTCTGCACACCTGATAGCCTGAAGCACAAAACATTTGCTAACCGTGACAAGGTAAGGCAGCTTAATGAACAGGCAAAGGGCAATGTAAGGCAGCAGCCGCAGCAGAACCAGCCCGAAGCAAACGCAGAGGTCGGCAACAACCAGCCGCAGCAGCCCGTACCCCGTGCGCTCAACTAATTGATATGAACATGGCATAATTTCTCCTAAAGGAACACCCCCGATACATAGAGTGTGTATCGGGGGCGCTTTCGTTGACTTATGCTCTTATATATGGTATAATTATGCAAAGGAAGATGATAAGAATGAAAGCAGTAAGTTCATTTATCGGCAAGTTTATGGCGCTCATCGTGCTTGCGGTGGCGGCGCTTGCGCTTTTTGTGCCGAAAAGCTGCCTTTGGGTGCAGACAACGTGGGTAAATTACCTGCTTATGGCAGTAATGTTCGGCATGGGGCTGACTATGAAAGCGGAGGATTTCGCAGTCGTATTCTCACGCCCCAAGGATATGATAATAGGCTGCACGGCGCAGTTTCTTATAATGCCGCTGTTAGCGTTTGCGCTCGGCAAGGGCTTCGGCCTTGAAAAGGAGCTGCTTGTGGGCGTTATACTCGTAGGCACCTGCCCGGGCGGCACGTCAAGCAACGTTATCACCTATCTCTCAAAGGGTGATGTTGCGCTGTCAGTCGGCATGACGAGCATCAACACGCTTCTTGCGCCAGTTCTGACGCCTGCGATTACATATCTTTTACTGCGCACCTCGGTAGATGTTGACATAAAGGCAATGTTTATTTCCATTATACAGGTAGTTATTATTCCTATCGGGCTGGGGCTGCTCATAAACCGCTTTTTCGGCAAGGCAACAGAAAAAGCAAAGGACGCTCTGCCGATAGTTTCGGTTACGGCAATATGCCTTATAATCGCAGCGGTAGTTTCACACAACAGCGAGAGGATCCTCTCGACAGGAGCTGTGATATTTGCAGTAGTTATACTTCACAACCTCTTAGGCTATGCCTGCGGGCTGCTTGTAGGCACGCTCTTTAAAATGGACAAGCCCCGCAAAAAGGCCGTATCCGTCGAGATAGGTATGCAGAATTCAGGCCTTGCCACGACCCTTGCGGCAAGCGCTTTCCCTGATCTTGCAATGGCGACCGTGCCGGGGGCTGTTTTCTCGGTATGGCACAACATATCGGGCGCTCTGCTGGCAGGGGCGTTCAGACACTTTGACAAAGAAACGGAAGGAGAGGAAGCTCAATGAAGCACGACTCACCCGAAAAGAACCCCTCGGGGTTTGTGGTGCTTGGTGATTTTGTGCCGAGCATCATACAGGAGATACGCTATCACTCGACCTACAACTTTATAGGCGAGCGAATCGACGGCTACGAAGAGCCTTGTGCGCTGCTTACCATAGAAGCGGCAAGGGCGCTAAAATCAGTCTCAAACGAGCTGCTTGTGCAGGGCTACAGGCTTAAGGTGTTTGACGCATACCGCCCCGCCACGGCGGTAAAGCACTTCGTTCTGTGGGGGATCGAGGACACCGACATAAGAATGAAGCCCTACTTCTACCCCGAGCTTGAAAAGCAGGAGTTATTCAAAAAAGGCTACATCGCAGGCAAGTCGAGCCACAGCAGGGGTAGTGCTGTAGACCTCACCCTGCTTGATATGAAAACAGGCAAGGAGTTAGACATGGGCAGTCCCTTTGACCTGTTCAGCCCCCTCTCCCACCCCGATTGCAGGAATATAACCGATGAGCAGTTCAAAAACCGCATGATATTGCAGGACGCTATGGTGCGTGGCGGCTTTGAGCCGATATTCTGCGAGTGGTGGCACTTTATGCTCAAAGACGAACCCTACCCCGACACGTATTTTGACTTCCCCGTGTCGGCGACTTATCTCAAACGATAATATGAAGAGAAAAACTATTATCCCCGCCCTGCTGAGTTTTGCCCTGCTGACCGCCTGTGCAGGCGGAAGTGAAAGCTCATCTGCCGACAGCAGCAAGCCGCAGACCGAAAGCGTTACTGTCAGCGAGCCAGCCCAAAGCTCACAGCAGGACAGTTCATCTATTCAGGAGAAAACGGGCGAGCTTGCCGAAAAAGGGCTTACCAAAGAACTGCTCGCCAAGGCAATGCCCGATGTAAACACCGTGATAAACGGCACGACAGTAATGCAGGATAGTGACATAAACGGCTACCCCTACACGCTGACGATAGACCTCAAAGGCTGGGCAGGCAACACCACGCCCGAGCAGATAGCCACGCTGTCACGGCTTTTCTGGCAGAGCTACCCTGCCATGTTTGAGCGCTTCGGGGTATCATCGGGGGCGAGCAGAGATGTTACCTTTATAATTGACGTGAACTACGATTATGAAATAGCGGCCACGCAGCGTGATGTGATATATTTGCAGGACAAGTGGCTTGGCCAAAACAAGAACGACTACGACTGCATCACCCACGAGCTTGCCCACGTGATACAGAACATCTGGGACGAGGAATACCTCGAATACAGCGGCTATATCGAGCGCTTTGCCGACTACTGCCGATATGTCTATGCCCTTGATGACGGGTATTTCAACGACAGCTGCTGGTGCCTGAAGGACGTTTTTGCAGAGGACAGCAGGGAAACGAGCGTGCGGTTTTTAGTGTGGCTCGACTACACCTACTCCACAAAGGATAATGACCTAATGCGCAGGTTTTACGACATCTGCTACGGCAAGGAATATCAAACCGTCGACTGGGAAAGTGCATGGGCTGAGATATTCAAAAACACCGAGCTTGAGGGCAAGGAAATTGACGAGGTGTGGGGTATCTTCGCAGAGAGTGACTTTGCGATATACGACAGCACCAGCGAAGCAGGCGGCAGGTCGCAGCTTCTGATAAACTATGATATAAGAAACAAGCTAAAGGCATAAAGAACGCCCCGAGGAAACACACATTTCCTCGGGGCAGATCGTTTGTTATCAAGCGGTAAAGCCGCCTTCTTTATAGTTATTATACAGCTCCTTTGCCGCATCATCGGCAGATGCCTTATCAAAGAGCAGCAAGTCGCAGGCCGCAACGAATGCATCTATCAGCGTGGTGTTCTCGATAGTTGAGTTCATGGGGCTTATATTATCATTCTGCTCCATAACAAGCGAAGCCTCGTATTGCAGACCCGAAAGCTGGCCTATATCGTCAAGGTGCTTTCTTCCTGCGGCGCTTATGGGTATGCCCTTTTCAACGCCCTGCAATTCAGCCCATTCCGGCGAATTGAGCATAAAGTCCAGAAGCTGTGCTGCTTCCTTGGGGTGCTCGGTGTTTCGGCTTATGGCGTAAAGGGTCGCAGGCTTTGCATACCAGCCGTCACCCTCCTTATGGGTGCTGTCTGTCGGGTAGGGCGCGCAGACTATCTCATAGCCGTTATCCATAGCGGCCTTGTTGTAGTTTATCGCATCGCTGACCCACGCCACCGTGCCTGCATACTCGCCGTTATCTATGCAAAGGCGATTATAGTCCTCTATCTTGGGTATGACCTTTTCCTTAACGAGCCTGTTATAAAACTCAAGCATAAGCTTCAAGTCATTAGCATCAAAGGCTATCTTGCCGTTTTCGTCAAAGAACTGCTTGCCCGTCTGCTGCTCGGCGTAGGCGATTATAAACAGCCACATACTCTTGTTAGCGCCCGATATGGGGTAAACGCCGTCTTTGCTCATGACCTTTGCGGCCGCAAAGAAGTCGTCCCACGTCTTGGGCACATCAAGGCCGTATTTTTCATAGACAGTCTTGTTTATATACACAGTCTCGGCGTTCATGGCTATTGGTATGGCGTTTAAAACACCGTTCCTGCGGCCATATTCGAGTATCTCACTTGAAAAGTTTGAAAGGTCAACATACTCCGAGAGCTTTTCTATGTCATAGTAGCCCGCACCGTCTGCCGAATACTGCGACAGCCAACCTACGTTTATCTGCATAACATCGGCCTCGGTGTTTGACATCATCTGCACACGGCTTCTCGCTTCGTAGCCCGACCACTCGGAATAGCTGCACTTTACCTTTATGTCGGGGTATTTCTTCTCAAATCTTTCCACCGCCGCCATTGTGTATTCGTTCCTTGTATCATTACCCCACCACGAGAGGGTTATCTCTGTAGTTTCGTTCTGCTCGTGAACTGTGGCTTCATCGCCGCAGGCACAGAGCATCAGAGTCACAGCCGCAGTAAGGGCTGCCGCTATGCGTTTTATCATACCGAGCCCCCCTTGTCACGTGTGCTGTTATATATGCTGTATTTGTTCTTGCCTGTTTCTTTGGCGGTATACAGCGCCTTATCGCTGGCAGCGTAAAGGTCAACAAATGTCACGCCGTCCTCGGGGAAGAGGGCAGCGCCGACGCTTGCAGAGACTTCCATGCCCTCATAGGCTGCAAGCCCGTTACGCAGAGCCTCGCAAAGCTCGCTGCACTTTTTGTCAATAAACTCCTCAAAGCCCTCGGCCTCGCTCATACGGGCGTTGACCAGCACGCAGAACTCGTCGCCGCCGATACGGCCTACATAGTCATCATCAGAAAAGCTATCTCTGAGTATCCTGCCCATATTCTGTAGCACCTTATCACCAGCCGCATGGCCGAAGGTGTCGTTTACGTTCTTGAAATTGTCGATATCAATGGTGATGAGCGCACGCTTTTCGTTAGTCAGCGAACCTGAGATGATATTTGCCGCATACTCCTCAAAGGTCAGCTTATTGAGTATACCTGTCAGCAGGTCGATACGTGCCTTGTCATCAAGGTTTGAAACTATCCTCTTTACAGGCTTTGTGATCAGGTAAGAAAGATAAAGCCCCACCAGCGCCGCCGCAAGAGCCGCCACGCCGCCTGTTATGTAGATATAGCGGGTCATTTCGTTCTTTTCGCCGAGGATTATCTCTGTGGGTATAGAGCAGATAACATACCACTCGTCACAGCTGTTGACAGACACCATATACTCATCGTCCATCACAGACGCAGAGGTCTGCCCCATGACACGGCTCTTTATCTTATCGGGCAGGGGATTGCCCACCTCGTCTGTATCCTCGGAATAGAGTATATTATAGTCCTGGTTTACAAGCCTTATCTCCATATCCTTAAGCGTTTCGGGGTTATCAAACACCGAATCAAGCTCGTGGGCATAGAAGGATATTACCAGCACCGCATTATCGTGTACCTTTTTGACGTAATATATGCGCCTGAAATCATTCTTATAGCCCGTCGCCCAGCCGTCATTGGTACGTGGGCGCTTTATCATAGCTGACATCTCATCAAACATCTTGTCACCGAACAGCGACTGCGTGGCATTTGATATTTTGCCCACCATGCGGTTGTTGCGGTAAACTATGCCATAGTCAACAAAGTTTTCCATAATACAAAGTGAGAAAAGCTTGTCGGTTATCAGCTTCTCCTTGCCCAAAGCCTCATACTCGTCATTGTTAGGGTCGGTAGCGTCATAGGTGTAAGCATTCTCCTCACCGAAAGCAAGTGTACCGATAGTTTCCATTCGGGAAAGATAGCTGTCCATATTCAGCTTCATCTGCACGCCGAGAGACGAGGTAAGTGATGTGACCTTATTTTTGAGCACCTCGTCAGTCTTTCTGACAGCAAGGCGGGTAACTATCACAAGCGCTATAATAACTATCAGCGCATAGCCCGCTATCATAAAGAATTGCAGATGCCGTATATGCCTGAGGCTTGTTTTGTCGTTTTTCTTCTTGGACATAAGCCGCTCCTTGATAAAAATATATGCAAACATTATAAAACGCCGAAAGACAGCGTTCCCTAAATATGTTTACAATCATTAACATTATATCACTTTTCAAACAATTTTGCAATAGGTTTTATATGATTTTTCAAAAAAAGCAGGCTCTTCCTTAATGGAAAAACCTGCTAAATGCTTATTATTTCTTGCCACTCGCTTTATTATGCCATGCCTGCTGTGATTATAGCCATTTTGTAGACCTCATCAGCGTTGCAGCCACGGGAAAGGTCATTGATAGGTGCGTTAAGACCCTGGAGGATCGG
>CADAGC010000018.1 GCA_902787365.1 uncultured Ruminococcus sp. | reverse complement strand
TGGGTCTTGTGCCGCCGAGCAGGAGCATTTTAAACAACCTTAGCATCAGCCTGTTAAACGGAAAAAATCACCTGACTTCACAGAGTGAAGAAAAAGTTCTGCCCGCGCCCGAAATGCAAATGCGAGAAGCGGGCGAAAGGGTCATACTAAACGAGCTGCTTGAAAGAATGACCGAGCAAAAGTCGGCGCAGTCGGGCGATGTATACAACACATCAAATAATACTCTGACGGCCTACACCCGACCGACCTATCAGACGCTGATAGAAAGCATGGGTCTTGTGCCGCCGAGCAGGAGCATTTTAAACAACCTTAGCATCAGCCTGTTAAACGGCAAAAATCACCTGACTTCACAGAGCGAAGATAAAGCACTGCCCGCACCCGAAATGCAAATGCGAGAAGCGGGCGAAAGGGTCATACTAAATGAACTGCTTGAAAGAATCACCGAGCAAAAGTCGGCGCAGTCGGGCGATGTATACAACACATCAAATAATACTCTGACGGCCTACACCCAACCGACCTATCAGACGCTGATAGAAAGCATGGGTCTTGTGCCCGCAGCAAAGAATATCATCGGGCGCAAAAGCATAAGCATACTTAACGGCAAAACGCTGACAGCGCCCCGCACAGATGAGGGAAGGGTGGATATGATAAAGCCTGTTGCCGTACACGATACGGTCACGCTGCATTACCGTGAGCCTGCGGCGGCAAATGCCCCCGACATAAGCACAGCCCCGCCTCATCAGCCCACTCAGGCTGAGCTTGAGAGGCAGTTCGGCAACCTCATAGAGGGTGCAAGCGCAGGACTGACACCGAGCTTTGATATGGGCACACGCGGGATAGGCGATGCTATGGCGGCCATAGAGCGCACCGAGGAAAAGGTGCAGCAAAACACCAAAATGATAGAGCAGCTGCTCGAAAAGCAGCGTGTAATGGAAACACAGACACTCAGATCGTCAGATATGGACAGCATATCCGAGGAAATGATAAGAAAACTGCGCAGCAGGCTTCGCTTTGACAGATCGAGGTTCTCGCAGTAAGAAAGGGGTATCGTAATGGGTCTTACCAGCACACTTTCAAATATCGGCAGCAAGATAGCGGGCAAGTTCGCAAGCGCTAAGGCGGTGATAGTCATAGCGGGCGGGAATGTCGAGCAGATACCTGTTCAGTTCAACCCCTCGGATTACAGGATAACCAACAGGAGCAACTTTACCGAAAAAGAACGCCGACAAGAAAACGAGCCGACCAGTGTGTTCAAGGGCAAACCCTTTGATACGCTCAATGTTAAGCTCTATTTTGACTGCGACGAGCCAACATCGGTCTCGTCTATGTTAACGGGAGCTGTGAGTGCTATAATGGGCGGCGAGGATAAGGATATCACCAAGACGATAAATAAGATAACCTCGCTCACCGAGATAGACGGCGATAAGCATAAGCCCCCGAATGCGGCGTTCGTGTGGGGCACTACACAGTTTGTCGGGTTTGCCGAAAGCGTAGTGGTGTCATACACTATGTTTGACAAAACGGGTAAGCCGCTGCGTGCAGTCGTTGATCTGACGATGAGGGGCACAAGCGGCAATGCATCACAGAAGAAAAGCCCCCTGATGTCACCCGACCGTACAAAGGCAAGGGTGATGTCGGAAGATAACAATATCTGGAATATATCCAAAAACGAATACGGCGATGTGCGCGAGTGGCGCAGGATAGCAGACGCAAACGGCATAATGAACCCTCTCGACATACCCGTGGGCGAGATGCTCAGAGTGAAAACAAGTACGGCAATTTCATAGTTCCCGCCTTCAAGATAAAATCAAGCGGCAGCGATCTTATCGCAAAAAACAAGCTGACCGTCACCGAGCTTACGGTCACTCTGTCGCTCGAGTGTGCGGGAATGGTAATAATAAAGATAGCAGACGTTTATGACATTGAGAAGCACAGCTTTGACAGCAAGGTAAAGGGGCTTTTCAAGCTCGGAACTGTCATAGAGATAGAGCTTGGCTACCTTTCGGCTACAACGCCCGTGTTCAAGGGCTATGTGGCGGGCATAGGCTGCGAGATATACGATGAGCCGGTGCTTGTGGTAAAGCTTATGGACGCAAGGAAACTGATGATGACAAACGGCATCAGAAAGCAGCTTTACGAGGATAAGAACTATTCGGACATATTTAAAAAGGTCATGGGCAGGTACTCAAAGCTTTGCAGTATAGAGGCCGAGGCAACGACTGATAATCTGACTGCCCCCGTTTCACAAAGCACAAATGACTATAACTTTGTCAGAAACGAGCTGCTCGGGCACGGCAAGTCTGAAAGGGAATTTTTTATCCTTTACGATAAGGCGTATTTCAGAAAGCCCTGCAAGAACAAGACGCCCATCATGACCGTGAACCTCGGCAGGGAGCTTATGAGACTTAGCACTATGGCTGATTATCTCGACACCGAGATAAACGTGATAGGCTATGATCCTGTTAACAGTAAGGCCGTATCCTCAAAGACAAAGGCCAAGACGACTGTGAGCAGCACCCCGGTTATGACACCCTCGCAGCAGCAGTTTTTTATAGATGCCGATGCCGACAGCGAGGAGAAGGCAAAAATAAGAGCTGCGGCCATAGCCGAGAAAATGCTGCAAAACAGCTACTACGCAGAGGGTGAGCTGATAGGCCTGCCGGAGATAGTTCCGGGACGGTTTTTACAGGTGGAGAATGTTGACAAGCTTGCGGATAACAAGTATTATCTTAGCGAGGTCACGCACCGCATAAACAGTTCGGGCTTTATCACATCATTTGAGGCGAGAGGATGGGAATAAAATGAGCCTTTTCGGAGATATGGCGGGCTTTGCCCCGGGTGCATCGTCAAGCGGCATAATAAGCGGCGTAGTTACCGGCACGGTAAAGGAAAACTATGATAAGGACAACCCCGGCAGGGTGAAGGTAGAGCTTTTCCTCGGCGAGGACGGAACGAATGTCACCGGCTGGATACCTGTGATGACACCCTATGCGGGAAATAAATACGGCGGCTATGCGCTGCCCGAGATAGGCGATGAGGTGGTTGTCGCATTCAGAATGGGCGACAGGAACTGCCCCATAGTCATAGGCAGCCTGTGGAGCGGCAAGAACGCTCAGCCCGAGGGCGCTGTCGAGGAAAAGAACATGATAAAGCGCTTTGTCACCAAGGCGGGTAACGAGGTGCTCATAAACGATACTGCCGACAAGCAGAAGATAGAGATAAAGACTGCCAAGGGCAAGACAATAGTTTTGGACGAAGAAAACGATAATATGATAATACAGGACAAGGATAAGAAAAACCTTGTCAAGATAGACTCAAAGGCGGGAGAGATAACTATAAAGGCCGAAAAGAAGATAACACTTGATGCAGGCGGCGTTAAGGGTACCTTTGACGGCAGCGGAAAGAAGCTTTCCATGCAGGGGGGCACCGTTGAGCTGAAGGCAGATCAGACGCTCAAAACAAACGGCGCCACCACCAAGATAGAGGGCGCAAACATTGAGATAAAGGCAAATGCCACCATAAAGGCTCAGTCGAGTGCAGTATGTGAGCTTAAGGGTGCGCTCGTGAAGATCAACGGATAAAAGGCAGGTGCGGCGTAATGTATGATAAGAGCTTTCTCGGAACGGGCTTTAAGTTCCCCGTGAGCGTAGACCCGAATACCGGCAGAGTGCGCACATCCTCAAATGAGGAGGATATAAGCGAATCGGTGCGCCTGATACTCGGCACAGCCCCCGGTGAGCGGCCGATGATGCCCGAGTTTGGGTGCGCTATAAACTCATTCGCTTTCAGCGGCTCGGATTATACCACGATTATGATGATGAAACGCGAGGTCGAGAATGCGCTTATAATGTGGGAGCCGCGCATAAAGGACATAAACGCCGAGGTGGCCTTTGCACCCGACGATAACGGCAAGCTGATAATAAATGTAAGCTATGTGGTAAGGTCAACAAATAACCCTTTCAACCTCGTCTATCCCTTCTATATAAACGAGGGCTACGGCGATACGGAAAGATAAGAGCATATAACAGAAGTGAAAAGAGGTGAGAGACGTGGCAAAGGTAGATGACCGCAGCAAAGAGGATATTATCGCACAGATAAGGGAGCGTGCCAAAAGCTATACCCCCGAGTGGAGCATAGACACGGAAAACCCCGATATAGCCGCGGCTCTTGCACTTGTTTATGCCGAGATGCTCGCAGGCACGATAAAAAAGGTCAATAACACCCCCCTCAAAAACAAGATAGCATTTTTCAATATGATGAACGCATCACTTCTGCCCGCATCGCCCTCAGAGGGCTATGTGAGCTTTTCGCTGTCCTCCGACGATGTCGGGGAGACCGAGGTCGCAAAGGGCGCTGTGCTTTCGTCATATACGGCAGAGGGCGACACAATGCGCTTTGAGACCTGCGATGATATCCTCGTCTCTCCCGCAAAGATAGTCAAGACCTTCTGCGTAGATGATGCAGACTCGTTTATCGGCGAGTATGAAGGCTTCGGTGAGCAGAAAACAGTGCTCTTCGGGCTTCCGCGCGAAAATCTGCAAAAGCATATAATGTGCCTTTCTCACCCCTATGCCTTCGGCATAAGCTCTAAGGGGCAGATAGCGCTCAGGCTGTTTAACAGGGGCGGCACCGCTTCGGTGACTGACAGCATAAGGGCGCTTACCGAAGAGAGTACTGCAAGCATAGCGTATTACGGCGGCGAGAGGTCGGGGTATACCCCGTTTGACAGCGTGCGGGAAGAAAACGGCGAGCTTATACTGCAAAAGGGTGCAGACCGCCCGCCCGTGACCGCCGACGAGGAAGGTATCAGCATACGCATTAGTGTTAAGGATATGTCAAGGGTGCAGAGCCTGAGCTTTACGCATATGGAGGCCTTTCCCTCGGGTGATGCGATAGTTCCCGACAGCGTACAGAACGGAAACGTAGAATACGATATAAATGAGTTTCACCCCTTCGGTGAGCGATTCGGGCTTTTTGACGAGGTGTATCTCGGCTCGTCCGAGGTGCTTTCTAAGTGCGGCGCAAAGATCACTGTGAGCTTTGATATGAGTATAGTCGAGGTGCCGATAGAAAATCAGATAGATGACGGCGGCATCAACTGGAAATGGGTCGCCAACAAAAAGGATTTTAAAGAGGCAGAGTCATATAAAATAGCGATAACGAGCGTCATCTGGGAGTATTTCAACGGCATAGGCTGGAGCAGGCTTTTCCAAGACAGCTATGCTGCCGATATTTTCAGCATAAAGGAAGGCGTTACGAGCTGCTTTAAAAGCATGACCTTCACCTGCCCCGATGACATCGCCGAGACCTTTGTGGGCGCAGGCTCGGGGTATTACATAAGAGCAAGGATACTCAAAGCCGAGAACCTTTACAAAAACAAGGGCTGGTATCTTTCGCCCCTTGTGCGCAATCTTTCCTTTGAGTATCATTATGAGGCTCACGGCTGCCGCATATCCGATATAACGGCATACAACAACATCTCGCAGCAGCGCTATGACCCTGTTTTTGCGGCGGAGGAGGGCTATGCGCCCTTCATACACAGCGGCTTTGGCGGCAGAACGGTGCTTTTCGGCTTTAACTCGCCGCCCGACAAGGGACCTATGCGCATACTTTGGGATATAGAGGAGGGCACAGCGTCGGCACGTCCAAAGCTTATCTGGACATATCTTACAGACAAGGGCTGGCGTCCTGTGAACATCGTTGATGAGACAGAGGGCTTTTCAAAGGCAGGCTCTACGGTGCTTTTGGATAATCACGGCTTTGCAAAGCGAACTCTCTTCGGCGAGGAGCTTTACTGGATAGCCGTATCCGACAAGGAGGATATGTACCGCAGCAAAAGAGCGGGTATGCCCGTGATCGACAGGATATATTTCAACACGGTCAGAGTCATAAATGTTGACAGCCATAACGAGGAATACTTTGCGATGAATATATACAGCGAGGACGCCGTGTTCACTCTTGCATCTGCGGGAGTACTGGAGCTTGAGCTGTATGTCAATGAGATAGACTCGATCAAGGAATCAGAGCTTTCGGAGCTTGAAAAGCTCGGCCGCATAATAAGAGTGAGCGGCAGCGGCGGCATTGACTCCGAGATATGGGTCAGGTGGGACGAGGTAGGCTCATTTGCTGCAGAGAACAGTGCCTCGAGGAGCTATGTGCTTGACCGCAGCACGGGCAGGATAACCTTCGGCAACGGCCGCAAGGGCAGGATACCGCCCGTATCGGATATAAACAATATAAGGGTGATATACACAACAGGCGGCGGCGAGCGCACAAATATCCCGGCAGGCAAGATAGCGGGGCTTGAACGTTCCTACGGCTTTGTGTCCGAGACAGTCAATCCAAAGAGCTTTTACGGCGGGAGCGATACCGAGACGATACACGAGGCGATGAGAAGAAACGCCGTAATGCTTCGCACACAGGGCAAGGCCGTGACCGCCCGCGATCTTGAGAGCCTGACATTCAATGCGTCGAGAAACATCAAAAAGCTTAGATGCATAAGCGGCAGGAACGCCTCCGGCAGCAGGGAGAGCGGTGCAGTTACGCTTGTGGTGCTAAAGCGCGAGAACTCGGAGTTTGTCAGGATACGAAACGAGATAGCCGAGTATCTTAAGGACAGGCTCCCCGGGAATATAGTATCAAACGACAGGCTGTATATCACCGAGCCGACATTTGTGAAAATAAATGTCAGAGCCGAGATACAGACAAAGGATATAAACGGCATTTTCGAGCTCAGAAAAAACGCGCAGAAATGCTTGGAGGATTATTTTGCGGCGTTCTCGGGCACCGAGGGCGACAATCTCTGGCGGCTCGGCATGATACCCAACGAGCAGCAGATAAGGAGTGCGCTTATGCGCTTAAAGGATATAGTGCTCATACGCAGGCTTTATATAACCATGTATGTGCTTTCCGCAGGCGGCCAGAAGGAGATAGACAGCGATTCGGTAGCCGATTACAGCTACCTTCTTGCCCAAAGCGGCGAGCATGATATCTCGGTAACGGTAGTGTGAGCGGTGTTTGACATTAAAAGGGAGGTGACAGCTTGCTGCCAGATATAAATCTTGATAACGAATACTTTGACGATATACTTGACAATGCACGCAATTCGATAGCAAGCATCTATCCCGAATGGACTGATTTCAACTATCACGACCCGGGCATGACCATGCTTGAACTGTTTGCATGGCTCAAAGAGAGCCAGCAGTATTACTTAAACAAGATAGGCCCCGATAACATCAGCAAGTATCTTAAGCTGCTTGGTCTTAAAAGACGCACAAAGACCCCCTCATCGACAGATGTTTCGGTGATATTTGATGATGACATAACGGCTGCAAGGGGCACAAAGCTTTATGCGGGCGATATATGCTTTGAGGCTGACAGGCGCACATATATCTCGTCATCGGCGATAGATGTGTATGTGTGCGACCGCGACGGAGAAATGAATGTCGCGGCGCACGAGCAGGTGCGTTTCGGCGGCGATCTTCATATGCTGCCCTTTGACGAAAATGGCGGCGGGGCGTTTTATATCGGATTTGACAAGCCCCTTGCCGAGAAAGAGCTGCATACACTGTGGCTCGATATAGCAAGTGAGGACGGCATAGAGAGAAACCCTATCACCGCCCCCGCAGGCTTTACGCCTCTTGTGAGCCTGTGTATGGAATACTATGACGGGCTGTTCTGGCGCCCCGTTAAATGGGAGGACAAGACCTACGGTTTTCTTTTTTCGGGAAATATCATGTTTACCCTTGCGGGTAAGCACGGCAGCCTGAGCGTAGGCGGGCATGAGGCATATTATGTAAGGTTCCGTGTTTGCGGAGGCGAATACGATGCACTGCCTGTCATAAAAAGGGCGTGCTTCAACCTTCTGCCGGTAACTCAGAGAGACACGCAGGCAGAGTATACCGATCTTCGCCCGAGTGATGAACTGCGCCTTGATACCGAGCTTGCAGTTACGGGTGAGACGAGAGTATTCCTAAAGGACGAAAACGGCTGCTTTACCCCCGTAAGAAGCTTTGAAAAGCGTATAGACGGGCAAAGCGGCGAGGTCATATTAAATATACCCGGCGGCAGAGTGTCAAAAGGCGTGCGCGTTGTGAATATGACAGCTGCCTTTTCGGCAGAGGGTGCCGTGGGCTATGGCACGGGGCTGCCCTTCCAGGAGTACGATCTTGAAACAAAGGACGTTGAATATGAGACCTTCGCCATAATGACCGAGCTGCCCGGCAGCGGCGGCAAATATGCCGAGTGCAGAAAGGTGAATGATTTCGCGGCGGCGGGGACAGATGATTTGGTTTATGTGCTTGACACCCAAAAGGGCAGAGTGACTTTCGGTGACTGTATCCACGGCATGGCGCCCGAGGGAGAGATACTGATAATCGCCTGCTCGCTCACACGCGGCGCACAGGGGAATGTCACTAAGGGCAAGATAAACGAGATTAAGGGCTTTGACAGGTCACAGATAACAGTCGAGAACCAGCGTGCGTCATACGGCGGCACAGATGAGGAGACTATGGAGGAATGTACTCTCAGAGCGCAGAGACTTTTGAAAACTACCGATACTATCGTGACCGATGAGGACTGTGAGCGTTTTGTCAGCAGCACGCAGGGGCTCAGGATAGAAAAATGCAAGGTGATAAAGTCAGAAAGCAGGCGTGACGGCTTTGTGACGCCGATAGTCGTAAAGCCCTATGCCAAGAACGGCATGGGCATTCCGAGCGAAGAATATGTCAAGAACATTCTTGACACCCTCGAGCCTCACAGGATGCTCGGTGCGCAGTTTTGGATAGTGCGCCCCGAATATGCACAGGTCATGGTGTATGCAGATATTACTGCCGCGAGAAACACGCACGATCTGCGGCAAAGAGTTATAAACGCCATAGCCTCGTTTTTTGAAGAGATTAAGGACGATTTCGGTGCGAGGATAGTCTACAGCAGACTTTATGAGCTTATCGACAGCGTTGACGGCGTTTTCTCAATAAATGTGCTCACTATGCAGACAGAGGGCAGCAACGCCGAGAGAACCGGCGAAGGCGACCTGCTGCTGATGAAAAATGCGGCGGCATATCTCACCGATATAGATGTAATGATAAATACCTGATAAGGGCAGCAAAGGAGAGCTGTATGAGATGAAGGGAAGACTTAAATATTTCATACTGAACAATGCCTATGACTTTGAGCGCGGTGCATACGAAAATATGGAGGTCATTGACAATAAGCTTAAGTATAGCTCGGATAAACGCTCGGGCATAAGCTGCTTTATGACCAAGGTGTTCGATTCGCTCGAGCGGGGAAATGTCTGGCACAGGCTGGTGATAAACACAGAAAACTGCTCCGATGACGATCTTCGTATCATAGTTTATGCTGCAAACGATAAGGAGTTCACCTATAAGGGTAAGACCCTTACGGCAGATAAGGTGATAAATGATAAGAGCATAAGTTTGCGCGAAAAAACGCAGATGCTCTCGCAATTTGAGAAAAAGCGTATCGGCGGCGTGCATGATATATTGCTGCACGATGTCAGCGGAAGGTATCTGTGGGTGTATATCGAGCTGCTCGGCACGAGCGACAGGCCTGCGGCTATAAATGACATTATGCTTTATCTGCCCGCCGAGTCATGGATAGACAGACTGCCCGATATATACCGCAAAAGCGATAAGGAAAGCAGGTTTTTGGAGAGATTTCTCGGCATTTTCCAGACGCTTTACGAAGAGGTCGAATACAGGATAGACCGTATAGCCGACAGGTTCGATCCCGAGAGCGCAGATGCCGACTTTCTCGAATGGCTCGCAGAGTGGCTCGATATCGCAGATCGGTCGATGTGGAGCGAGGATAAGCTAAGAGACTTTATGATGTCGGCAGTCAGCCTTTACCGCAGCAGAGGCACAAGAGAGAGCCTTTCAAGGGCTATCGAGCTGTATATAGGCGAAAGGCCGTTTATCATCGAAAACTTCTCGCTGCAAAAATACAGGGGCAGCGAGATGTATGAAAAGATACTTGTGCCGCTGTACGGCAAGGATCCGTATAAGGTGTTCATACTTGTGCCGGGCGAGCTAATAAAAAACGATAATGACGTTGATGCGCTTTGGCGTATAGCGAGGGAATTCATGCCAATGACGGTAGACCCCGAGATAACCGTGCTCGAGCCGTATATCTTTCTGGGGCAAAATTCCTATCTCGGTATAAATTCGTTTATCAACAGACCGACTAATGCGGTGCTTGACGGAAAGAGCCGCATCACACTATCTGTTCTCGGTGAACAGGAAAAATGAGGAGATAATATGAAAAACACACAGCTTTATCCATTTGAGAGGAACAATTATTTTTACGGAAAGCTTTTAAGCGTTGAGGATTTCAATTCCGAGCAGAAGTATATGGACGATAAGAGAAGGCTGATAAATCGCCTTGTACACGGTGTGGGCGTAGTCTGCGGCCTAAACGTCGTCAGAGTTGACGATACCACCATTTCGGTAGAGAGCGGCATGGCATTCGATACCACGGGGCGCGAGATAGTTGTCGATAAGCCCGTAACAAAGAAACTCGGTATGCTCAGCGGCTTTGATACTTCGTTAAATACAGGCAGCAGCGCTTATGTGTATTTGTGCATAGAGTACAGCGAGGGCGCAAAGGGTGCTGCACATAATATAGTCTCGGGCAGCGGCGAAAACTCGGACAGGATAAAGGAGGGCTATAACCTTTATCTCACCACGAGCGAGCCTGAGGACGATATAAACAGCACCGATAATGTCTATGAACAGTCGGTGACGGTGTTCTGGAACGGCAGCGTGCGCATACGCCATGTTATGCCGAGATTTGTAAACCCCGATACCTCATTCCCGTTCAGAGTAGAGATAGAGACGTATTCAAGGCAGTTCACTGCATTTTCTTACGATATACAGCTTGTGTGCCTTAACTGTGCAGCTGACGGCAGCTCGGTGCTCAAGGTCAATTTCGATGAAAAGCTGCTTGAAAAGACGGGCAAATATACCCTGACCTATGATCTTACCGCCGCCAATGTTAACGACACCGACGCAACGGCCACCCCCGACGGCTCGACCTTTAAGATAGCTTATGACAAGACCCCCGTCGAGGGCGAGATATCGGGCGGCTCGTCAGTTAAGATAACCGACAGGGATCTGTATGATGCGATAGCCTTGGAGAGTTTCGATCACAGTATGGATACCGAGCTGCGAAAAACCCTTGGGCAGAGGCTCTATCTTGCAAGGATAAACCTTGTAAGCTCGGTGGGCACATCTATAATTGACAGTATCGTCAATGTTCCCTTCGGGCAGTATGTTACGAGCAATATGCTTCTGAGCGCTTTGGGCAGGAACGGCAAAAACTACGGCAAAAAGAGCAGCTATTCTCCTGCTGCTGTGGATGATAAGCCCGGCCGCACAGATAGGCCGACAGATATCGCAAGCGGCGTTTGCAGGATAAATCTCAACGAGGGCAGCCTTAAAAACCGTGTGTTCTTCTCGGACGAGATATACCACGGTATCGGGCTTGGCAGCGTGACGATAATACTTGCGGCAGTGACAGAATCGGGTACTATCTATGGCAGCCCCTCTGTGTTCCGCGATGAGGAAACGCAGTATGAGCTTGCCGCAAAGCTCGACCCCGCACGCGGCAGCTTCATAGTGGGCGTCAAGACAAGATCGACGACCCTTCAGGGCTATATAGATGTAAAATGGACGGCTATCCGTGATGTTGACGAAAAGACCGCCGAAAAGAGAAATATGAAGATCACCATAAAGCCCAACTCACTTGTCATCAGACCGAGGGAGACGAAGTATCTGGAGGCTGTGTGCAGCAATATGACCAACAAGACGGTGCGCTGGTCTGTTTCACCCGCCGCGGGCGGCGAGATAGACTCAAACGGTATGTATACCGCGCCTAATGTCGAGGGCGTTTACGAGGTGATAGCCCAGAGCGCCGTTTACCCCGACGTCAAGGCGTCCATTATGGTAGTGGTCAGAGGTTAGAGGTAAGAGGTTAGGTGTGTGAGCGGCAATCCGAAGGGGGCTAAGGGGGCGACCGGAAAGCCCCCCCGCCCGAAAGCCTTGCCTTAGCGAACCCCCTCCACCACCGCCGCCGTGACGGAGGGGTTACACAACTTCCGATTTATCTCTCTAAACACATACTAAAAAACATCAAGCAAAGGAGGCGAAGCAGTTGGTCATATATACCTACGGGCATCAGTACCCCGTGACAAGTGTTCTCGAAAGCAACGACAAATACGATGTATATATATGCTCCGATGAAGAGACCGGCGGGCTTTGCCGAGTGCTCAGACTTAAGGATAAGTCGGAGATACCCGAGCTTGTTGCGTGGCTGAGTGAGCAGGTAGACCCCGAGGTGTTCACCGATTATAAAGAGCATTTTATGTTTGATGACTCTCTTTGTATAGTGATGAAGTATACTCAGGGGCTTACCCTTGCGGATAAGAGCGATACCGAGGCCGCACCCTTAAGAGAACGGCTCGAGCTGTTTCGTAAGATACTCGAGCGGGCGGTGCTTCTCGATATACCCGATTATTTTCTCGATAAATGCTTTTATGAAAAAAATATCATAGTTGCTCCCGATATGACCCTGAGCTTTAATTATCCCATTGAGGATATAACAGGTCAGAGGGAGTGCGCCCCCGTAAAAAGGGCTGAGCAGTTTTTCAAAAATGTCTTTGCGCGTGAGATAGAGCGCAAGGTGCCCGATGAGCTTATTGAGTTTTATAAGGAGATGCCCGAGCTTGGCGGTGCGGGCATGATAGAGCTTTACAGCAGGTATTATATGATGATGACGGCTCTTATCGAGAGGAATGCAGGAAATGAGGAGCCTAAGTCGATATGGTATAAGCTGTGGGATAAGATAAAGAAGGTTTGGAAGGTGCTCAAAAAAGTGCTGATAATCGCACTTTTGGCTGCTGCCGTGGCATATCTCGTGTTTGCTATTAAAAAATCGAAAAGCTCCGAAAAGGAGGAGCCGAATTTCGACAGCATAGGCACCGTAACGATAGATAAGGACAAGTGAGTGTTTTATTATGTTTGACCTGTTCAGCGCTTTTAAGCTATTTCTTAGAAAAATAGAAAGAATATTCATCACGCCGATCGCGCTGTTCGGGCGAAGAGTCTTAAGACAGCTCAATCCGCAGAATATCGTCACAAAGGTTGCCACCGATGTAAAAAAGGAATCAAAGGGCATAACCTCAAAGCCTACGTCGATAGATCAGTATTATGTGGTCGGCGATAAGCTGGTAGCCAAAAAGCTCGTTTACATAGTATTGCTGCTGATGATATTGGGTGCTGCGCTGTTTGTGCAGCTCGGCGTGCCGTGGCTCGTGAGTAAGTTCTTCACAAAGTCGAGAGGGCGAGGGAACGCTTTATAACTATGACGGTGAGCTTGTATATGTCGGTGAGTTCAAAAAGGGCGAATACTCCGGCTACGGAAAGCTCTATTACCCCGACGGCAGTATCGAATATACAGGCAGCTTCAATGCCAATATGTATGAGGGCGAGGGAACGCTCTTCTATGAAAACGGCAATATAAAGTATTCGGGGCAGATTGCAAGCGGTATGTATAACGGCAACGGCAGGCTCTATGACGAAAAGAGCGGCAAGGTCATATATGACGGCGTGTTTGAAAACGGCGCATATAACGGCAGCGGCAAAAAGTATTCTGCCTCGTCGGGCGCTGTTGAATACAGCGGCGGCTTTGTCAATAACGAATACAGCGGCAAGGGCGAGCTTTACGATACGAGCACCGGCAAGCTTGTTTACAGCGGCGAATTCAAGTCAAATGTATACTCGGGCAGCGGTAAGCTTTACAGCGGTGATAACCTCGTATATGACGGCAGCTTCGATAACGGTATGTATAACGGTCTCGGAACGCTTATGAACGAGCAGGGCGTTGTGTATACGGGAGAGTTTGAGGACGGAAAATTCAACGGCCAAGGCAAGCAGTATGATAACGGCGTGCTCGTTTACAGCGGTGAGTTTACCGATTCTCAGTATAACGGAAACGGCTCGCTTTATAAAAACGGTGTACTGTATTACAGCGGCGGTTTCTCTATGGGCAAGCCGCTCGGAACGGGAACATTCTATGACGAAAAGGGTGCTGTGCTATCAAACGGCACTATCGGCAACGGAAGTGTGGTTGACGGAACAACGACGCTTTATGATGAAAACGGAAAGATAAAGTATGTCGGTGAGATAACAGGTAAAAAGTATAACGGCAAGGGCAAGCTTTATTCAAACGGTAAGCTCGTGTATGCTGGCAATTTCGTTGACGGCAAAAAGAACGGCACGGGTATCGTTTATAATAATAAGGGCAGGAAGATATACGAGGGCGAGATTGCCGACGGAAAATATGACGGCAAGGGCAAGCTGTATGAAAACAGTAAGCTCGTCTATGACGGAGAGTTTTATCAGGGCAAATATCAGGGTGCGGGAAAGCTGTTTGATAAAAGCGGCGCTCTGATCTATGACGGAGAGTTCTATCAGGGCAAGTATCAGGGCGCAGGCAAGCTCTTTAACGCTAAGGGAACGCTTATATATGACGGCGAGACCTACGGCGGAAAGTATCAGGGCAGCGGCAAGCTGTTTGACCAAAACGGAGAGCTTTTGTATGACGGCGGCTTCTATAACGGCAAGTATGACGGCGAGGGGCGTGAGTTTTACCAAAGCGGTGAGCTTAAATATGAGGGCACCTTCAAGCTCGGCAAATACGATGCGGGTATACTCTACTCTCAAAACGGAGATGTGATAAAGGATACCACAAAGCCCCCCGAGGAAGAAAAGACCGATGACAGCAAGCAAGACAGCAAGACAGACGAAAGCAAAGCAACAAAGTAAGAGGTGCTTGATATGGCAAATTATAATATCATTTCAGATATAGGCGATGCACTTGTCAGACTGCTTCGTGAAGGCATGGTGCCTGATATCATACCCAATTCCGAGGGGATAGGTGTCTGCCACCCCTCCGACAGGGGAGATATAAGCCTCGGCATTACCCTTTACGATATGAAACGCAATAATGATATCGACCCTAAGGAGATACCCATAGGCAGCGATAAGATGCAGGCTCCTTCGTTCTTTCTAGATCTTTATTATATGATAACCGCCTATTCGTCGAGCGATATAAAGTTCCGCTCTCTCGAAGAGGCTAAGATGATAGGGCGTGCTATGCAGCTGCTCGAGGGCAACCCCGTTATGAAGCCCGAACTTTACGGCAAGGTTTTTGAGAATATGCATTTTCTCCCGCGCATAGAGATGCTCGATCTCGATAACGAGGAAAAGCACCGTATATGGAATATCCCCGATCAGCCCTATAAGCTGTCGGTATTCTATAAGGTCTACCCCGTAGAGATAGAATCAGAGAAGATCAGAGAGATCACAAGAGTTAAGGAGACCGATTTCGTATTCGGTCAGCTTGGTGACCGAAACGGTGTATGAGCAGTAAGAAGGGTGAGTTTTGATGAGTGAATGGTTTGGCTCGCGTTCAAGGCGAATACTAACTCGTGTTTCGGCGGCGGTGCAGCTTATAGACGACCTGACAGGCCTGCCCGTTAAGGGCAGCAACGCGAGAGTCTGGATAGAAGGCCATAAGCCCCCCATAAAGAAAAGTGACGGCATAAGCATTTTTACCGACCTGCCTGCGGGTGAGCATACCATTATCGCAGAGGGCGGGCAGTATGCAAGGACGCAGGTGCCCTTCACGGCTGATGATAAGACCTGCGGCGACCTTATAATAAGGCTGCTGCCGAACAAGCTCTACCCCGTGTCATTGGGTACGGTCAGGATCGAGGGAAAAGCTTTCCCCGATGCAGCAGTCAGGGTATGGAGCGGCGATAAATCGGGCGCACTTAAGCTTTTGCATGATGCGAAAAAAGGCAGCGGCGTCATAGGCATATATACAGGCTCCGATGAAAATATCGAGGGCAGGCTGTTAAAGATAGCATCATCCGATGATAAGGGCGAGTATGTAAGGGTGACTGCTGCCGTAAATAAGGAAAGAAGCGAATACAAGCTCTCGAGTGAGCTGACGGCAGACTACCCGAAGATAGGTACGGCAGTCATTCAGGTGTGTGAGTGCAGGGCAGACAGCAGCGGGGATTTTATGCTGCTCATCAAAAAAGGCGGCGGAACACTTGTGTGCGA
Organism: uncultured Ruminococcus sp.; assembly: GCA_902787365.1. Taxonomy (GTDB): domain Bacteria; phylum Bacillota; class Clostridia; order Oscillospirales; family Ruminococcaceae; genus NK3A76. Next base: position 27,809 of record CADAGC010000018.1, on the reverse strand, counting down.
GGCTCAAAGCCCGGCTGACGGTAAGTTGATACAAAAAATCGTCGACATCGGTAATGATACCTATGTGAAAGCAGAGCTTGTCAAGTGAACACGGAAAGGAAGTAACATAATATGGCTATTGCAGTGTGCGGCGGCGCTATGCTTGCCTGCTCATTCGGGGCAGCACCCTCTACCTTTAATGTTTTGCCGATGAACAAAACACTTACCTCGATGCCCCTTGCAAATATCATGGATAATAAGCCTATGGTCAATATAATGCCCTTCGGTATGTGCTCATGCCTTGGAAACCCTACGGTGGCTGCCGCGACTTCAGCGGCTATGGGTGTGCTCACACCTATGCCCTGTATGCCTGTGACCACTGCGCCGTGGGTGCCGGGTGCGCCGACTGTGCTTATAGGCGGGCAGCCTGCGCTTGACAATAACTGCAAGCTCATGTGCAACTGGGGCGGGGTCATTCAGATAACCAACCCCGGCACGACAAATATCATGGTGCCGTGACACTACGAAAGGAAACGCTGTAAATGGAAAAACAACAATATGGCATACCCTTTGCGCCGGGAAAGTCCGAGGTGGTCGAGACCGTTATAGTGAATGTTTCGACGGCCTTTTTCAGAGATAAGATCAAGATAGGCACCGATGCGGGGCATATCACCGTTATAAATATGCAGACCGAGGACGTCGGCCATACCCTTGAAAAGTATAACGGAAGGCTTTTGTGTATAACCAGACGCGGGATAGCCGCCATGTTCGAGCATGACTGCAACGATGCCCTGCAGTTTGCCATAACCCTTTGTCAGGACGCAGCACTCAGAGAGCGCAGAGAGCTTTTCAAGGGTATCGGCATAGGCATAGGCTACGGCAGCCTTTGCTTGGGGACTGTGGGCTATAAGGATCTGTGTATGCCGCTTATGATGTCGGAAACTATGGATACCGTGACGGCTTTAAGCGAGAGCGCTCAGAAATATAACTCCCGCATACTTGTCACGGGCGATGCTATGGCGCGGCTCTCGGGCAGCAAGCAGTTCAACAGCCGCAGGCTCGGAATGATATACCATAAGTCTGCAGACATATCCGATGAGATATATGATGTCTATGACGGCGATCTTGCCGATACGAAATACAGCAAGATGCGCAGCAGGCTTTTTTTCGAGACAGGCGTCAAGCTGTTTTTAAAGGGCGCTTATCTCGAGGCAAGAACGTATTTTATAGAGATACTTAAGGCGGACAGGAACGATGCGGCGGCAAAGCAGTATGTTTTCAAGTGCGATAACTGTATGGCAGACGAGACTGACGATAATGAGAAGAAGTATCTCGAGATATGGTAAGGCTGATTCAGAGGTGTTTTGATTGAAGCATAAGGAAAAACTGGAAAATAAGATAAAAAAGCGCGGCAAGCTCGAGAGAATGGTGCTCGTGACCATGCTCATCATATTTGTTATCGCCATAACCTCAACTATGACGGCTATCTTTATGGGGTTTTATGATGAGAAGGTCGAGGAGATCCGTGAGGACATGACCTTTAATGCGTCTTTGATACAGGCCGCTCTGACAAAGCCTCTCGAAGACAAAGACTATTCCGATATGTCCATTGATGAGATGAATAAAGCGTTGGATCAGATGACCAGTTACGGCGAATTTGTCGATGACTGGCTTGAAAACGGCAAGAACGATCATTATGATTATGTCAAAGATAAACTTACCGACTCGATAAAAAAGAATGAATATGATGATATATTCATATATAAACCCAAGCTTGATGAGAACGGCGAGATAAAAAACGATATGGTGATAGTGATGGATGTTACGAAAAATGGTGATTCGGAATACGATCTCGGCGACGATTTCGGTAAGAGCAGAGCCTTTGAAACGGTAAAAAAGGTCTATGAGACGAATGAGGCCGTCGCCCTTGAAAGAACTGCCATAAATGAATCGGGCTTTGTGCTCGTGGCGTATGCGCCTGTCAGGTACAGCGATGGCACGGTGTGTGCTGTCGCGGGCATAGAATACAGCGCCTTCAGGATAGTTCTGGCAGTATTCAAAGATTACAGCGTGATCCTCTTCAATACGCTGATAAACTATATCTTCTTCTGGGCGGTAGCGTATATATTCATCAAGGTTCGGGTAGTCAAGCCCGTAAACACCATATCGGCTCATATGAATAAATTTGTCTCAAACAAGGAGATGCTTGAATTTGAGCCTATAACCGATATACATACAAATGACGAGGTAGAGCAGATAGCCGACGATTTCAATTCGCTGGCGCAGAGCGTCATTGATTATACAAAGAATTTAGAGCTAAAGACCTCGGAGGAGCAAAGGCTGAAATTAGACCTTGATGTGGCAAACCAGATGCGCCGCGTGGTCTCGAGCGAGATAACCTACCCCGCATTCCCCGAGCGGAGCGATTTTGATATGTTCGCAAGCCTCGGGCATACGATGTATAACAAATGCAGCTTTTTCAACTATTTCTTTACAAAGACAGATCATCTGTTCATAGTGCTCGGAGAGTCGCTTGGCAGCAGCCTTGCGTCTATGGTGTTCTCTATCCTTTCGGTATCGTATATCAAGAGCTTTGCAAAGACGGGCGCTGCGCCCTGCAAGATAGCCTTTGATACAAACAATCAGCTTTGCAGCAACGAGAAAAAGGACAGCGAGATGACTGTGGGCGCCGTGATAGTCGATATCGACCTGAGCACAGGTCTTATGAGGTATGTGAATGCGGGTATGCCCCCTATTCTCATAAAAAAACCGGGTGAGGACTATGCTCCCGATAAGGCCAGCCAGCCCTTCTGCCTCGGGCAGATGCGAGGCATAGCCTTTGAACAGCAGACCATACAGCTGTCTCAGGGCAGCACGGTGCTGTTTACCTCATACGGTGTGACCGAGATGAGCAACGACAACGGCAAAAAATACGGCCTTGAAAGGCTCGTTGGCAGAATGAACAGCATATCCGGCAGCGTGTATGCGCTCAACGATACCCTTAAGGCGCTGGAGGATGACCTTGAAAAATACCGCGGCAGCGCCGAGGTGTCAATGGACACCGCAGTTGTGGCATTCAGATATTTCGGATAACGGAGGCTTTATGCAGACAGAAAAGCTCTACGGCGAATTTTTTGATTTCGCACAAACACTTAAACCATACAGCAGCGATAAAGAGGAGCTTGACGACCTGTTCTCGCTGCTCGATATGAGCCTGACACTTGCAGCGGGTGCAAAGGGTCTGACAGCGGGCGATATGCCGCCCCGCGATGAGATAGGTGCGGCACTCGGTATGTCGGTGTCCTCCTCAGACCTCGGCGAGCTGCTTATGTCGGGCAGGCGGCAGAGCAGACAGGGCGGCCTGTCTGCTGCTGCAAAGAGCCAGCTCGAAAACGCATTTTACCATATAGAGGCAAGAAAAAAGCGCGGGCTTAATAACGGCTTTATCTCACGCTTTGAGATAGTGTGCCGCAAGTTCGCCCTTGATGATTTCGAGAGGTTCTGCCTGCTGCTTGCTCTCTCGGTCGAGTATGACAGAAAATACGAGGCGGTGTTTACCTATCTTCACAATAACAGCACCGATCAATACCCCTCAAAGTGGCTTGCGCAGAAATTGTATGCATACCTTTACGGCAAGGAGAATGGGTATGCGGGGCTGCTCGACGGCGAGTCGCCCCTTTGCCGCTTTTTGTGCGACAGGGGCAAAAGGCGCTTAGACCGCGGCGAGAGCGCTCAGCGTCTTTTGCTTAGCACGAGGGCCGCATCGTATATCCTCGGTGAGAGCGTTATGGATAAAGCAGTCAGCGAATACTGCCGCATATATCCCGCATTTGACAGCGGCAGACATATCGGGCTAAGGAACGAGACCTTTTCCTTTGTTGAAAAGCTCTTTGCCGACAATGCCTTTAAGGGCGGCACGCCGTTTGTCATGAACATCTGCGGCCCAGCGGGCATAGGCAGAAGATACTGTGCCGAATATGCCGTGAGCCGTAAGGGTCTGCGGCTTTTGGATATTGATCTTTACAAGCTCATAAGCTGTGAGCGAGACGATATAAGGCTTATTATAGACCGCATATATACCGAGACGCTGCTGCTCGGGGCTGTGCCTTGTTTTACCGTAGATACGCCCCTTACCGAGACCGACAGCGAGGGCAACGTAAAGCGCTCACCTGCCGCTCTGGCAGTCAAAAGAGCGGGCGAGTATATCATCACGCTGTTTGACTTTGTCTTTTGGGTCACCCACCAAAAGGACGATACCTTCATCGGTACCGACACAGAGGTGGTGAGCACCGAGCTGCCCATGCTGACAGCCAACGAGCGCAAGCTATTCTGGGACACATCACTTGATGACGGGGTGCAGACGACAGTGCTTGCAAACAGCTATATACTCACACCCGACGGCATAATCAAGGCTGCTCGGGGTGCGCATCATATCGCAGCAGCCGAAGGGTCGGGGATAACAAACGATATCCTCTCTAAGAGCGTGCGCCAGCAGTCATCGAACCAGCTTGGTGGCTATGCGTCAAAGATAAACGCCGTGTTCACCTGGGACGATCTTGTGATAGGCGATGATCAGAAACGCAAGATGATGATGATCTGTGATCAGGTCAAATACCGAAGTGTTGTAAACGAGGACTGGGGCTTTCGCAAAAAATCGCCGTATGGGCGAGGGCTGTGTGCGCTTTTCTACGGCTCGCCCGGCACGGGCAAGACAATGGCCGTGCAGGTCATGGCAAACGAGCTGGGGCTTGACCTCTACCGCATAGACCTGTCGCAGCTTTCGAGCAAGTATATAGGTGAGACACAGAAAAATATCTCAAATCTTTTCAATAAGGCCAAGAATATAAACGCCATGCTCTTCTTTGACGAGGCAGATTCGATGTTTGCAAAGCGCTCGGAGGTCAAGGATTCAAATGACCGCTACGCCAATGCCGACACAGCATTCCTTCTGCAAAAGCTCGAGGACTACGAGGGCATAACCATACTTGCCACCAACTATGTCAACAATATAGATGACGCCTTCAAGCGCAGGATAAAGTTTATGATAAACTTTGTGTTCCCCACACCCGATATACGCCTGATGCTTTGGCAGAAGATACTGCCCGCCGCAGCAAAGACAGACGAGCCGATAGATTTCGAGTTCTTTGCCGAGCATTTTGAGCTGTCGGGCAGCAATATAAAGGAGATACTCACAAATGCCGCATTTCTTGCCGCCTCGCAGGGGCAGGGTATACGCAACGCACATATAATCGAGGCTGTAAAGCTCAATTTTTCAAAATACGGCAAGATACTTACCGACGCTGATTTCGGTTATCTTGCCCTGTAAGCCGAATGGAGGTCATATTCAATGGATACGCAAGCCGTAAAACAATACCTCGGCCTTTTGATGAACGCATTTGCCGAAAATGCAAAGTCTGCCGAGATAGCCGACAGCGATGACGGTCCCGTACTTATCGTGACAGTCGCATCGCCCTTTGACGAGAATGCCGAAGTCGCTTATCAGATAGCCGTGCAGTCGGCAGATGAGACGTTCGGTGTGTTTGAGGTGAATATATTCCTCTTTACCGATATAGACGCCGATAGATACAGTGATATAAGCAGGCTGATAAACCGTCTCAACGGCTACTCGGCTTTCGGGTCGTTTAGGCTCTTTGATGATAACGGCTCGGTGATGTTCTGTCAGGGCATGGTCTTTCCCGAGGATATGGACGCCGTAAGGGCAACAGAGCTGCTTTTAAAAACGATAGAGGCTATGGAGCCGATAGCCGCAGACCTCGGCAGCTTTATTTACCGTGCTCTTAACGGCGAGAGCAACGACACTTTGCTTAAGGAGCTTAAAAGGAGGCAGAATGATGAACAGTGAATTTCAGACACGCCTTTTTTCCGAGACCGAGGAGTTTTTCTCTTCACGCGGGCTGAACGTGCTGCATGAGGATATCGACGGCAGGGATATATTGGTGTTGGAGCCGCACAGCAGCGATACCTTTGATGACTGCAATATCTCGGTAAACGAGACCGATGAGCAGACCGCCGCCGTTGATATGCTGTTCACCCTTGGCGCAGAGCTTGACGGTGAGCTGTGTGACAGCATAGACGAGCTGCTTTTGTATCTCAATAAGTTCCTGACGATTGGCAGCTTCGGGCTTGAAAGAGAGGGCGGCTATTTTTATTTCGGCTGCTCGTATCTTGCCGATACTGCTGCCCCCACAGAGCATATGATGAAGGTCTTTCTGATGACATGGCAGATAGCCGCCGACACGGCCGTGCAGGGCGTGGGGATATTGCAGTCGCTCAAAGGCGGCGAGGTGCAGCTTTCCGAGCTTTTGAATGACGACACCTCGATAATACAGCTTGATTGACCTATGAGTGAGATATTTGAGTATAAAAACGAGCGCCTTGTGCGCCGTGAAAGGCCGCAGATAACCGCCACGCTCGGTGTTATCGTTTGCTGCGCAGGCTATGGCAAGAGTGCTTACCTTAAGCAGCTTGCCGAAGATAACGAGGGCAGCGTGCACATAGAGCTTGCGCCCTTTTATAACAGCACACATTCGGTCGCACAGCTGCTTTCGGAGCATATAAGCGACAGCACGCACGGGCTTGATGACTGTCAGACAGTCAGGCTTTTTATTGAGAGCCTTTCGGGGCAGGGTGGGCTTTTGCTTATAGACAATGCCGATCAAGTCACCGACAGGGCGGCGTCAGCGCTGCTCGGGCTTTTGTGCGAGGCGGCTGCCCAGGGCAGGTTCAGGCTGCTTGCGGCAGGCCGTGACGTGCCCGCATATATGCTTTCTTACCTTATGAACGGGCGGGCTGTCCTTTTCGGCATAGACGATATGCGGCTGACACGCAGCGAGACCGCCTGCTGCCTGCGCCTTCTTGACAGGGCGTATGATGATAAGTATGTAAACACGCTTTATTCCTATACAGACGGCTGGTGTGCGGGGGTGCGTGAGATCGCAAAGGCCGCAGTTTCGGCCGATGAAATAGAAAAATGCATCGGCAAAACGCTGCTTGAACGGTATATCTCCTGCGAGCTGCTCAGTGACCTTGACGAGGGGCTTGCAGAGCAGCTGAAACTTATGTCGTTTATCTATTCCTCAGACCCCGAGTTTTCCGCATCGGTGTTTCGTATCAGAGACAGCGGCGTGAGGGAAGACCGCATAGTGACCGCGGGCATACTGCGCCGTGATGACAGCGGCGCTGCTGTGCTGCCGCAGGTCATTCGCTGTGTGCTTGCGGGTATGCTCGATAAACAGACCAAAAAGACCGTCACCGACAGAGCTTCGGCCTACTACATAGACCGTAAACGCTTTGCCGAGGCGATAAAGCTCTTTGATGTGAGCGGCAACTCCGCTGCTGCGGAGCGCATACTGAAGGAGCACGGCGAGAGGTTCCTTGAAAACTATGAGTTCGAGCTTATCGGCTACTGCGGCAATATCATCGAGAAGGAGCGCCGCACTACCGACCCAGAGGTGCTGGGGATACTCGCGCAGTATTATTATTACAGCGGTGCTCTTGCGAAAATGGAGGCCGCATATAATATGGCCGACAGCCGTTTCGGCAAGGAGAACAGATACAGCGTCTGCCGCAGGCTATATAACGGCCTTATTCGATATGAGGGCAACCGTGAGATGTATGCTGAAAATGTAAGGAGTGCGTGCGAGTATTTAAAAGAAAACTCGCTGCCTTTGCCCTTCCTGCACCAAAAGGAGAAGGACACTCTCGCACTGATAGAGCAGGACGGCGATGACAGCGGCAAGCTGCATATATATAGGTTCGGCACACTTCGTCTGACCGTGAACGATAACGAGATACAGTGCAAGAGCCGCAGGAGCACCGAGCTTATAGCCTATATGCTCGAGCGCGAGGGCAGGCCTGTCTCACGGTCTGATATAATGAACGCCCTGTGGAAGGACGAGATACCCGCAAATGCCGTGGCTGTGCTGCATAACATAATCTACGGGCTGCGGCGTGAGCTTTCGGCCTACGGGCTTGAAAACATCATAAGCTATAAAAGCAAGTGCTATATGCTCGATGTGTCAAAGATAGTTCCGGACGACAGCGAGATAATAGAGGTATGCGAGGCCGTGGAAAAGGGCGAGCGCAAAAAGCTCACAGCCCGCGCGGGCGTGCTTGAAAGCTACTGGGGAAGATATTTAGGCGACAGCGAGAGCTTTTGTTCGCAGGAGAAAAAGGAGTATTACGACAGGTGCTTTGTCAGCGCCTCACAGATGCTTGCGGATATATATAAGGAAAGCGGCGACAGGGAAAAGGAGCTGCTCTGCCTTAAAAACGCATCTGCTGCCGACCCGTTCTCCGAGCAGATAGTGTGCAGCTATATACAGTGCTGCTTTGCGCTCGGTATGCCCGATAAAGCCAAGAAAAAATATGACGAATATGCAAAAACGATAGATAAGGAGCTTGGCATAGCCCCCAGCAGGTGGCTCAAAAACGAGTTTCTTTCGGGGTTTGCAAATGAGACCGAGGGGTGAGATAAGTTGTTTTCTGAATATGAGCCTGTGTTTTGCGCTATGAACGCTTATCTTGCGGCGTTTGAAAAGAACGGCTTTGACAAGTCGGGGGCAGAGGGTATATTAAGTATGCTGCCAAAGGCCGATAATACGCCGCTTTGCGATATTCTTTACGGGTGCAGCGGCTTTGAGAGCCTGACAGTTATAATCGGCGCACTTGTGAATTTCAGTAGGCCTGCATCAGATGTACTCGTCAGGCTTTACGGCCTGCCGGCGGGCAGCATCACTCCTGAGGCGGCGTGTGAGCTGTTTTTGGGGGTCAGCGATATTTTGCCTGTGTGCGGATCTCTGTCGGAATATACCGTTCTTGATTGCGTGTTTGACGGCACAGCGCCGTGCTGTAATGCCCTTATGACCCTCAAGCCCTTTGCCGCACGTTTCATAGCCTGCGGCGAGATAGATGATGAGCTGTTTTTAAATGATATCGGCGAGGGGCTGCATTATATAGACCTATCGCAAAACAAGGCAGCCGAGCAGGAGATAGCTGCTGCCGTAAAGGCTGATAAAAATGGCATTCCCCGCATAATTGCAGTCACGGGCGAGGAGGGCAGCGGCAGACGCACGGCGGCTGCTCTTGCACTCAAAGCTGTGGGCATCGACAGTGTGTTCATACGCCCGGATAAGCGCTGTGATATAAGGCGTATCAAGGAGCTTTCGACAAAGCTGATGTGGCTCGGTGCGGCTGCTGTAATAGTTGATGATGAAAGCTCTGACAGCGGCAGCTTTTGGCGCTTTGCCTGTGCCCTTGCGCAGGAAACGGGTGTGGTTTTGGCTGTTTGCGGCGAGGCTTTTGAAGGCTCTTTCATCGAGACGGTGAATATAAGCATAGGTGCTCCCTCCACACAGGAGCAGTACAGGATATGGGGAAATGAGCTGCGCCTTTATCAGACCGACGGAAGCGCCGATATCTCCGAACTTGTGGGCGAGTATTCCTTCACGGTCGGCGGCATTAAGAAAGCCCTGCGCTTTGCGGCTATGCTGTCAAAGGGCGATAAGCTCACCTTTGCCGATATAAAAACAGGCTGCACCCGCTCGGTAAATTCCGATATGGGCAGCAAGGCGGTCAGGATAAACTGCGTTTTCGGCTGGGAGGATATAGTGCTGCCCGAGCACAGCAAAAGGCTTTTAAAGACCGCCTGCGATCAGGTGCGCTATCGGCATAAGGTCTATGATGAGTGGGGCTTTGCCGATAAGATAGCCTACGGCAGGAGCGTGTCTATGATTTTCACAGGCCCGCCCGGCACGGGCAAGACTATGGCAGCACAGATAATAGCTAACGAGCTGGGGCTTGAGATATACCGAATAAGCCTTGCAAACGTGGTCAGCAAATATATCGGCGAGACCGAGAAAAACCTTGACGAGATATTTGATAATGCTAAGAAAAGCAAGGTGATACTCTTCTTTGACGAGGCGGACGTGCTCTTTTCAAAGCGCACCGAGGTCAGGGATTCAAACGATAAATACAGTAATATGGAATCGGCGTTCCTTTTGCAGAAGATAGAGGAATATCACGGCATAGTCATTCTTGCTACCAACCTTGTGCAGAACTTCGATGAGGCCTTCAAGCGCCGCATGAAGCTGATGATAGATTTCCCGTTCCCCGATGCGGACAGGCGCAGAGAGATGTGGAAAAGAGCATTTCCCGACAGGCTGCCCCTTAGCAGTATCGACTACGATTATCTTGTTGATAATTTCGAGCTGTCGGGCAGCAATATCAAAAACATTGCCCTGCACAGCGCTTTCCTTGCGGCTGCCGAGGGCAGCGGTGAGGTGGGTATGAAGCATATCATCGCCTCACTCAAAAATGAATATTCAAAGAGCGGCAAGGCATTTACCAAGGCAGATGCGGGCGAGTATTACTACTTCCTTGACGAGTGAGGTGAGGGGGATTGTCGGTATTTGACGATTACGATAATTACGATAAAAAGCTGAACCTCTCCGAGGGCACAGAGCACGTGCGCGAGAGCGAGACGCAGGACAAGAAAAAGGTCGAGGGCTATGAGCCTAACCCGCAGGACGAGAAATACTATGAGGTCATGGGTATCAAAAACTCATTTGACAACGTTTCGGTGGGTGCCGATAAATACGGGCAGATGCTCATATCGGTGAACACCGTGAAGGAGCCGGGCGAGGTGACTCTTGACAGCGACAAGAAAAAGCTCAAAGGCACACGCCGCAAAAAGAGGATAGGTGCTTACGGTGACTTCTATACCAACCTCTATGCCGACAGACATGGCGCTTTTGCATACCGTGCCGACAGAAATATTTCCGAAATGCGTATGATTAGGGAATTTGAGATAATGGCAAAACGCCGCGTCTCAAAGGAACAGCGCGATGCCATGCCGCTTTTGCGGCTCGAGGAGGATAAGGCTGAGCTTTCTCAGCTTCGCAGTATGAGCGGGTCACAGAACGATAATTATTCCGAGCGTGAGCGGCTTGAGCGGCGGGTGCATAAGGAGACCGAGTACCGTGACAGATTTATGGCAAGGCTGCGCAAGGCACGCAGAAAGACCTACGCCAAGGAGCAGGCCGAGCAGGAGCAGCAGACTGTGACCAAAGAAGAACTTGCCGCCGCAGACAATGATGATGAAAATGATGATGCAAATAATGAAAATAACGAGAATGAATTATAGTTTGAGTTATAGTTTTTGTTATAATGCGGTGTTATAATAATGTTGTAATCACAAATCAGCGTGATAACAAGATTAAATAACGAAAGGGGGAACGGTTTTTACCCGTTGCTCGGGTAAAAGCGATCTTTATGGCAGAATATTTATCTCCCGGTGTATATGTCGAGGAGTTTGAGTCCGGCGGTAAGCCTATGGAGGGTGTCGGAACAAGTACGGCAGGTTTTGTGGGTCTTGCCGAAAAAGGCCCGATAGGCGGTGTTCCGCAGCTTGTTACTAATTTTGCGGATTTCAGAAGAAAATACGGCGGTTTCCTTTCCGAGAACGAGTTCGGTGATTACCGCTTCTTAGCTTATGCAGTTGAGCATTTCTTTATCAACGGCGGTACTCGTGCATTCATTTCAAGAGTTGCACCTTCAAGCGCTAAGTGCGCAGCAGCCACGGTAGGCGATCTTGAATTCACAGCAAAGGATCCCGGTCTTTGGGGCGACAGCATAAGCCTTAAGCTTACTCCCTCTTCAAAGGCCAAGACACAGGCCTTCGATGCTGTCGGCGACAGAAAGTACAGAGTAAAGAACGGCGCAGGCTTTATCCCCGGTGATATAGTTGCGTTTACAGACGGCGAGAATATCGAATACAACAAGGTGGAAAAGAATCAGGATAATGTTATAACATTTGCAAATGATTTCTCTGCCGATATAACCGATAATAACCTTCTCCCCACAAAGGTCATCTATACCTGTGAGATCTCTATGGAGGTAAAGTATGACGATTCGACAGAGAATTACGATAATCTCTCGTTCAATATCGAGTCGCCCAACTACATATCCAAGAAGGTCGCAAAGTCAGACCTTATAACAGTACAGTATAATGGCACCAACGAGATAACTAACCCCTTCGGCACTCTCTGCTCGGAGGACGAGACGGTAGTTGCCGTTGAATTCTCGGGCGGCAGCAACGGCTCTGCCTCTGATGTTGATGCGGGCACGTTCATAGGCGAGGATAAAGGTGCAGGCAACAGAACGGGTATCCAGTCCTTCCTTGATAACGATGTAGTATCTATCATGGCTGTTCCGGGTATAACTGATCCCAACGTTCAGCTTACACTTGTAGCTCACTGCGAGAACCTCGGCAGCAGATTTGCAGTGCTCGATGTTCCGAGGAATGCCAAGAAGGTAGATGAGATAGTTGCTCACAGAGATATATTCTCTTCGAGCTATGCTGCACTCTATCATCCGTGGCTCACAGTTTTCGATCCGCTCGATAAGAAGAATATCGCTATCCCGCCGTCTGGTTCGATAATCGGTATCTTTGCAAGAAGCGACAATGCAAGGGGCGTTCATAAGGCTCCCGCAAACGAGGTAGTAAGGTCATGCGTAGGCCTTGATATCCAGTTCAATAAGGGCGAGCAGGATATCCTCAATCCTAAGGGCGTTAACCTTATCCGTCCGTTCCCCGGACAGGGCATAAGGGTATGGGGCGCAAGAACTGTATCGAGCGACCCGAGCTGGAAGTATGTCAATGTACGCCGTCTGTTCATCTTCCTTGAAGAGTCTATCAAGGCAAACACCAACTGGGCTGTATTTGAGCCCAATGATGAGGCTCTGTGGACAAGAGTGCACAGAACTATCAGCGTGTTCCTCAACGGAATGTGGAGAAACGGCTCCCTTGCCGGATCTACTGCCGACGAAGCATTCTTCGTAAATATCGGCAGAAGCACCATGAGCCAGGACGATATAGACAACGGACGCTTAGTCTGCGTGATCGGTGTTGCACCTGTTAAGCCTGCTGAATTTGTGATCTTCAGGATCACACAGAAGACCGGCGATTCGGAATAATTGAAGGGGGTTTAAAACATGATTTATCCACATACACGGTTCAGATATAAGGTCGAGATAGACGGTATAGATGCCGGCGGCTTTTCCGAGGCGACAGGCTTTGACGCATCTATTGACGTAGTAGAGTACAGAGAAGGCGATATGGAAACAACACCTTCAAAGGTACCCGGCCTTAAGAGATACGGCAATATCACCCTCAAACAGGGTTTAGTCGATTCAACTGCTATCTATGACTGGATGATAACAGGCGTGAACGGCGCAGTTGAAAGAAAGACCATTACAATAACTCTGCTTGATGAAGAGGGCTCTCCCGCAGCTTCATGGCAGGTCATCAATGCTTGGCCTATGAGATATACAGCTCCCGATTTCAACGCTTCTGCTTCGGAAGTTGCTATCGAAGCTATAGAGATTGCTCACGAGGGTATGACAAGAGTATCATAAACTATATGCTAAGCGATAAGACCGTTCACGCGAGCGGTCTTATTGTGTAATGACATAACACATAAGGAGTGATAGATATGCCGAGAAAAGCCAAAAAGGCCGAGGAGACCGTGCAGGAGACCGAGGTAATGCCGCAGGCAGAGGAAACTGTCGAAGAAGCGCAGCCCGAAGCCGAGCAGCTGCAGGAGCAGACTGTCGATACGAGCAACGGTACGGTCATAGCATCGTCGGGCGCTGTTTATTTCAGGACGGGTGCTTCCTTTAACAAGGCGGTCATAGCAGAGCTTAAGCCGGGTGCGCCCGTGAAGGTATTAGGCTCGCAGCAGGGCGATAAGGGCGTATGGTATAAATGTGAATATCAGGGAAGGACGGGCTTTGTAAAAGCTACCGGTCTGAAATTCGGTGATTGACCGTATTCCCTTTAGTAAAGGTGGTGTTTGAATATGCCGAAAAGACCTATGCTCGACTCTGTGGAGGTAGCGGCCGAATCGGGCAGAAACAGCGTGTCTGAGCCAGTCGGCCCGTCTGTGAGCGATGCCGATATAGACGTTGCTGCGGGCAGAAACAGTAGGCCGGCGGCAGCATCATCTGCGCTGCCCGAGGCGAATGTTCCCGCAGAGGTGCCGCAGGAGCCGGAAAACGCTCCCCAAAATCAGGAAGTCAAGGAGGCACTGGGCGAGCAACAAGGGCAGAAGAATGACGATGCTCCCGAGCAGGGCGGCAAGGAAAATAATAATGTCGTCGATCAGATAGCCGAGCAGGTGCTTGATAACAATGACGGCAATAGAGTAGACCCCGAAGAGACTACCATAAAGATAACAAGAAAAAACGTGCTTAAGAAAAAGCTCGTTACCGACCATAAAAAGAAAAAAGATGACGACAACAGCAAGGCTGCCGATGTGGGTGAAAATGCCAATGGGCATACGAGCAGCCTTAAGCATCTTAACAGAATAGATATCGCAAGTGCAGGTTTTACGGGCGCAAGTGTCGTTTCGGCTGTGGCAGGTTCTGTGCCGAAGGGTCTCGGCGTTGCGGCGTCGATGACAGGCGGTGCAGGCTCCGAGGAATATTCTAAGACTATGAGCGAGGGCGAGGGCGCGCTTAATGCGGCGGATTATATAAATGTTGCCACAGCGGGTCTCGGTACTGTCGCGGGCGGTCTTAAAATGGGCGCAAATATCTATCGAGCCAAAAAGAGCAAAAACCGCAAAACAAGAGATGTCGCAAAATACAGAGCCGCGGCGGGCGCTTTGGCTATGGGTCAGAGCATTACCTCGGGGCTTAGCAGCGGCGCTAATCTCGGTATGTTCGGCTCAAACGGCAGAGTTGACGGCACGGCGGGCAAGAGCATAGGCGGCGCTATGGATATTCTTTCGGGCACTACGGGCTTTGTGTCGAATATACTCGATTATGTTGCCAACAAAAAGGAAAAGCAGCATCATAAGGATACGGCAAAGGACGCCATGAAGATAAGGGATAAGACCAAGAGGTCTGCCAATGCAGCATTGGATTCGAGCCGTAAAAGCCTTAAGGCATTCAAGAACAAGGATCATAGCCAGCTCAGCGGCGTTGAGATGAATGATCTTAAAAACGCCCGTCAGAGCCGCCATACCGCCAAAGCGCAGCTCTATGCGATGAAGCAGGCCGAGATGATACATAACCAGCGTGCAAAGGAAAACACCAAGGGGCTTTTGAGCGCTATCGGCGGAGGCTTCGGCTTTGCAGGGTCGCTGCTCACAGGTGCGTCAAAGTTTATGGGCAACGCAGGCGGTCTCGGGGCGGCGCTCGGTATGGTCGGCTCTATCGGTTCGATTATAGGCGTTGGCCTTAAGGGCTTGAACTTCGGCAAGGGCACGGTAAAGGAAGGTATGGGTGCCGATAAGAGCAATTTGCAGTCGGTGAAGATAGACGTGCTCAATGACTATCTTAAGGATAAGACAAAGAAGATAAAGGACGAGGCCAAGAGCATGGCGCTCACACGCAACGAGGAACGTGCTCTGGGCGATGACGGCAGAGAGCTTAGCGACGAGGAGGCCGAAAAGATAGCGGTAATGCGTCTCGGCGTTGAGGTCGATCTTGACGGAGAGAATGCCTACGAGCCGCTGACCGCCGAGCAGAAGGATAAAGCTTTCCAAAAGCTCACCGAAAAGCGTGCCAAAAATATCCTCAACTCATCAAAGGAGGAAAAGACCCAAATGATGGGTGCGCTGGGGCTTGAACCCGATGCGACTTTCGAGGAGGTAGTTGCGGCACTCAGCGGCGACTGACAAAAGAATATCTTTAAAGCGCTTAAGGCCAATGCCTTAGGCGCTTTTTTTAGGGTGAGAAGTAAGAAAAAAAGCTCTTGCATTGTGGTGCGTTAGGTGGTATAATAGTTATCAAGAGATATGTGCAGGGGAGGGTAAAAATGACGATAATCTGTGTTGATGATGACGCGCAGACCGCAAAGCGCACCGCCGCTGCCTGCCAAAAAATTGCGCAGGTCGATGAGGCGGTCAGCTTTACAAGCCCCGTGTCGGCGCTTGAATATTTTGACGAGCATATCGTTGATATAGCGATACTCGATATATCCATGCCCCGTATGAGCGGCATAGAGCTTGCATCAAAGATCAAGCAAAAAAGCCTCTCCACGGCGATAATATTCTTAACGACCTTCCCGCAGTATGCCGCAGACGCCTTTACGGTGCACGCAACGGGCTATATGCTAAAGCCCCTTGATGAAAAAAGGCTGTTAGAGGAGATAAGCTATGCAAGGCTCATCAGCTTTAAGGATCTGAGCCGCCGCATAGTAGTGCAGACCTTCGGTGGCTTTGATGTATTCGTTGACGGCAGGCTTGTTTTGTTTGCACAGAAAAAATGCAAGGAGCTGTTTGCTTTTCTTGTTGACAGGAGAGGGAACAGCGTTACCCGTGCTGAGGTCTATGCCGTGCTCTTTGAGGACGCATTCTATGACCGCCCCGCACAGAAAAAGCTTGATTCGCTTATCCGCTCTATGCGTGATACGCTCAGAGAATACGGCATCGAAGATACTTTTGAGCTTAAAAGCGCTTGTATGCGCATAATCCCCGAAAAGCTCTCCTGCGATATGTACCGCTTTTTTGACGGCGATATGATTGCGGTCAATTCCTTCCGCGGTGAGTATATGAGTGCTTATTACTGGGCAAATATGACCGAGAGCCTGCTTATACGCAAGCTTACAGACGCCGATCCCCCGCAAGTGGAAAAAGACGATGACAGCCCCCTTAAAACATCATCGGTCAAGCAGTAAAAGCATATATAAAACAAAACAGTACAGCTTTAGGTCGGTACTAATATAGAAGTTTTCTAAAAACTAATATGAAAGACCTATACAGTGGGCTATGAATTGAACAGGCAGAGTCGAAAATCGGCTCTGCCTGTTTTGAATTTATAGATAGATTATTTTTTACTCGCAGATTGTCTTACCTGTGAATCAATAATATAGAGAAAAGGTGGATTCTCTCCTGCTTCTTTCTTTTTTTCATACAACTCTCTTATTCTTTTTGTTCTTGTTGGATTGCCAAGTTGGATGTATACATAGATTCTATTTTTTGTGTTTTCAGCTCTTGCGTATTCTTCAATTTGAACTTCAAATCCATGCAAGTATTGATCATTTGTAGAAAGTTTAATTTCTATTACTGTCTTGTCATTTCCTCGACTTAGCTTTAAATCCAACGCTCCAGGTCCTTCGTTGGCTTCAAATGACATATCAATATTATTATCTTCACAATAATCTCTTCCCTTTAGATCGATTAGGCGCTGTATATCTTTTTCTTTAGAAGAGTCCGGTAAATTGCGAATTGTTTGCCATCCTTTGTGATTTTCAACCCAGTCTTTAAATGGTTCTAAGATTCTAAATGCTGCTTGATAGCTACTAATTTGAGAACTGTCATCATGCATTAAAAAATTGTAGACACCACTTCTATTGATTCTTTTATAGGCATTAGCTGCTTCACGGCTAACAATTATATCATTAATACGGTAAAATGCAGTTCCTTTTTATGTATGAATCTGATTACTTTTATTTACTGAAATGCAAAGGACATTTTTCGAATCAATGCTTATTATCTCAATTTGAAAACTGATTTTAGGGATGATGGCATTTGAACTGCCATTTTCCCTTTGAATCCTTGATTTGATAGCACTAATGTAATTGGCTTCACAACCTATAATTTCGCCATTATCGTATATACCAAGTAACAGATACCCGCCTTTACAGTTAGCAAAAGCACACATTACACGATATATATTGGTGAATTCTTTGCTTTTTCCTGATTTGAACTCTACCGTTGATGATTCGCCCTTGCTAATCAACTTCATTACAGTTTGTTTATTCATAATGCACCTCTCTTAAAAAGGCTCAATTAGTTACTTCATTGATTCAAATACTTCTCCTTCCAACGCTGATAATATCCGATAGAATCATCAGAAATCTTCTTATACTCATAATCAGCCTTGAAATTGCCTTCATCGTCAACGACAAGCGTCATAACAGACCATGTATCCTTAATGCTCAATTCCTTACGGATTGGCATAATCTGACTGTCAATAGTAGCAAATGCCTTTATTATATCACGCTTACTTACGCCTTTGAGCTTGAAACATTCAGTATATTTTCCGTCACCTGAGTCTACAAAGTATTTCATGCTGTAGCTGCTCTCGCCGTACTGTGCATAGAATACTACCTTATGCCAAGCGTCAGGCAGAATATCTTGTAATGTATTGAATATGCTCTGATACGTAATATCTTTCATTTCAATTCACCTCTCGGATCGTTGGAGAACACCCTTACGAACTCTCCTCCGTTAATTGAATAACTTACAATAAAGCTGTCAGGACGATACGACTTGCCGGGATAATCCAAATCGACACGCATATGTACATCTTTCCCGGCACTAACTTCTTTGGCAAGTTGAGTTTCAAATTTGTTATAATCAACGCAATTAAGGTTAGCATCCTGAGCTACAATGTTTTCTAAGCCATTTGATCCGTTAAATCTATCAGCTATCACATGACCTTTATTGTCGGTTTCTTTTTCATCGCCTTTGCCTATATCTTCAATACTATCCTTAATTGTAAGTCTATCTCTGCTTCTAAGCTGTAACTTGCCTTCGGCGGAAACTATTCGACCATGATCATCGGTTTCATATTTGTATCCGTTGATTTCATAAGAGTTATCTGCGACAAGATCATTATTTACACGATAAACATCACCGTTGTCATCAGTATAATGCCTTTCGCCGTCAATGTCGTAAACAGTATTAGGCTGAATAGTATCATTTTCTCCGATTTCTTGCGGTATGTCCTGTACCTTAGCAGAAGTTTCACCGATTTCTTTTGGCGCATCGGAGTAGCTGCTCTTATTCTCGCCTATCTCTTTCGGAGCTTCAACAGGCTTGACTTCCGAAACCTTTGCAGGAGTAACATCAGATGATACATCTTTCATGTTCATCATTACATGATACCCCCATTCATTCCGAAATATTGGTATCTGCGAGCAATATCCGCACAAGTTTCCTCACGGTTAATAGCAATGCAGATATACTGCTGAACTGTATCTATCAGCTTATCATCGCTGTCAAGCGAGAATACACTTCCAATAGACCGACGTACACGGCTGAGACCGACTTCGTTGTTTTCAGCGTTTCTGAGAAGCATTGCGGTTCTATGTCCGCCGAATACATTATAAGCAACAATTAGCTTTTCTTCCTCGGTAAGTGATTCATCTGCAAGTCCTTTACGGAGGATACGCTTTGTGTTATCGCCGTTTTCAAGCCTGTTTATCCAATCAAGCACTTCTGCCTTTTCTTCGTCAGACAAAGCTATTTTTTCGGAAATGCCGTAAATATTCAGCATAAGATGATAAGCAGATATATTGCTCTCTTTCTTGTTGAAAGCATATTTACGCTCTTTATCGTATTTTTCAGACTTGCATAATACCGCTTCTATCCAATCGTTCTGGTGAATAACTGCAACAAATGCAGGCAGTTTCGCAAGTTCCTTGATCTGAACATCAGATAGTGCTATTGATTTTCCGACGAGCTCGCAATCGTGTTCGTCAGGCAAACGGAAAATGATCTTGGTATTTGTGTTGCGGATAACTGCCTCATCAAGCATATCGGGAGCTTGGTCTGCAATGATAAAGCCTTCACCGTATGTACGCATTTCTGCGATCGCATTTGTGAGCATCTCAACAGACTTGCCCTGTAAATTTGATGATTCCTGTGCCTGAGCAAAGGAAGTTCGTCTGAGGAGATTGTGAGCTTCCTCCAATACAGTAATATGCTGTAAGCTTTCATTCATCTTATCGGGCTGCATACGGTATTCCTGCAACTTCATGATAAAAATGCCCATAATAAGCGATTTGGTCTCAATAGAGCCTACTCTGCTTATATCGACAATGACATTCTTGTCAAAGAGAGCTTCGTTGCTTATCTCCTTAGTAGAGCAGAATATCTCACCGTTGATACCGTTCGTCAGGGATTTTACTCTTGTTATCAAAGCGCCAGAATAGTCGTTCTTGGTATCTGAGGAATACAGAGACTCGCTCATAATATCAGGCAACACTTTTATCAAATCAGCGAATGTCGGAAAAGCATCACTGTAATATGCAGGATTCGAGAATACCCAGCCTTTATCCTTGTATACTCTCTCTATAGAATCTTTAAGAACAGCAGGCATAGCTGCATACATGGGCCAGCAGGCATTGAAAATCTCAACAAGGCGGTCAATATGCTCCAAAACATTGATATGCTCCGGGAATGAGAACGGATTTATATGCAGGAGCTCGGTATACATAGGATTTGTTCCGTATACGCTGACATCATCAAATCCACCGAGAACATTCTTGTATTCGCCCTTTGCAGGCTCGATAACGAGAAAATGTTTGTCCTCCTCATAGATCTGTTCGAGCAGATTGTATATGAAATTGGATTTACCTGTACCTGTTGAACCTGTTATGAATGTATGGGCGCAAAGGCTGTCCATATCGAGCTTGACACGGATATTCTTATCCTCTTTACGCATATGATATACATTGCCTGCAATGAGAGTTTTGGGCGCTTTCTCACTTGGCGGAGTGAATTTCTGAACTTCTCTGCCAAATGCAACGCTTTCAAGTACAGGCAGACCACTTACCGACTTATTAGGCAGATTCAGCGAATATGCAAGCTCTCTGCCCGTAAGCGATACTGTAGCATTAACATGAGGCGGATACATAAGCCAATCCGGATCGAATGACGGATCGTCTGGAGTAATATCAAGCTCAAATTCGGGATGCTGTAATCTCCTGATAAAATCCATGATGTTGGCTATATCGTCTTTCCGTTCCTCACGGTATTCCCAGAGATTAACAGCAGACTGCGACAGATATGAATTCTCGCCCTGTGTTAAGGCAAGATACATATGAGCAGTATTGTTGGCAATTATAGGGCTCTCAGACATAAAGTAGGCAGAGAAATCCCACATACCGAGTGCTGTACTCTGTTCCACACGCTTTATCTGCTTTTCTATAAGCTCAAGTGTGTTCTTGACATCATAATTCACGAAATTCTGTGTAAGAGCGTCATTCTTGCCCATAAGAACGGTAACGTTGGACGAACGTGAGAAGTTCACGCCAAAATTCATACCTATATTTGTGGCTATACTATGGGCATTAGATGCCATTCTGCCTATCGTATCGGTAATAGACTTGCCCTTTGTGACCGTATCAGCAAGACCTTTCGCTGCGGTTTCAGCATGAGACATTCCCTGTGTTGCGGTCTGGGTTATCGTATGACCTGATCCACTGGTATTGGTAGTCGATGTACCTGAACCAGTCGTATTTGTAGTGCTACTGCTTGTACCTGTTTGATTTGCAGTGCTATTGCTCGTGCTTCCCGAAGCGCCGATGCCAAACGGTGTAATGTTTACATTTCCTGTTGCAGAATCAGTATCGGTAACAGAAGAATTTTCTCCTGTCATATTTGCAGTGCTTGTGTTGGTACTTGTTCCTTGACTTGTCGACTGATTAGTGGTATCACTTGTACCAGACGAGGTACTACTGTTTGTACCGTCTGTTGTGCTATCAGTAGATGAATCCGTATGTGCTGTACTATCGCTGGCAATCGTTCCTCTTGAACTATTTGTACCAGCAGTAGTAGTATCTCCTATCTGTCTGCCTGCTGAACCGCCGAGATTTGCTCCGAATGTTGCCGATGAACCTACTGCTGTGGTCTCTGAAAGCGTGAATGTAGTTGACCACGTTGAGAAAGGAGCTAACTTTGAATACAGCTCGCTGAGAGCATTTTTCCTTTCAAGCTGCTCTTTTACGGGTGTTGCAAGCAGAACAATAGTATATTCTTCAAGTTCACTGCTCGGCACAATACCGTCAATGAGCTTTTCCATACTTTGACTTATAAACTTTTCTGACTTCTCGGACGCTATATTGGACACGATAGCAACTGAGGACTTTTTTATGTCCTTTAAAACAGGAATAACGCCTGCATTCAGCTTGTCATGCGGCAGCTTCTTGATCTCTGCGCCGGGAAAGTTACCCAACAAGGACGATTCAAGTCGCTTTCCGAACATATCAGCGATATGAGGAGTATCCTTTTCGCTATTGTTGACAACTGCGAAATAAACCGTAGTACCGCTAACTCGGCGATTAAAGATGAGTGCGATATTGCAGTTTTCCTCTGAGAGAACATGATACATATTCGTCAGCTTATCAAGATTGTCCTCGGTCGGATCGGTGACCCACTTTGTTACTTCAAAATAGCGGATACGGTTATCAAGACTTCTCTCATCATCAGCATCACCGATAAACATCGGTCTGTACAGCTCTGAAAGCTGTGGAAGATACGCTTCATAGGCTTCTATGGCATACGAGCCCAACAACCTTTCGATGCTTTCTGGATCGGTCTCAGGCTTTTCCGTGAGATAGGCATTACGCTTTTCCTCTATCTTTTCAAGCTGTGCAGAGCTTAGTCCCGAAGCCTTTGCGACAATATTACCGCCTTTGTTTGCGACTTTTCCTGCTATTTTACCTGCTCCGCTTTTGATAGTTGCCAATATAGCCATAGTGTACCCCCATTTCTATGAACCGCTTACTCTGCCTGTATTTCTAACAGACGGCAAACATAGTCTTTCGTATCTTCAAGTAATTTAAGATGCTTTTTCTTTTCTTCGATGATCTGGTTAAGCTCTCCGATTTTTACTTCCCAATCGTGAAGATCGTTATTGAATGTACAGAGCTTTGTCTTGATGCTTGCAACAAGCGCTTTGCTCCATTCTTCAAAATATCTGCTGTTATTACTGCTTACACGCTCGATTTCCTGCATAACAACATCATCAAGTGTCTGAACCAGGTTTTTACAGCAAGTTCCGTTATCATATTTATCCTTGCCGAAGAATGTGCGCTTTACTGCGTGGATAGAGCGCAGATCGAATTCAACAACAGCTCTTGTCATGTTCTCCATGTTAAGCAATATAGAGTTCATAATAGCCTTCTGTTCATCATTGAGAACATCGCTGTCGGTGATTATCCCCTTACAATCAGCCTTGAATGTCTCGGTAGCCTTTTCCCAGAATGATCCAATAAGTGCATTGGCAATAGACGAAAATGCGTTAAGAAGTGCGTTATATCTGTATCTAACCTTGCTCTCCATTCTGCGAAGTGCTTCATCCATATCGAAGCCCTGTTGTTCTTTCAATGCAGAAATATTCTTCCATTCCTGCTCAAACTCTGAATAAATGCTGAGCTTGCGGATTTGCAGGAAGTTTTTATATACAAGACCGTTCTGAGCCTTAAAACCATCAAAGCTCTGACCGATGCTCTGCCTGAATTCTACTGATTTATTGCTTGCTGTGGAACTCTGCTTGCTGTCAAGGGATTCAGCAAGTGTGCGCTGTTTCTCATCGAATAGTGTCTGTGTAGAGATAAGCTCATCGTCACGTTTAAGCTCAATTTCACGGACGTTATCCTCACAAAGCTGAATGGCTCTTTGCAGATACTCAGTAGCACGGCTGCATTTGTTACAAAGTGCATATCTGAGAGCATAATCCGATATTTCATGCTCGATACTTGCAAGACCGCTGTTGATGAAAAGAGTGGTATCGGATACAGCACCTTCTTCAACAACAGGAGCGACTTCCTTGCTTTTATCAATGATATTATATTTGTACAGCACCTTATCGCCACGGGCGAATTTACGGCACCTGTCATCATAAGCGTCAAAAGCGTCTTCATCTATCCATGATGATTTATCATCGGGATCGTCCTTTTTACTTGCAAGTGCAATTACAGATGAGAGGAAGAATATCCTCGTAGACTTCCATTTGGTAATCTTTAAGCTCTGATAGCGTTCACGTTTTTCAGACAATGAACTTGGTGTAAGTATATCTCCCTTATTTACAACAATGATCGCATTTGATGTATCTAAGGATTCGCCTGTCTCCTGAATGAGGTCAAGCAGATTATTGTTATCGGTATAATCCATTGTATCAGGAGTAGTCAGAAGAATGAGCAGGGCATTGGTCTGCTTACTGAGAGACTCCCTGAGAATATCAAAATGCTTCTTATTACTGTCGGAATTTGATCCGGGAGTATCATAGATAACAAACTGATAATGGCTATCAAAGTATGTCACCTGTCTGAAAGGTATGCTTATATCTATCCTGCCTATTTCTTTAAGCAGTTTGCCCTTGTTAAGCCAGTCAAGGAAACGATGCATATTCTTAACTTCGTTATCTGCCTTCTCATCAGTGAAAACTGCTCCGATTTCTTCATTGACCTCAGACGGACAGTTATTGGAAATAGTATACATATCATTGCTGAATGATACGGTTATATCTTGCCCAGATGCCTCAAACGATATGGAGTATGTATCGCTGCAAGTAATCTTGAACATCTTTGCTGTTGTCGGATCAGACGAGCTGGGCAGTATCTCATAACCAATAAGGCTGTTGATAAATGCCGATTTGCCTGCGCTGCAAAGACCTGTAACGCAGATAGCAATAGATTCATCTATTGTATCCCTGTACTTGCTTATCTCCGCAGCAATCTCGTCTTTTATGTATTCGCTATCTTCAAGAGTAGTGATAACATCATCAAATCGGGTTTCAATCTGCTGCATTACATAGGGAGCTTCATTGAAATACTGCTGATTCTTTTCGCTGACAATATTGCAATCAGCGAAATATGTAGATATGACACTTTCTAAAGCATCATAATCGTCCTTATTTCCGATGAAATCAATATGAAGACCTTTGTTACCGGGATTAAAATGCTTGTTCAGAAGCTCGACAATCTCATATGCACGATTCTGGAATGATGTTTTTGTAAATTTATCATTTATCAGTTCTGAGCTGTATTCAGCGGAAAGCTCGCTGATATTGACGAAACTGTCGTTTTCATAGCATTCGTAGATAATCTCTTTAGTATAGGGATTACAAGTGATCCTCATCTTATATGCGTTTTCCATATTTACCCCCTGAACACATAAGTTTAGTAGCGCAATTCATAATCTGCAAATGTAACAATTTACAATTATTCATATTATATTATACCACAAATTTGGTGAAAAAGCAATCTGTTTCTGCAAAATTCTACAATATAAAAATGGATTCCACTGATCTTTTTCAACAACTAAACTCCCAACGGAATCAAAGGTTTCTATCAGATAGATTTCTGACTTGCTTTCCCTGTTTCAAAGCATACTGCACCGTTTTATACGCACCACCACTCTTATGCTGAATACAGCACACGACCAGGTCTGAACGGTCAACCATACACCTGTTACGAACTTGTATCGCAGACTTATAGTGTGAATCAGACGATTCCGAGCATATCTCCACCTCATCATAGTAACTGAGATAGCTCTGCTCGTTGTCACGGTACTCAGCTTTCATATACGGCAGCACAAGAATCA
This sequence comes from uncultured Ruminococcus sp., assembly GCA_902787365.1. Lineage (GTDB taxonomy): Bacteria > Bacillota > Clostridia > Oscillospirales > Ruminococcaceae > NK3A76. The sequence continues at coordinate 2,466 of CADAGC010000018.1, read as the reverse complement.
GCGATGTGTTGCCGCAGCCGTATTGCTTGACAGCTCGCCTGATCGCTGATGCCACCAGGAGATCAAATTCTCCGTCCCGACCGACCAGAAATTCTGCATACTGTTTTCGTGTGATGAGATCATGCAGGAGCCGTTCCAGCCTGCTTTCTATCTCTGCCGCACCTTCTACTTCACGATGTCCAAAGAAACTGACTGTGTATATGTCCATAGCTTACACCTAAATATGTTGTTGTTCGTATTACTAATGATACCACCGCAAGAATAATCTAATATATCTTGATTGTAACATATATTAGAAGATTATTCAAGATAAAACAACATATTTCCTTTGAGTATGGCTGATTATTTTTGCTGTATTATAGTAGTAAGAGGTGATTAAGCTATGACAGACGATTTTGTAAGAAACAGGATAACTCAGCTCCGGCTGCAAAAGGGTGTATCGGAGTACCAGATGAGCTATGATCTCGGTCATAGCCGTGGATATATCTACAATATTTCATCTGGCAAGTCCCTGCCTCCGCTGTCGGAGCTGTTTGCGATATGCGACTACTTCGGCATCACACCTGCGGAGTTCTTCGATGACAGCATTTCCAATCCAGAACTTATACGAAAAGCTGTTGAGGGCATGAAGCAGCTCGATGACGGGGATCAGTTGATGATACTGAATCATATCAATAGACTACTGAAAAAGTAATCTTTTGTCCTCTTGAATTTATTGTCTCGTATTGACTTATATCAATGATAACTGTATAATTAAGTAGGTGATGATATATGGATAACCCAATTCTTGATTTTAAAAGAATACCTACTATTTTAAAACGCTGTTCGTTTGAAAGCAAAATGAATACAGCACAGTTTTACTCTCGACAGTTGATGATTTATAGTGGCGCGCAAGGATACAGATTCCAAATCCCGTTACCATGGGAAATAGAAGCATTTGTTTTATATTCAGTCTACTCAAAAGAATGGAAATATGAAAAAATAAGCAGTAAGAATTTTTGGAGAATAATGAACAGTATACGGAATTATATTCCGCCCAAATTAGTAAAATATAAGGGGACAACACAATTTTTAACTTGGTTTAAAATCACTGCTGCCAGCACTCAGTTTTATTCGCAACAGAATTATATGTTCCTTTTTTATAGGTACAATTACTATTTTTCATTCCATAATGATGTAATTGATATGAATGACATTTTCGTAAAAAAATTCCAACATGAACACTATGATTATCTACTGATGGCTCAATCTTTATGGCTTGCATTGATGTCCGAACCTGAAACGGTATTTTCAGCGATAATGCCTTTAATTCATGACTGCTATAGAGATCATATTAGTAAGTTAGCGATCAGTAGAAGCGAGTATATTAAACAAATGGATAATTATAGCGGTTCATTTGAAGATTTTCTTTACTCATTTCGCCCTTCATACTCTTACCCATTCATAGAGTATGAGAATAATTATTATTTACCCACACCTCACTTACTTTTTCAATCAGTTTGTGGCTCTATGATGTATAGGCTTACGGAAGATAATGAAGATTTAAGAAGAACAATAGGAAAAGAAGTATTTGAATCATATTTGCTTAAAATAATTATTGACTCCAATGAATTTGATCAGGCTTTGCCGGAGCATGATTATGAATTTAAGGGAGGACAAAAGAAAACAGTAGATGTTATGGCAATAAAAAACGCTACTATTGTTCTTTTGGACAGAAAGTCATATGTCCCCAAATCCAAACTGAGACTTATTTCAGAGGAGGCTCTTAATGATGACATTGGTCGTATTGCAAAAGCAATAGTTCAAGTATACAAGCACACAAGAAATAGGGTAGGAAAGGAATACTATTATTTTGAAAAGAAGAAAGAGTATATAGACTTTGAAAATGACATATTTGGTGTAGTTATTATTGAAGAGGATGGCTATCTGCCAGAAGAAGAAATGTACAATTCTGCTGCTCTAAAACTCAAATTAGATGCATCTGAGACAGAATGGTTAAGGAAACATATTTTTGTATTGTCGTTGTACGATCTCGAAAGAATTCTTTTTGCTAATCAGAGCCTTATATCTTTTTTACGAAAGAAAGCGGAAAATCCAGATTTCATTATTGATTATCCTTGTAATATTGAATGTGAAGCCATAAACAGTTTTAGAAAAAACTTTTGTGATGAAATGCAAAAGCGAACATGGAACTTAGTTAAAGATATAGATGATAAAAAAGTGTTAGCTGAATTTTACAGCAAGATGAAAAGTATTGAATCAAGAAGATGTATATAGATTAAAACCCAAAAGAGCGAGCTGCCGTTTTCGACAACTCGCTCTTGTACTTATTCGTCTTCGTCTGAACACTCTGAAAGTCCGTGCAAAAGCTGAATATAAATGCACTCCGCTCGGTCGTGTTCATCGCCGTCTGTGGACATCATGAGTTTAAGGAAATACGCCTTTGCCTGTTCGTAGTCCGTCCAA
>CADAGC010000017.1 GCA_902787365.1 uncultured Ruminococcus sp. | reverse complement strand
TTACGTGAGGAATGGCTTTCATCTTTTCAAAAGCAAGCTGTGTAAGCTCCCTCTCACGCTTAACAATCTCATCAAAGCCAATGCTGTTATAGTAATCAATTGCTGCATGAAGCCCTGCCGCACCGCCGACATTTACTGTGCCTGCCTCGAATTTGTGGGGCAGTTCGGCAAAGGTTGCGCTTTCACGGGTGACATACTCTATCATCTCGCCGCCGTAGAGAAAAGGCGGCATTTTTTCAAACAGTTCTTCCCTGCCGTAAAGCACGCCGATTCCCATAGGAGCGAGCATCTTATGCCCTGAAAATACGAGAAAATCTACATCCAGATCATTCACATTGGCGGGCATATGTGGCACGCTCTGCGCCCCGTCACACACAATCAGAGTTCCGTTTTTGTGAGCGATCTCGGCAAACTCTTTGATAGGGTTTACCCGCCCGAAAACATTAGAAACCTGCGCTATGGCAAAAAGCTTTGTCTTTGGTGTGAGTGCCGCTTCAAGCGCCTGCACGGTGTATTCGCCGTATTCATCGCATTCGAGGAAATTTAGCTTTGCGCCCTTTTCCCTTGCAAGCTGCTGCCAGGGCAGAAGGTCTGAATGGTGCTCGGAAACTGCTATCAGGATCTCATCACCCTCGGTTATATTAGCCCTGCCGTAGCTTTGGGCTATGAGATTAAGGCTCTCGGTGGCGTTTCGTGTGAAAACTATCTCACGCTTTGATTTTGCACCGATAAAGTCTTTGACCGCCTCACGGGCGTTTTCGTAGGCATCAGTCGCCTTAACGCTTAGGTCATACAGCCCACGCAGAGGGTTTGCGTTCTCTGCGTTATAATACTCGGTCACCCTGTTAAGCACGGCCTTTGGCTTCTGCGTTGTTGCGGCATTATCTAAATAGACCAAGTTTTTGTACTTGTTAAGTATCGGAAAATCCTTTTTAAGATCACTCCTGCTCATCATAATCACCCCAATCAAGTGCTTTATATATGCGGCTCTCGGTCTGCCTTTCACCGATAGCACCAATGACCTGCTTAAGCCTTGCACGGGCTAACAGCTCGTAAAGTTTCTGCTCATCAAACCCACGAGAGCGCATATAAAAGGCCTGTTTATCATCAATTCGCCCGATAGTTGCACCGTGGCTGCCCTCAACGTCTTCCTCGGCGCAGAGTATAACAGGCACCGTCTTGTTAACGGCCTTTTCATCGAGCACAAGCACGTTTTCCTGCTCGGCACCCTTCGAGCCTGCCGAGCCGTTTTTAAAGTCGATAGTGCCCTTGAAAGTCTTGCTCGCATTGCCGTCAAGAACGCCGTTTACAAGAATCTGCGAGTCGGTCTTTCTGCCATTATGGTCGGCGATAAGGTTGATATCAAGATTATCACCGCTGCCGAGGGTATAACCAATGTCGGCCTTGAAACTGCTGCATCTGCCATCAAGAGCAGCAACCGTCTCGCAGACTGTGTCGTTGCCGCCAAGAACAAGCAAAACAAGCTCGAGGGAAGCGTTATCTTCAAGGGTTGCATTAAGCCTTGACACAGTCTGAACTGATCCGTCAAATATCTGCACGAGCTTAAGTCTTGTGCCTGCTTCGGCCTTGATCTGTGTATCAACAAGAGCCTTGCCGTCCACTTTTACGTACTGTACTACAATAGCATCGGCGTTGTTTTTTACGTTAATCTTATAATCGCTGCTGCCTGTGATATCCTCTCTGATGAGGGTGTTATTATCAATATCAAGCAGCTTATTATTTGTTTCATATTCTTCTATATCCCGTCTTACGAAATTAACTCCAAGGCTGCCAAATGTCGGCACAGGCAGGATATTCAGTTTTGTGTTTTCCAAGTTTTGTTTCCTCCTAACCGACACTTCCGTGCATTTCAAGGCCTATGAGATTGTTCATCTCAACTGCGTATTCGAGGGGCAGTTCTTTTGAAACATTATCAGCAAAGCCACGCACTATAAGCGCCCTTGCTTCCTCTTCACTAAGCCCTCTTGATGTGAGATAGAATATCGCCTCATCACTTATGCGGCCAATCTTTGCTTCGTGTCCGACGTCGCATTTATCGGTCTTTACGACGATGGACGGCACCGTGTCCGAACGTGAAATACTATCAAGCATAAGCGACTCACAATTGACGCTCGACTTGCTGCCCTCGGCGTTCTGATTAACGACAACAGAACTTCTGAATGTGCTCTTGCCGCCCGATTTGCTGAGGGATTTTGTGTTCATATATGATGATGTGTTAGGTGCATTGTGAACTATCTTCGCACCCGTGTCAAGATCCTGCCCCTCGCCTGCAAAGGTAATACCCGTGAACTCGGCAGAGGCGTTTTCGCCGTTTAATATACTCATAGGATATAGGTATGAAACGTGCGAGCCGAAGCTGCCCGACACCCACTCGATCTTGCCGCCCTCTTCAACGAGCGCACGCTTGGTGTTGAGGTTATACATATTCTTCGACCAGTTTTCTATGGTCGAATAGCGCAGGCTCGCACCCTTGCCGACATAAAGCTCAACACAACCTGCGTGAAGACCCGCCTCGTAATATTTCGGCGCCGAACAGCCCTCGATAAAATGCAGATATGAGCCCTCTTCAAGTATGATGAGCGTGTGCTCGAACTGGCCTGCACCCTTGGCGTTAAGTCTGAAATACGATTGAAGCGGAATATCTAATCGTACATTTTTTGGTACATATACAAACGAGCCGCCCGACCATACAGCCCCATGAAGAGCCGCAAATTTATGGTCTGTCGGGGGCACGAGCTTCATAAAATGTGACTTGATTATCTCAGCATATTTCGGGTCGTGCATAGCGCTTTCAAGGTCGGTGTAAACGACACCCGACTGTGCGACCTCTTCCCTGACATTGTGATAAACAAGCTCGCTGTCATACTGCGCACCCACACCTGCCAGCGATTCACGCTCGGCCTGCGGAATTCCAAGACGCTCGAACGTTTCCTTTATGTTTTCGGGAACGTCCTCCCAGTCGGTGTTCATACGTGTCTTCGGGCGAATGTAAGTGACAATGTTATCAACATCAAGCCCCTCGATAGATGCGCCCCACTTTACCATTGGCGTGCGCCTGTATATTTCAAGCGATCTCTGGCGGAATTCTCTCATCCAGTCGGGGTCGTTCTTTTCATCAGATATTTCGGAGATTATCTCGGGCGTGATGCCGTTGTCCAGAAAATCTCCCTCGTCTTCATCAAATCTGAAATCGTAGAGTGAGCGGTCGATGTCCTGAATTTGTGTTTTCTCGTTCATCTCTCCACCCCGCTAAGTGTGTTTTCAAAGCCGCTTTCAAGCACCTTGACAGCAAGATTGCCGTCACCCTCCTTGGCAACACGGCCGTTTGCAAGAATGTGCGTAGCATCGACCTTAAGTTCTTCAAGGATCTTGGCATTATGAGTGATGATAAGCAGCGTGCCGCCGACGCTTTTTCTGTACTCCTCAATGCCCTTAGATACCGTCTTTACCGCATCAACATCAAGTCCCGAGTCCGTCTCGTCAAGTATGGCAAGGCGGGGCTTAAGGATCAGAAGCTGCAAAATCTCGGCCTTTTTCTTCTCGCCGCCAGAAAAGCCAACGTTCAGGTCACGGTCAGCATAGCTGCTGTCCATTCCGATAAGCTCCATAGCAGCTTTGAGTTGCTTTTTGAAATCCCAGAGCTTCAGGCGCTTGCCTGTGACCTGTTCGAGAGCATTTCTTAAAAACTCCGAAAGTGTGATGCCGGGTATCTCGATTGGATTCTGGAATGAGAGGAAAATCCCTCGCTTTGCACGCTTGTCGGCGCTTTCTGCGGTGATATCCTCGCCGTCAAAAACAATGCTGCCGCCTGTAACTGTATACTCGGGGCTGCCCATGATAGTGCAGCCGAGGGTCGATTTGCCGGCGCCGTTGTGACCCATTAAAACGTGCGTCTCGCCCTCCTTAATCGTCAGGTCAACGCCGTGTAGAAGCTCCTTATCCTCGGCCGAGACCGATAATCCTGTGATTTTTAATATGTCAGACATTTTGATTTTCCTTTCATATGTTTATATATTCATCGCATCAAGTGCGGTAATGTATTCAAGATTAGGAATAAATTCACCTTCGTGTTTACTGCCAATGAACACCTCTTCTCCGTCCTTGTAGGCGATAAGCTGCGTCATCGGCAGCGGCGTCCATTTCTTGTCACAAACAGGCGCCGTGGTGATCAGCACACCGTCATCAAGCTTTGTTATGCCGAGGGTGTTTTTCATGTTTTGATGAACATACATATACTCGCCGTCATAGAAAATGAGGTTAAGCTTGTTCCTCGGTGAATGATGTGCCACAAACTCATCGACAACATCAAATCTCTGCCTGTCGGTTAGCTCGCCCTTAGCAAGGTGTGCGTTCATTTCATCAATGAATGCAAGGAACAGTCTTTCCGAATCAGTATCGCCTTTCTGCACTTTAAAATACTTGTATGTGCAGCGTCCTGTGTAGATTGTTCCGTTGTGTATCATTGTCCACTCACGCCCCGAGCTGTCGCATAGGGAAAAGGGGTGGCAGTTTGCGCTGTCAACCGAGCCGACGGTCGCAAAACGAATATGTGCAAGCACGGTTTTCTGCTTGTTTATACCTCCAAGCGTTTTTCTAAGTACCTCGCTACCCGTCGCTTTTACGGGCTCTTTGATTATTTTTCTGTCATCTCCGAGCATCAGTCCAAAGCCGTGTGGGTTCTTTTCACTATGCTTAAAAAACTCATCAAGATACTCACCGACGTCTGCTGCTGCGCTCGCCGAAAAGCCAAACAGCTCGCACATTTCTCTCACCTTCTATCCGTATATGTCTTCCTTTTTTATTCTATGTGATGTTCTGTTTCTAAGTTTATTTTTTTCATATTTTATAATGTCAAGCGCTTGTGTTTCCCCCTCAAAAAATGCCGCCACATCATCGAGTAAAGCATTTGCTCTGTCTGTTATCGGCACGCCGTCTATTTCTATATTATCAAGGTCATAAAACGCTGCTTTTTTGTGATCATCAACAGCTTTTCGCTGTAAGATTTCATCAAAATCATAGTCATTCTGCTTTGAAAGATACATCAAAAACAGGTGTGCAAATTCAAGGTCATTACTGTCAACGCCAAGTGGTTTTGTGGGATCAATATCAAACATTCTAAGCTCGATATGGCTCACACCGTTTTTGAAATTCTCAAGTGTATTAACTCCCTTAGGCTTTAGCCTTACAGGAAGATAAAGCTCGCTTGCCGAGAATAATATGCCTTTTTTAACATACTCTTCAATGCTCTCGACATAGTCTTTTAAGCTTTCATATCTTAATATTGGCTGGGTTTCGTTCCAGTAACCACGCTCGCCGCTTCTGATAGATGCGTAAGGGCTTTGCTTGACTCCGCCGTCCTCGCCGAACAGCGAGCCGTCATAAAACGGGCTTGCCGCCGTAAGCAGCAGCAGCAGCCAGCTGTAGCGGCTAAGCTGCTTGTAAAGCTTAAGATAAAACTCATCACGCTTTTTACCGCCGATATCCTCACCGAGAAATGACTTTAAATACTCATCATCAAATGAGAAATTAAAATGTATCCCCGAAAAAAGCATCAGCCGCTTGCCGTATCGGCGTTCAAGCTGCTCACGGTATTTTCTCTTGCCGAAATGCTCGCCCGTGAAGTTTGCAACAGGTATCTCGCTTTCGTCATCAAAATGCGGTGGATTTGAGTAAAGCCATATGCTCTCGCCGTTTTTTGCAAGCTCGGCTCTCACCGTTTTGTCAAGCCTTTCAAGCTCGCTCATCATCTCATTTACGCTTTTGCAAACAGGCGTTATTAGCTCGATCTGATTCTCGCAGAAATCTCTCGTGATGCTTTCATCATCACCGAAAGGGTGGGGCGTCTGTGCGAGCCTGCCCTCGCTGCCAACACGCAGCGTCTCACGTTCAAGCCCGAAATTACCCTTAAAGAATAGTGCCTTGTCCATATATATCTCCTTGACAATAGTGTGATGTTTAATTATAATAGTAGTGGAGGTGTTTTTATGCCCGAAAGAATATTTGATATGCTGGGCGCTGCAAAGCTTGATATATTCGGCATCACAGTCATCTGTGACGGTGAGGTCATTTTACATAAACCCTTTGGCGAAGATATCCGCCGCCCTGTCTATTCAGCGACTAAGTCTGTCACATCTGCGGCGTTCTGCCTTGCCTGTGATGACGGTCTGATAAGCGCCGATTCGCTGCTTTGCGAATTTCTTGAAAAGCGCTATGCAAGCCTTATGTCGCAAAGCTTCAAGTCTCTGCCGCTTCGCCGCTTTCTTACAATGACGGCGGGTGAATACCCTTTCCGCCCTTACGGCGACAACTGGCTCGAAACTGCCCTCACGCTTGATACCGACCATTCGGATATGAGCTTTCATTACTCAAATATCCCTGCATACCTTGTGGGTGTGGCAGTAGAAAACTCCGTGGGTGAGCCGCTTATGCGCTATCTTGAAAAGCGCCTTTTCTCTCCTCTCGGAATATCAGCGCCGCCCTTTCAGACCTCGCCCGAGGGGCATTTCTACGGTGCAACGGGTATGGAGCTTACCCCACTTGAACTTGCACGATTCGGTCAGCTCTGGCTCGATAACGGCAGTCTTGACGGCAAGCAGCTTATCAGCCAAGCCTCTGTAATGCAGACTGTCAAGCCCTATGTAAAAACAGGCTCTGGCGACAGCTACGGCTTTTTCTTCCGTGTGGCCGATGACCATTACAGCATCGTCGGCAAGTGGGGGCAGCGCTGTATGGTCTACCCCGAAAAGCGCCTTGTTATCGCCTATCTTTCGCACCAGCCCGAACGCTCAGATGAGCTTGCTTTAGTATTCAACACCTACGCAGGCGGCTTTATACCGCCGAATAAAGCTCTATAAGCTCGTCCATTGATACGCCGTTTTGCAGCCCTGCAAGCATCTCGCTTGCGGGGTTTGTCAGCTTCTCGGCTCTTGTGTAAAGCGGCTGTAAGAACTTCTCCTCGCCTTTGCGCCTGTCTTTAAGACCCGCCGCTGCGATATCAAGTATTCTCACAAGCTGGCCGCTTAGTTCCTTTGTGTCTATGAATTCGGGCAGCTCTCGTTTTGAAAGCATATCCTGAAGCTTCACAGGCGATATCCCGTGGCTGTAAAGCGTCTTGTCGCTGTCAACAAGTGCCGCAAGCTCTTCAAGCCTGCCCGAAAGCCCTGTGTGGAACGCCGCAACCGTCATCACGTCTTTTATCGGCTGTGTGCATGAGCTGCGGTATTCTATCGTTCCTCTGAATGTCAGGTCTTCAAACTTGAAAGTACGAAGGAACGACAGGTCGCTCTCATCGGGGGTAAGCTTTGTAACCTTGTATTTCTCACCGTCAAAGAACTCACCGCTTATCAGCCCGAGTGAAAAATAATCCTTAACGGCAGTCGGCTCGAAATCTATATATCTTCCGTCACGCATGGTGCAGTAGACTGACTGCGATTTTATGTATTCTATCAGCTCGTCTACGCTTTTAAGCTTTTTGCCGAACATTCCCACATTATTGGGGTTAAAGCCCTGCATACTGTGCTCCCACAGCATATTCCTTGCACAAAGGTATTCGGGATATTCGGGCAGGAATGAGTTTGCAAACAGCACCGCCTTGTAAGGCTCGAGCAGGGTGAATGCATTTATCGTGTCGATGAGCGAATCTCTCTCAACATCGAGCTGCACCTGCGAAGCGCTGGTAAACGTTCCGAAATCGGGACGATCATGGAAGCTCATATTTATCTTGCCCTCATATTTGTGATATGAATGGAGATAGTGATAAAGCATTCTGTAGCGCTCATTCGGCACGGGCTTGTTGTGGTTGATGTTGTAGCCCGGGTTTATGCCCATGCCCGTGAGTGTGTAGTTGCTTTTTGAAAGTAACGACTGTAGATAGCCGTAATATCTCTTGAAGCTTTCGTGTATCTCGCACAGGTCATCGCCCTTGCCGAGCGAAAGCTCAAGGTTTGAATACGAGCAGTCAAAGGATAAGTTGTCGCCCGTCTTCTTGTCGGTCATTGAGTTAACGTTGCCGTTGTCGTCACGCCCCTCGGCCGCAAAGCCGAAATGCTCACGAAATTTGTCTGCCGCATCGATGACAAGTCTCTCATCGACAGCCTCGCCCGACATATTCACAACAGGCAGCTCTATCTCGATGCCCACCATGCTGCTCCTGTGCTTGTCGGTCGGGGCGATGTATTTATTGTATATAGCCTCACTAAGCCTTTCATCATTCATTGTATCACGCTCCGTCAATAATATATTTCCATTTCCAATAATTATATTTCCGATATATTTAATATGATTTGACAATATTATTATATCAGCTATTTCCTATCGTGTCAATAGGTTTTATACGTTTCAGCATTTCCTACAAGAACAGTATATAATGCTTATTATATTTTGTCTAACATTTCCTACCTCGAAACTATGAATTTAACAGGCAGTTCATAAAGCAGCATAATCACAGTATTTTCAGCGCTTTAACAAGCTGTAACCCCCTCCCCCGAATTAACAGCCCATGCTATTGAATCACCCTTTCATTTATGTTATAATAGTATAAAACGCCAAAAACTCATCTTAAGAAATTCTTAAGAAAAATCTCGACTTTGTCTTAAGAAAATCGTGTTATTATATATTCACGGAGGGAAAACGGTTATGGAAAACACACAGACAGTTCTTGTAGTAGACGATGACAGGGATATAGTTTCAGCGATAGGCAAGCTGCTCACAGATGAGGGGCTTAATGTGCTCAAAGCTTACGACGGCCTTGAAGCGCTCGATACTATCGCCACGAAACAGGTCGAGCTTTTGATAATTGACGTCATGATGCCAAAGCTCGACGGCTTGTCTGCTCTTATGAAGATAAGGCAGAACAACAATATCCCCGTTATAGTGCTCTCGGCCAAGAGCGAAGATACCGACAAGATACTTGGGCTTTCCATGGGGGCTGATGATTACATCACAAAGCCCTATAACCCGCTCGAGCTTATAGCGAGGGTAAAGGCTAACCTGCGGCGCTATCTGACGCTCGGCTCGGCTGCGGCTTCCCCCGCAAGGCATGGAGTCATAACCGTCGGCGGCTTAGAGCTTGACAAAGAGACAAAAAGCCTGACCGCTGACGGCAAGAAATGCACGCTGACCGCTACGGAATACAAGATCATCGAGCTTTTGATGAGCAATGCCGGCAGAGTATTCTCGGCGGAAGAAATATATCAGCGTGTATGGCGTGAGGACGCATATGCGGTGGAAAACACCGTAATGGTACACATACGGCACATAAGGGAAAAGATAGAGATAAACCCTAAAGAGCCGAGATATTTAAAGGTGGTGTGGGGCGTTGGATATAAAATCGAAAAATACTGACAACGAAACAGAAGAGATAACGAACAAAAGTGAGCAGACAACAAAACAAACGGCGTTTGATGAGGATAACTCTCCTCCCCCTGCGGGGAGCATACGCTATAAGCTTTCGGCTAAGTGGATAAGAGTAGTGATGTTTATCATCTCGGCGGTGCTGACGGCTTATGCATTGACGGCGATACAGGCGCTATCCTGCTGCGAATATGTGTGGGATATCGAAGCCGCAGTTATGGGTGACGAACAGCCTGCAAGAAAGCAGTCAAGCACATCTTCGGCGCAGGTGTCAAAGTCTGAGATAAACAGCTTATATAACGACCTTTGCATAGTTGCTTCGCAGGTGCTAAGATATGACAGTATCGGGAAATGGGACACATATAAGCGCACTATTTTTAAAAACGAGATAAACAACGTGATTGCTTTAAACGGCAAGGTGTACTTTGAAGAAGACGGCCCAAGAGAATTCGTTGTAAATGACGACAGGTACGACTACTATGTGGGCTTTGGCAGCAGCTATTACACAAACATAAGCGGCCTTACCTCATCTTCGGGGTATGATGATATCGCAGCAAAGCTTGAAAGCGATGATGTTTATTACATAAGGCTGTATAACAAGATATACAAAGGCGGCAAAAGCCAGAGCCGCATAAACTACTATGACGGAGACGCCGCAGCTTACTCGGAAAACCTGCCCCTCGGCTCGTCTTACTATGACGAGGAAACGGCTGCGCACATCTTCTGCTATAATAACTTGGGCTATTTTGATACCGTCTTCGAGGACGAGGACAGCCTTACGGGCAGGTTTACCTATACAGACGATGAGGGCAACACTTACGCAAACCCGCCCATGTATAAGCTCGGCAGCAGGTATGTCTACAGCGAAAAGCTTGACAAGACCCTGCAAAAGCTTAACGACAGCGGCATAACAGTCGCAATAGGCCTGCGCCCGCAAATATCAAAAGCCGCAGGCAGCGAAAAGCTCACACCCGACGAGCAGATCAATCTGTCAAAGTTTATCACGATAAGCCTTTTCCCAACAGGGGCGGTGCTGTTCATCATCATAATTATGCTTATGGTGCGCTGCGGCTACAACAGAGACACGGGCACATTCACCCCCAGCAAGTGGCTCGATAAGCGATTTACGGCAGAACTGTTTTTCATAACGGCCTGTGCAGCACTTGTGGGTGCAGGCATACTTATGAACAGTCTAAACGGCGAGATAGATATAGCGTTCGGGCAGAAGAATATAGTTTTCTTCCTATCCTATGCACTCGGCATATTCCTGCTTTGGATAATCGGCTTCGGCAGCGTTTTAGTGCTGCTTAGAAAGCTCAAATCAAGAACACTTTTCACAACCTCAGCGGTCATCAAGCTTATAGGCTTCACCGTAAAGGGTATTGCAGATGTTATCCACAAGGGCGAGAACAGGCTTAGCGTTTCAGCCTACAACAAGCTGACGGTCGCACGCAAAATGTTAGTAAGAAACCTTATCTTCGCAGCAGCTACGGCGATAGCTATAATATTCCTAATGGTTGCGGTGTTTGAGAATTGGGACGAGTACGACAATATCATGATAGTCGGTGTATACGAGACATTCTATTTTGTATACTTTATCTGGTATTTCCTTTCGAGCATTGACTACTTCCACGACTCTGACAAGCTGTGCCGCAAGATAGACACTATCGGCACAGGCGAGAAATACACAGGCGAGCCTATGAGCAAGACCTCGGCATTCTTTGAGCCGTTCAAAGTGCTTGATACCCTTGACGAGCGCATAAAGACACAGGCCGAGGAAATGGTCAAGAGCGAGCGCACAAAGGTCGAGCTGGTGACGAACGTCTCCCACGACTTAAAAACACCGCTGACCTCGATAATCAGCTACACCTACCTTCTCTCGAAGGAGGATATGAGCGACGAAGCCAAGGACTATGTGGCAGTTTTACAGCAAAAGACCGAGAAGCTAAAGAGCATAGTCAATGATGTATTCACCCTTGCAAAGGCAGCAAGCGGCGCCGAAGTCAAGAGTGAGCAGCTTGACCTTGCAATGCTTGTAAACCAGACAGTCGCAAGCAACGCCGATATTATCGACAAAAGCGGCATATCAGTCAAAACACAGATACCCGACAAGCCTGTTTTCATAATCGGTGACGGAGACAAGCTTTCACGAGTGTTCCAGAATCTGCTTGACAATGCGCTCAAATACTCACTTGACGGCACAAGGGTATTTATTGATATGACCGTGGGCAAGCGTGCCGAGGTGGCATTCAAGAACACCTCAAAGGACGAGATGAACTTCACCGCCGAGGAGATAACCGAGCGCTTTACCCGTGGCGACAAGTCACGTACCGACGGCGGCAGCGGCCTTGGCTTATCTATCGCAAAGACATTCACCGAGGCCTGCGGCGGCGATTTCCGCATAGAGCTTGAGGGCGATATGTTCAAGGCAATAGCCGAGTTTGACCTTATGCCCGAAGATGATGAGGAGCAGGAGGAAAAGCCCGAAAGCCTCTTATAATAATACTTTCAGCAAGCCTGCGCAGAGCGTGGGCTTGTTATTATTTACAAACATCTTAGGGCCGATATGTATACTTTTAACAAAGTGCTTTTTTTCCCCCGCCGCTTTGCACCCTGAAAGATAATATGAGGGTATTTATTACAGTAAGGCCGCAGATGGCGTGCCAAAACGAAAATACTACAGAAAGAAGTGACGATCATGCCAAAGCCTATAAGACTTAATGAAGCAAAGAATCAGTATAAGACTTTTACTACATGGGAGCAGCTTTGTGCTCTTATGCCCACGGATGACCCGCTGCGTGAAGAAGTTATACAAGCGGTGTACCGTTCAAGAAAGTATAACTATAATTTTGACCCGGATAATGATGAGAGCATATTCAGCGATGAAGATGAGATAACATTCAAAAACAATGACGGTGAAAAATTTACTATGAGCAGCGCCGAAGCTTTAGACCCCGGCAACATAGGTGTAAACAGAGCACGTATGGTCAACCCTGCCGAAAAGGGTCTTGTAAACAGGATAGACAAAGACCTTAAGCTTCTTGATAAGATAGACAAGAAGTATAAGGGCAAGGAAGGTCACGAGTATTTAAATATACTTTCTAAAAACATCAGACTAAAAGAGCAGAGCTTTAAGGACGGCATAGGCATTTGCCTAGCGCCCGGAGCAGAGCTGTATAACTTCGGAATGCAGAAGATGACCGACTGTCTGTGTGACCTCGAGCCGGGCATGAAGGATGAGAAGGGCGATCTTCACAAGTACAAGATGCGTGACCCGAAGAACGTGGAAGCCGCCATGAAGAAATACGGTGTCACTGATATTATGGACGATTATACCAACATATCAGTCCATAACATTGATTTTATGAAGGAATGGAACAAATCCGCTCCCGACCCCAAAAAGCTTCGTAAAGCCGGCGAAAAGCTCAAGCAGGATATGAATTCGATGCAGGAGCATATCGAGCATTTCGAGACGAAATTCCTTAAGGAAAAAGACCGTGTAAACGGCGATTTTTCAAAATCAGACCTGCTCGATCTCACAAACCAGGATGATATACAAAGTAACGATATAATTTATGATTTCAGACAGGGTCTGCCCGGCAAATCCACAAGAGGCCCCAACGGCCCCAATTATGAAAGCGCCAAAAAATCTTTTCTCCAGACTCTTGAAAAGCATATCACAGCTGCCGACCTTATGGAGGTAGACCGCACCACCAAGCACGATAAGAACTCAGAGCTTTCCAAAAAGGTTGACGCTCTTGTAGTAGGCTGCATGGCTGATTACTGGGATAGTGAAGAGTCAAAGAACGGCGTATCCAAGAGGGCTGCCCAGTATGACTATATGATGCGTGTCAAGATGCTGCAGGAATTGGAGCTTGAAGCCGCAAAGACCCCCAACGACCCCTACGCCAAGAAAGTTGCCAAGGTCGCACACGATCACCTGCGCACTCCTGAGAGCACCAAAGCACTCAGCGACCTTGAAAACAGCAATATCGTAAAAGAAATAGACGAGTCAAAGCTTATGGTGAACGAAAGCAAGGACAAGAACGTCGCACCTGTAAATATCGAGGACAAGCTTCTTGATGATGCAAGGTTTGACCTTAAAGGCCTTGCCGAAATAAACGAGAAAAATGTTCCCGAGGACTCGACCCCCGAGCAGCATTTTAACTGGACCAAGCAGAATGTCACAGACGAGCTTGCAAAGGTGCTTGCGGTTCAGACGCTTGTGAGAACTATCAAGAGCCACCGTGCAGCTTTGAATGACATGGCTGCCGAAAACGGCGGCGAGGGCATGACACAGGACGAGATTAATGAAATGGCCGAAGAGATGCTCACCCCCGACAATATCAGCGCCTGTGCCGAGGAGATGAAGAAAGGCCCTGAATTCCAGAGAATGATGGATGGCGTCACCAACTGGGCATCACTTAAAGCTTTGGAAAAAGATGCACTCACCGGCAACGGCATGAAGCTTATGGATCATCTGAGCAAAGCAAGGAACGAGATAATCAAGGAAGACACCCAGAAGCTCAGAATGGAAAACCAGATGCACAAAGAGATCCAGCAGCCCAAGCTTGATAACCCTGTAATGCAGTAATAGTAATAACAAACAAGCCCGATTATCACGTCGGGCTTGTAATATTTTACAAATCATATTAACCCGTTTGATATAATTTGTATAAATGGGAGAAGCGTGATTTTTTTTATTTTTTTTGCACCCTTATCACCGCACCCGGGGTATTACTTACGGAAAGCGAAACAAAAACGTTTTCGTAAATCAAAGTCAAAATTGCGGAGAATATCCGCTGGAATTTTTAAGGAGGATTTTTACCATGAAGAAATTTGTATCGGGCGTACTTGCCCTCGCTATCGTGTTCGGCGCATCTGCCGCTGCTCTGCCTGAGGATATCTTTACAAGCATATCCGCTTCCGCCAATGACGGCATGAACAACTCAGGCTCATACTACGGCTTCACCTACTACAAGTACGTAAACACGGGCTACATCGAGCTTACACACTATGATGAGGACGCTGACAAGATAGTTACTATCCCCTCTGTTATTGACGGCTGCGACACGATAACCCTTTCCGCACAGCTCATCAACTACTTCAACTTCAAGTCGCCTGCAACAGCTGTTAAGGTAGGCCCCAATCAGTCAGCCTTCTTCTCCTTTAACAGACAATACTTCGATCAGGACGGCGCACTCTATTCATATAACACAATTACAGACGAGATTTACCCCGTTATCGTTCCTAACGGAATGAAAGGCTGGCAGGTAAAGAACAACATCGCAAGCCTTCTTGATGAGTCAGGCGCAGGCGTAGCTGCAAACCACAAGAATCTTATCGAGATCTGTATGCCCGAAAAGATCGGCACACTTGGCAACTTCTCGCTCTTCGGCCTCAATAACCTTGTAAGAGTAGAGTTTCCCAAGAACTGCAACATCACATACGATATGCTCGAAGAGAGCAAGCTCGGCTTCACACTCGACACCAAGAACAACGGCACAAAGAAGATCACATCATTCGTTATCAGCTGCTATTCGGGCAGCGGTGCTGAGAAGTATGCTAAGGCACACGGCTTCAAGTGCTGGCTCATCGACAAGCAAGAGAGTTCTGACAGCACATATGATGATGCAAGAATTGATATCGCTGATATGAAGATATCTATCCCCAAGAACACATATGTATGCACAGGCAAGCAGGTAAAGCCCGCTGTAACAGTAAAGAACGGCTCTGAGGTGCTTCAGGAAGACGTTGACTATACTATCGAGTACTCCCCTAACCTCCACATCGGCTTAGGCGTTGTAACTATCAAGGGTATGGGCGACTACAGCGGCTCTAAGAGCATCAACTTCAACATCATTCCCGGCAACGTTACAGGCTTCAATGCTTTTGCTTACTCCAAGAGCGCAGTTCAGCTCAAGTGGAACACAGTAAAGGGTGCAGAGGGCTATATCGTATATCAGTATGACGACGCTGCAAAGACCTACAAGCGTATTGCAAGAATAAGCAACCCGGGCACAAGCGAATACTTCGTATGGTCGCTTAAGTCGGGCACTACATACAAATATGCAATCAAGGCATTCGGTATTGCAGGCTCAAACAAAGAGACATTAAGCGCTAAGTTCCCCGTAGCTACAGTTTCCACAAAGCTTGACACAGTAAAATTCACACTCACCCCCTCCAGCAAGAGCGTAAACATCAACTGGAAGAAGGTAAACGGCGCTAAGGGCTATATCGTATACTACAAGACCTCAAAGAACGGCAAGTGGACAAAGCTTACCACAACAAAGGGCACAAGCTACACAAAGACCGGCCTTAAGAGCGGTAAGACATACTACTTCACAGTAAAGGCATACCGCAAGGTAGACGGCGTTCAGTATAACGGCGGCTACACAACAAAGACTGCTGCTGCTAAGTAATAGGCTAAAGGCTTAAGTCGGTCACAAGACAGATCAATCTCCCCCGATCATCATCAGGATAAGCAGGGGGAGATTTTTTTACATAATTTGCTGCACCCATATGGGTATTTTTAAGGGTATTACTAATGAAGACAGGCCGAGTCGGCGATAAAGCTGTGAAAAGTCAGAAAGATAAGTTTAAAGCAAGGAGAGAAAGCATATGACAAATGAATCATTAAAGAAGTATATGACCTCACTTTCACCCGAGGTCAGAGAAAAAGCAAGAAAATGCCAGACAAAGGAGGAGCTTTTTTCCCTTATCGAAGAAAGCGGCGAGGAGCTTCCCGAGCCCTTACTCGGGCAGGTAGCAGGCGGCTTTGCAGCCGAGTTCAATATGGATGAATTCCTAAAGCTGCTGGACGAGATAGGGTAAGTAAAGCTATATCTTAAAATCTGCGGCAGGGGTATTATGCTCCTGCCATTGTTTTTGTAGAATGCAGGCCAGGCGAGAGTATTGACGTCAATAAAGATTTTTACCAAATTGTGCATTATTCACAAAACAGTCAATAGATTTTCGTCGCCGCCATATAGAGAAAATCGGCAAAAACGCTATGCAATCCCCCATTAAATATGGTATAATAATATAGGCAACTCCACACGAAAGGCTTTTTTAAAGATTATGTTTTTAGAAAGACTGATAAGCAAATACGGCCTCTCCCCAATTGAGGCGGAAGAGCTGAGGGCATATACGCAAAACCGCTTTGAGGGTGCTAAAGAGCTTAACTCCGAAAGCAGCGACTATATCTGCGTATGGAAAAAGCTTGCCGCACTTTCGGCTTTTACAAGGCGGAGTGGTTTCTGCGGTTTATGGGTGTGACAGAAGGCGGCGGCAACAGGCTTGATTTTTACACGGGCGGGCTGTCACCCAAAGTTCGGCAGGCTGTGAGAGAACTTACAAAACAGGCGGCCTTGGGTCTTGAAGAATGGTCACTCAGCGAGGAGTTCAAAAGCCTGACCGCCTGCGAGAGAATAAAGCATATGTGTCATATCGGGATAGACGGTATGGTAGAGCAGATAAAAGGAGGATACAAATATGAAAATAACGATGACAAGGAATGAAAAAGAACTGACGGTTGCTTTAGAAGGCCGTCTTGACACGCTGACCTCGCCCGAGCTTGAAGAGCAGCTTGAGCCTGAGCTTGAAGCGACAGAAAAGCTGATATTCGACCTTGAAGGGCTTGAGTATATATCAAGTGCAGGGCTTCGTGTTCTTCTTGGTGCTATGAAGGCAATGGAGGAAAGCGGCGAGATGCTCGTTAAAAACGCCTGCCCCGATATACTTGATATTTTTGAGGTAACGGGGTTTGTAGATTTTCTCAATATCGTATGATGATAGGTGGAACAGACCATGTCGGAGCAAAAGCCGAGTATTTTCAGACAGAGATCGCTTGAACGCATATCCTCACCCGAGCAGCTCACCGATTATCTTAAGGTGACAAACATAGGGGTATGGGTAATTCTTGCGGCGGTGATAATACTGCTTGCTGGGCTTTTTGTTTGGAGTATGGTCGGCAACCTCGAAACTATCACCGACCGTGTGGCAGTCTCAAGGACGGGCAGAAGCAGCGGCTTATGATAACCGTGCGATAGCACCAAAGCCCAGGATCCTTATGTTTGATGAGGCGACCTCGGCGCTTGACAACAAGACCCAGCAGCAGGTCAGCCGGTCGCTCGACAAAATGGGCTGCACACGCATAGTCATCGCTCACAGGCTCTCGACGATACGCCATTGTGACAGGATAATCGTTCTTGACGTCGGAAGCGTTACCGAGCAGGGCAGCTATGACGAGCTGATAGCCAAAGGCGGCTATTTTGCGCAGCTTGTTGAAAGGCAAAGGCTCGATGCATAAAATAATCACCCCCGTACTGCTTAGTGCAATACAGGGGTTTAGCTTTGTTATTACTGAAGCTTTATTATGCGCTGCTTGGAAACAGGCTCGCCTGTGCCAAGTTCCTTTGCCATTTCGGGGTTTTTGTCGATAAAGCTCTTGGTGACGCTCGGGCTCTTGTGGCTTAAGAATTCAAACTTAAGCCCGTTGCCGTTTCTTGTGAATGCCTTCTGCGAAAGCTGCTCGAGCTCCTCAACTGTGGTGCAGTTGCTTACCATTGTGGAAAGGGGCGACTTGCTGCCTGCAAGAGTCTGTGCCTGCGCTCTCTTTTCACGGCCGAAGTTTTCATCATCAAGTGCCATCTTGCCAGTGTCGGCAATAACGCTTGTTGCTATTACGGCGCCAAGTGCAAGCTTGATAGTGTTCTTTGCCTTTGTGTTGAGCTTGTTGCCGTTTTGCTTCATCTCGTTGAGCGCCTGCTGTATCGCATCTCTTTCATACTTAACAGCTTCTGTGAACTTCTCGTAATCCTTGCCGGAGATAGTGAAATCATAATTGGTATCGTCCTTAGCAGGCTCTTCCTTTACTGGCTCTTCCTTGTTAGGTATTCTCGGGTCATCATATTCGTTGATGTCTATGACCTCAGGGTCTTTCTTCTCAGGCTCGTTTATGATGAACTTATCATTAGCAGGTGCTTCGGCCTTGACTTCCTCGACCTTAGGCTGCTCGTCGATGTTGAGCGGCTGGCCGTTTATCTCGAATTGAAGCTCGTTTTGTGCTTTATTCTCCTCCTCTATCTCCTTTTGGAAACGATCAAGTACCTTATTGCTGGTCTTTTGTATCTCATAGTGAGTATCTATTATCTCAGATTTCCTTGTCATGATCTCCGATACAAGGTCTGCAAAATGCTCACAGTCCTTAACGGCTTCGATACGCTTTCTTGCGTTCTTGTTCTTTATCTTGCTTGTATCCTCGTTCCACTGATTCTTGCCGTCGGTCTTTTTATGGTCATAGTAAGCATTTACAGCGGTCTTAAGCTTTTCAACAGCCTTGTTTACATTCTCTATATCAGTCCTCAATGACTCAAAGTTCTCTAAAGACGGGTTGCCGTACTCGCCCGACCGCATTCTGTACTGATATGTGTAAAGACGGATTATTTCACTTTTAAGCTCTTCCATGGCTGTGCCTACATCATCAAACTGGTCGCTGCCACGGCCAAAAAGCTTGGAATCCTTATAATCTTTAAATGTTCTGTTATACTGCGGTAATATGACTTCCTCATCTTTTTCAAGCCGCTTTGTCTTCTGCTCTATCGTGAGCTCAGGCTCTGCGGGCTTCTCTGAAATTTCCCAGCCGTCGTCCTTAAGCTGCTCTGCCTTTTTCTGTCTGCTTGCTGCAATATAATCTGCGTGCTTCTGCCTGTGGGCATCAATGTTTATTCCTGCGCCGAATGCGTCATTGAGAACAGTTAAAAGGTCAAAGTAAGTCTTTGCGTCATTCCCCATGAGCCTGCCATTCTCATACATGGCGGTATCCATAAACTTATTGAAGTTATTGCCCTGTTCCATATATGACACAAACGCCATAAGGTTTTTAAGCTCGTTTTCATAGATTTGCTTGTCATCGGGCTTTACATCATCAGATATATTCTTAATGTTATCGCCGATAAAGGGGGGCAGTATTTTTTTAAGCTCTGTAGTATACGCTTCACCTTCTTTTGTGAATTTCAAAAAATCCTCGTTGTTATACTTGAGGCCTTCGCTGGAATATTTGAGAGTATTATTAAACGGGACCTTTCCGGCCATCATTGAAAATGCTCTTAACGCTTCACGCTGAGCATCACTAAGCTTCTTTGTCTTCTGTATAAATTCATCATAGGTGTAAGGCATAATTGATTCCTCCTAAAAAATATCGTTGTCATGCCCTTTTTCAGGCGTTCCGTAAGTAATACCCCCAAAATTGCGACATGGGTGCAAAAAAATGTAAAAAATCCCAAATCACTGTGGGATTGACTCAAAGGCAAGAATATGTTAAAATAGATAAAACACCACAGACCCGAAAATCACAGGAGAACAGTATGGAAAAAGCATTTGATATACACGAATACATGGCAAAGGGCGTAGAGAGAGTTGTGACCGACGCACTCAGGGCAACGCTTAAAAACCCGAAAGAATCGGCATTTATGGCGAAATTTGCAATAGCGAGCAGGGCGGCATCAAAGCGGCGCAGGGCTTTTGAGGATAATGGCGAACACATTCCGCCCTTTCTGATAGCGAGCATAACCAGCAAGTGCAACCTGCATTGTGCTGGGTGCTATTCAAGGTGCAGCAGCGCCACCGCCGACACCGAGCCAGTCAGCCAGCTGACCGATGATGAATGGCTTAGGATATTTGAAGAAGCAGGCAGGCTGGGGATATGCTTTATACTGCTTGCAGGCGGCGAACCTATGATAAGGCGTGGCGTTATCGAGAAAGCAGGCACCGTGCGGGATATACTATTCCCGATATTCACTAACGGCACTTATATAGACGAGGAATATTTCGCCCTGCTTGACAAATGCCGCAATTTGCTGCCAGTTATGAGCATAGAGGGCGGGCGTGAGCTGACCGACAGCCGCCGTGGCAGCGGCGTCTATGACCGCCTTGTTAAGAATATGGACGAGTTCAAAAAGCGTGGGCTTATTTTCGGCGCATCAGTCACAGTTACCACCGAGAATTACAAAGAGGTCACGTCTGCGCCGTTACTTGACAGCCTTTCGCAAAGGGGCTGCAAGGCGATAATATACGTTGAGTATGTGCCCGTTTCAGAAGACAGCTCTCCCCTTGCACCGACTGACAAGGAGCGTGACTACCTCACCGACGCCTTAGTCCGTCTGCGTGACGAGCGCAAAGAGGTCGTGTTCATATCATTCCCGGGCGATGAGAAGTCCTCGGGCGGCTGCGTGGCGGCAGGCAGAGGGTTCTTCCACATCAACTCTCACGGCGGTGCAGAGCCTTGTCCATTCTCGCCGTTTTGCGATGTGAATGTTAAGGACACCTCGCTGCGTGAGGCTATGCGCTCTCCCCTATTTACGGCTTTGCGAAGCGGCGATATACTGCTTGACGACCACGAGGGCGGGTGCGTTTTATATGAAAAGCGTGAGCTTGTGCGCTCGCTTTTAAATAAAGAATGACCGACTTGACAGATAAAGCCGAGGTGCTTCATACCTCGGCTTTTTTGTTGCTTTTTGTGGGATAATAAGAATATTTTACTATTGACTAAAATCTAAATATATGGTAAAATTATAATGGCTAAATATATATTTATTATCAAATTTGGCGAATATAAACAAAGGAGGAAAAAGATGAAGAAAACCAAAAAACGGCTGCTGAGTGTTTTAACATCACTTGTGTTGGCGCTCAGCATATTCAGCGGCGTGCTGCCGAATGGTACGCTGACAGCGCACGCTGATGACCTTGAAGGCAAAGAGATCTGTATGCTGTGTCAGGAGCTATATGAAGAAAGTGATCTGTGCGATGAGTGCGGCTGCTGCGATGAGTGTATTGCCTCTCTTGAAGAGCTGCACTGCGATGTCTGCGGCACCTGCTGTACTGTATGGGATGCAGGCGACCCTGATGCCTGCGCTGCGACAGGTACGATCTACTGCGGCGATTGCTTAAAGGATGAGGGACTGCATTGTAAAGACTGCGGCAAGTGCTTCTGCAACGACCAGGATATGCTGTGTCAGGAGTGCGGTCTGTGCAACGATTGCTGCGAAGAAGATGAAGACGGCAACAAGTTCATCTGCGGCGACTGTAATCTTTGCAGCGGCTGTGCAGCTCACTGCCCCGAATGCGGCGACTGCCAGTATGACAGATGCCCTGCCGAGGGCAAGCACTGCCTGAACGAGTGTGAGCTTTGCCCCAACTGCGAAGAGGTATGCTTCTATGACAGCGATGCAGAGCCCTGCGAATACTGCGGTCTTTGCGAGAGCTGCTGCGAGGAGAACCAGTGCCCCGACTGCGGTATGTGCTGCGAAGACCCCGACTATAACTCACACTTCTGCGCAAACTGCGACAGCTGCCTTGAAACTGTAGGCGAGGTCTGCGACAACTGCGGCCTGTGCAAGGACTGCTGCCTTGTTGAGGCTGAGGACTTAGGCTGCTCCTGCGGCGAGCTGTGCTATCTTGAAGTTGATGACGAGCACATCTGCGCTAACTGCGGTGTCTGCTTCGGTGAAGTTGACAAGTGTGACGACTGCGGCCTGTGCGAAGAGTGCTGCGCTGAGGTAAGCCGCAACGAGGGCTGCGATTGCAGAACTCCCGTCTGCGTTAAAAGTGATGAATGGGACGAGCACTTCAAGGCCTACCACGCAGGCTACATTGACGGCCACACAGCCACCCCTGCAAACACATGGAGTTTCAATGCTTCATACCACTTTAAAGAATGCAAATACTGCGACGAGTCAGCTCACTACACGAGCAAGGCTGCACACACTCTTGACAAGAACGGCAACTGCACCGTCTGCGGCTATTCAAAAGATATGCCCATAACCATTACCACTCAGCCCAAGGACGCTGTAGCTGATGTAACCGATAAGAATGCAAAGGCTGACAGCGAGTGGAGCTACAGCAATAATCTTGTCAAGTTTACTGTTACAGCACAGGGTCAGAATCTGACCTACCGCTGGTACAAGAGCTATGATTCAGGTTCGGACAGCGAGTTTGAAAGCTTACGCAAAGCAAAGAAATACCTTACTGACAATAACCTTGGTCAGAAAGGTACTGCGACATCAATGCTCAGGCTTGGCATTGAGCCTGATGACTGCGGCAAGACCATATATGTCAGATGCCTTATTTCAGACGGCAAGAACACCAAATGGACAAATGCTGCCAAACTTACTGTAAAGCATTGCTACACGATATTTACCGAAGATCTTAACCCGACTGCTTCGGGGCACTATATGACTTGCCACGGTATGGACTGCGAAGACACAGAGCTTATGCCCCACGAGTATGACAACTGGGTATGGGAAAACGCTGCTCACACCTACCGTTCACAGACCTGTACGGTATGTAAGTATGCCGATGAAGTGTATATCCACAACCATGCGGAGCAGATGAGACCGTTCTTCAACGGTACAGGCTATTATCAGGACGATAACCACTTTGGCGAAGAATTCAACCCCGGCACAGACCCCGAAAACTGGGACTACAACCTATCAGATAAATATATAGGCTACACC
This sequence comes from uncultured Ruminococcus sp., assembly GCA_902787365.1. GTDB lineage: Bacteria > Bacillota > Clostridia > Oscillospirales > Ruminococcaceae > NK3A76. Next base: position 27,156 of record CADAGC010000017.1, on the reverse strand, counting down.
AACTACAAGGGCGAGTGTACTGATAAATACGGCAACGTATGGAAAGCTGACTGGAACTCCCACACAGGCTGGTGCTACTGCGACGGCTGCTTCAAAAAACCTGTAAAGGTGCGTGAGCCGCACAACTTCGGCCCGTGGGAGGGTGCTGATAACCCACCTATGAAATCGGGCGATACAGCTGCTATACAACGCAGGTGTGCTGACTGTGGCTATATACAGAATGCCACCGACGGAAAGGGCCACGTGATCGAATGGAGCATGAACTATCACCCTGTAGAATACTACGACTGCACAGGCCCCAATACTCTTGTCAAAAACGGCGAGACTGTATACTTCACCCCCACTAAGGTAGAAAACAAGGTACAGACGGGCTGGGAGATAGTTTGGTACAGCCTTGATCAGAAAACATTTGATTCATATTATAAGCTCACTCAGACCATAAACGATCCCAATGTCAGATCATGGGTCGTTAACAGTACTGTATACGGCGCGGGCAAAATAGAGATCCATCAGACATTTACTGAATGCAAACACCCCAGAACCATCTCAAATCTGCGTTTCAAAGTAAATGCGGTAGACGCCACCTGCACAAAGGACGGATACTCGGGCGATACGATCTGCAAAGCCTGCGGCAAGGTGCTTGATTACGGCAAAGTGCTGCCCAAAACAGGCCACGGCAAGGCATTAGGTGTAAACTATCTGCTGCCGACTAATACTACTACAGGCAAGCCTATCGAAAAGAACTCTAACGGCGATGTAGTAACAACAACCAATAGCGGCAAAGAAAAGGTCATAGCAAGATGCTACCACGCCCCTGACTGCGTCAACCACGTAGACGGCAATGCGGCAGACACGATATGCGAAAAATGCGGCTTGCTTGTTGAAAGAGGCAAAAGGATTCCGTGGGAAAGCCTGCACACTATCGGCTCAAGCAATATGAGGCACTATGGTGCGATGGCATGCACCGATGCAAACCACCCTATTACAGAGTATTATAAATGCCGAAATTGCTTGGAAAATATATATTTTGATGTAAACACATCAGGAATGAACTTTGATGAACTTCAGAAATATCACAAAAATCTCAAGGTGATAAACAAGTCTACTGCAACCTGCACCACGGCAGGCAACTCAGGCGATTACTACTGCCCCGACTGCGACACGATCGTAAGAAAGGGCGAGAGCGAAAAGCCCGCAGGCCACAAATGGAACAGCGGCGTTGTCACATCGGCGGCGACCTGCAAGGCTTCGGGCAGAAAGACAGTCACCTGCACTGTCTGCAAGGCGACCAAGACTGATGTGATACCGCAGAAGACACACACCTTTGCAAAGCCCACCTACACATGGACGGCTGACGGCAAGAAGTGTACTGCGACGGGCAAATGCTCGACCTGCGGCGACACTATCACCGAGCAGGGCAAGATAACCTCAAAGGTAAAGACCGCTGCAACGGCAACAGCTATGGGTGTTACTACCTACACGGCGACATTCGATGACAAGTCGTTCACCACACAGACCAAGGACGTGACCGACATTCCGAAGCTTGTAACACGCAAGCCGGGCGATGTCAACGGCGACGGAGAGGTCAACATCAAGGACGTTACCCTGCTAAAGCAATATCTTGCAAAGTGGAAAGTGAACATCAACAAGTCTAATGCTGATGTCACGGGCGACGGTGAGGTCAACATCAAGGATCTCACTCTGCTAAAGCAATATCTTGCAAAATGGAAAGTAACGCTTAAATAGCTTCCCTATCCCCGATGCTTAATGTGTCGGGGATATTTTTTCATACAAAAAGAGGTACCGCACGCAAGCGATACCTCTTATTGGTATAGTTTAGATTATCTGTAGCTGTCTCTGCCTGTAATCTTGGTGTAGCACTCTTTGTAGAGAGCGGCTGTCTTTTCAACGATCTCATCGGGGAGCTTGGGAGCGGGAGTTACGCCGTTAAGGCCCTTTTCGATAAGCCAGTCACGAACGAACTGCTTGTCGTAAGATCTGGGCGAAACGCCTGTCTTGTAGTCCTCAGCAGCCCAGAAACGGCTTGAATCGGGAGTCATTACCTCATCACCGAGGGTGAGAACGCCGTTCTCGTCATAGCCGAACTCAAACTTAGTGTCTGCGATTATAAGACCCTTCTTCTGTGCGTCTTCATAGCACTTGTTGTAGATCTTAACGCAGATGTCAGCAATTCTGTCGGCTTCCTCTGTGCCTATCTCTGCTCTGAGTCTGTCCATTGTTATATTTTCATCGTGACCCTCGCTGTTCTTGACAGAGGGTGTCACCATAGGTGCTGCAAGCTTCTGTGCAAGCTGATACTCGCCCTCAACAGGCTGGCCGCAGAAAGTCTTTGTCTTCTGATATTCGCCCCACATACTGCCGAACATATAGCCTCTTACGATGAACTCATAAGGGAGCATCTTAAGCTTCTTGGTCATTATAGTTCTGCCCTGATACTGCTCCTTATCCTGTGCTATCTCTGCGGGCATCTTTGAAAGATCGTCCGTGATTATGTGATTGGGCACGATGTCTTTTGTAAGGTCAAACCAGTAGAGCGCTATCTGATTGAGAGCCTTGCCCTTATCGGTGATATAAGAATCAAGTATAACGTCAAATGCCGATATTCTGTCGGTAGTTACCATGATAAGCTCGCCGTTATCGGTCTCATAGACCTCTCTTACCTTGCCTGAAATTATCTTCTTCATAATAAAGCACCTCTAACCTTTCTTATCTGTATGTTGTTTTAAACATACAATACATTATAGCACATATTCCCCCAAGAATCAACACCTTTTTATATTTGTTCACATAGTTTTAGAAAGTTATCTCATTTTTAAAAAAACAAGGCAGGGCGCAAAGCCTTTTAAGACTCTGCGTTCTGCCTTGTGTTAGTTTAAGATTATTACTTGCCCATAGCCAAGTTCGGGTTGCTGGGCTTTATGCTGTCGTTTGTGAGGTTGTTATCCTTGGGCTTTGCATATTCCAAAAACTTGAATTTCAAAGCATTGCTGTTACCGTTAAGTACATTGTTCATCAGATCGTCAAGGCCGCCTTCTTTCACGTTTGCTTCACGCATCATTTCCTGAAATGCCTTCTGCTGCTTGATCTGATTTGCCTGATACTCTATCTCCTGAGCAAAGCCTTCGTCCTCGGGGCTCATCTTGCTTGAAACCATATTAGCGGCGATAGTCTTGGCTATGCCGTGCTTTATAGGCTCGTAGTCAGTGCCCCTTATGTAGCGGTTGAGCTTCTTGTGATCGACAGCTGCCTGTATTGCATCTCTGTCTGCCTTAAGCGCATCTGCGAATGCGGGGCTTTCCTTTTCAGGCTCAGGCTCGATCTTTTCTTCGTTAACGGGAGCTTCAATTCTTGTAAAATCCATACTAAAGGTATTGTTTTCGAGAGGAACATAATTCTCATCCATCTCGGGCATACCTCCGCTATGGCTTATGCGGTCATCCGATCTGATCTCGTTTATCCTGTTATTAACCAAAGAAGCGACGTCGTCGTCGATCTTTTCCTCCTTGGGCTCTTCCTTGATCTCCTGCTTGGGCTCTTCCTTAACTACAGGCTTGGGTTCTTCCTTTACCTCGGGCTTAGGCTCTTCCTTTACTTCGGGCTTAGGCTCTTCTTTTACTTCGGGCTTAGGCTCTTCCTTAACTTCGGGCTTGGGCTCTTCCTGCTTGAGAGCGTTCTGCTTAGCTTTGAAGTCTTCATACTTCTTGTCAAGGGCAGCAATATCAATTCCTGCGTTATAGAGCTCGTTCATGTGGGTGATATAGTTTTTAAAAGTAGTTGGGTGATCTATCTTATCAGTAGGGAATTGTTCACCATACTCTTCTGCCCTCTGCTGAAGAAGTGCGTAATTGTCACCATCTGTTATAAATTCCTTGAAGCCCTTGACGCTGTTGTTTATCCTGTTCTCCCAATCCTCCGGCGTGAATTTTTTATCATCCTCCAGCAATTCAGCATAATAAGTCAGCTTTCTGATCTCATCAGTATAGCCCATAAGCTTATCATACGCTTTCTTTGTATCACCGGTAGTTGTATAACAATAGGTTTCACAGCGAACAAAGCATTTTGCAATGTCTTTTACCTGCTCATCTATTTTCTTTATGTCCTCATAATCTACATCATAATCTTCTTCATCATAAAGCTCGGCTGATATGGGATATTTCTTCTTCCAGGATTCGTATGTTATGCGATTATTGGGCTCTTCCTGCTTGGGCGCTTCCTGCTTAGGCTGTTCCTTGACTTCGGGCTTGGGGGCATTCTTCATAGCCTTGTAGTCGGCGACTTTCTTATCAAGGGCGGCAACATTGATGCCTATGCCGTGCATCTTGCCGAGGGCATCTAAAGCTTTCCTCATGCCGCCCACCGTGCTCATAGGTGTGCCTGTCCAGTTAGTCTTTTTATCTACCTCTTCAAGAGTCTCCATCATTTTGGCATACTTGTCGCCGTCGGTAATAAATCCCGTTACCGCTTTAACGGCGTCGTTCAATTCCTTTTCCCATTTAGCTTTGTCAAAATCCTCATCATATTTATTTGCAGGCCTGCTATGGTTGGCAAGCAGGTTAAGATTCTCTATAAAATTAAATGCTTCTGTATTCTTCTCTTTACTCAGCATTATACCTGCGTAACCGTCAAGCTTACTCACACATCCATATAATTCTTCTGCAAGATCATGGATACGCTGCACTTCATCGGGCACAGGCTTGTTTTCACGTACATAATCATAAGTGTCACAGGGGAATTTCTTCGACCATTCATCAAAGGTTATGGGCTTTACGGACGATGTTATAACATCATTAGCGTGTGCCTTGGCCTCTCTCCTGGCTTCAAGATGTTCGTTTAGCTGCGCAAGCTTCTTATCAACATAAGTGTCAATAAGGTCTGCGATAGTGTCCATACCCTGTGCAGCGGCAATACGGCGTCTTGCGTTCTTGTTTGTGTTGTTAGGACCCCACTGGCCTCTGCCGTCGGTCTGCTTATGCTCATAATACTTGCCTGTGGCTTCCTTTAAGTCCTTGGTAAAGTTCTTAAGGTTTTCAAGGCTTGTTCTAAGGTTTTCATAGTCAGCAGCAGTTACAACGTCTTTCTTGCTGAGTTCCATCTGACCTCTCACAAGGCGCTTGAGCTTTTTATTAAGCTCGTTATATGCTGTCTCGATATCCCTGTACTGGGGGCTGCCTCTGCCTGTGAGCTTAGCGTTGTCATAATCATGCTTTGCCTTGGTTATCCTGCCGCCAAGCGAATTCTCTAAGTCTTGAAGAGACATAGAGTCAGCAACAAGCTCATCGGGGTTTTCGCCTGCAAAAGTCCAGCCGCTGTCCTCAAAGGGCTTTCTCTCGGCGGCCTTAAGCTCCTGCGCTCTTATCACCTTATATTCTGCGTGCTTCTGCTCGAATTTGGGAATGTCTATCTCTGCGCCGAATGACTCATTAAGTATCTTAAGGGTATCAAAGAAAGACTTTGCCTTATCCGAAAAGCCCGGCTCACTCCTCTCTGCAAGGCGCATAAAGGTGTTGTAGTTATCACCTTTGAGCAGGAAGTCAACAAACGTCATAGTGTTCTTAAGCGTCTGATCGTATGCTTTCTTAGTGGCTTCGCTGTCGGTTATCTGCATATTGGCAAACCATTTGAGGTTTGTGTCAAACTCATTATAAGCACTTCTGAAGTCAACAAGATTCTGCTTCTTATCCCTTATAGCACTGAATCCCTCAGCTGATGTAATACTTGCCGTTAATTCCGTATCCTCTTCTCTAGAAGCTTTTATAATTTGGGATAAAGCGTTTCCTAAACTATTAAACGTGTTAGCCTGGTCGCTGCCCTGAACAAAGACATGGCTGCCTTTCTGGGCATCGGGGCGTTTATTCTTTTCTACAAACTCATCATAAGTAAATAATGGCATGATCTATTCCCCCTGATATTACATACATATGCGCTTTTTGGCGCTTTACATAAGTAATACCCCACTTTTCCCAAAACGGGTGCATATTTTTTGATATTTTTTCAAATAATCCAATGAACAGGAGATACAGACACAAACATCGCCGTCATATGCCTGAGAGCATATCGCCTTTATCGCTGAGAGCTGCAAACATATAGGGCGCCGAGCCGTTTATATAGACAGCCGCCGCAGTCATCACAAGAATAAACGAAGATGTGACGAGCATATAGCCCTTTGTGGATCGGGCAAACCTTGCAAAGGCCGCAAAGCAGCCATAGCACAAAACCGCCGAGATAAGTCCCCACAGATAGAGCCATAATATCATTCCGAAAACAGAAGCATCGACCCTGCTTGAAAAGCCCGTGCTTGCAAAGGCGGCTGTGAGGTATTCGCCCCGTGCGCTGCCGCTGATAATAACGTCGCAAAAAAAGCTTGCTGTATAGACAAGCACCACAAAGCTGACACAGCAGGCGGTGTGGGTGATGTAAAAACCTCCCCTGCGCTTTGATATTGCAATCACCATGTCAAGCCCACGCTCGAATCTGTCGGCTGTGAGCACGCCAACCAAGAGCATTACACACACGGGCGTTATGTCAAATGACAAAAGCCGCAGCAGCCTATTAAACGAGTCGGTGTCGATAACTGTCGGCTCGTCAAGGGCGGCGTAGAAGTCTTTGTTTTTTATCAGGTCATCAGGCACGAGAATGTCGATTATCCCCCTGCCGCTTTTAGCGTAGTCGGTGTAGCCCTTTCTACGGTAACACCCCTGCAAAAGCGAATAATATCTCGACACAGCCTCCTGCTCATAAGGCGCTACGGCGGTCTGCTGCCTGTCATAGATAAACGCAGAGCGCTCTTCAAGGGTCATATCCTGCGAGTCATCTAACAGCCGCTCAAAGCACTCTTTGCCCTCGCTTGATAAGTAGGGGCTGAACTCCTGCCTGCTTTGCAGATATATGCACAAGGCCTTTGAAAGAGCTATCATAGCTATGATGATGAGTATAAGCAAGGTGTGCTTTTTGAAGATGTCATACAGCACCGCTTTGAGCATCAGTACTCCCTCCTTTGCCCTTGTGCGATAAGTGTTATAAACAACGCACCAGCCGCAAATGCGCATATCAACACATAAAGCCACACCACAGGGTAAGGCGTAGAGAACACCCGCACATACCCCTCGCCGCCGAACAGAAATGAAAACTTGCAGGTGACAAACTGCGCTGTGCTGTTATCGCTTTTTGAAAGCCCTATCATGACCGCAGTAGGTGCTAAGCAGATAAGCCCCGCTGTGATGTTTCGCTTTGAGAGAAACGAGAGCAGCAGCATAGCCGCACACAAAACCTCTGCAAGCAGCACCCGCAGAACTACCGCTGCTATGCAAAGCCCGCCAAAGCTCATAGCATATGATGAGAGCGCATAGCCCTTTAAATATTGCAGCGGCATATCAAGGCAGCCCGCCCCGCCGCTTAAGCACATCACGCAAAACTGCAACAGGCAGTAGATAACTGCGCACACGCCGCACACCAAGCCAGCACTTATGATTCTACAGAAGATAAACCGCCCCGCACCTGCTTTTGTTATCGCAAAGGCTGAAAGCCGCCTGCTCTGCCGCTCGCTGCTGAACGATGAAAAGCATATCAAAAATATGAGCACAAAAAAGAGCATATCGTTTTCAATATACTCTAAATACGTATTTGCCGCACGGGTGTCATAAAGCTTGTCAGCCAACTGCTGATTGTCAAGCACCTGCTCGTAATCTCTTGTAAGTACAGCCGACAATGCAAGCGAATACTCATCTGTTACACCACGCCTTGCGTTTCTTTTATAGCCAGAGAGCTTGTCACCTATAAGCTGCTCGCTCTCCTTGCCGTCTTTGAGTGAGCTGCCCATAAATTCGTACAGTTCACTTTGCCCTGCCGATGAACTATCGCCGCCCTTTTGTGCCGCACGAACTGCCTGCCCTGCAAGCCCGTCAGGCAGCACGGGCGGCGTTGAGCCCGGCTTTGTGTGGGCGGCTATGTAGTCACCCGCTCGCTTTGCAAGGTCATCATTCTGCGCACGGGTGTTGTCTGCCATTTCAGATACTTTATCATACGCCGTGTCGGCTTCAAGTGATGTGAAAACGCTGTCATACTCCTTGTCAAACACATAGCCGCCTTTTTCACAAAAAGTAAGCATTACGCAGGAGACAACACTCACAAAAACCGTTATCAAAACCGCAGGTTTTATACTGCGCCCAAGCATAAACAAAAGCAGTCTCATTTGTCTTCACCGCCGAGAATCCCTCTTCCGCCCTGCCCGCAGATCAAAATACAGCTTCTCAAATGGCAGCAGTTCTCTTTCCTCACTCGGTATCTGCCACACGAGCCCGTCTATCTTACTGTACAAATTTTCGGGCTTGTCATTTGCTGTTACCGAGCCTTTGTCGAGTATTATAAGCTCGTCTGTTATCGTGTCGATATCCGACACTATGTGGGTTGATATTATTATGATGCAGCACTCTTTAAGGCTCACCATTATGCGCTTGAACTGCTCACGCTCAAAGGGGTCAAGCCCTGCCGAGGGCTCGTCAAATATCAGTATTTCGGGTGAGCCGAGTATCGTCTGCGCAATTGCAAGCCGCTGTCTCATACCGCCAGAGAATGACTTTATCTTGTCATTTATGTTCTCCGATAGGTTTACAAGTGAAAGCACACGCCTTATCTCGCTGTCGGTGTTTTGCTTGTCAATGCCCTTTAATATCGCCGCAAGCTTTAAAAACTCATACGCCGTGTATGAGGGGTAAAAGGGCTGCGACTGGAACTGAAAGCTTAGTTTTTCCCTGTAGCGCTCGCCCATTTTAAAAACATCTTCGCCGTCATATTCGACCTCGCCGCCTGACTTTTTTATAACGCCGCTTATGCAGTTCATAATAGTTGTCTTGCCTGCGCCGTTTGCGCCGAGCAGGGCGTTTATGCCCGTTTTGAATGTGATGTTCACACCGCTTAGCGCCTGCTTTTTGCCGTAGCGCTTTGATAAGTTTTTTACCTCTAATATGTGCATATAATCACCCCGACATTCCGTCTTTCATCATCTCATATGCTTCATAATCCCACTCGCCGCTTTGTGCAACAAGATGCATCTGAAAATCTTTGTCTATCACATACACTTTGTTTTCGATATTTGGGTCATAAGTCGCCAGCAAAAACACATCATCCCCCGAAAACATAGCCATACACTCTATCCACTCAAACATATACTTCTGCCCTTGATTGAGCGTTATGTCATCGGTTATCTTCACGGGCTTGTTATCTTCATCAAGGTAATAGAGCACATAGCACCAGCGCTCGTCCTTCATCTGCTCACGCACAAGAAGAATCATTCTCTCATCAAAAACCGCAAAATAATATATCAGCCTGTCGCCCTCAAAGCCGAATATTTTTTCACTATTGCCGCTTTTGATGTCATATCGGCAAAGGTCGTAATTGTCATCTGTGTAGTAAATGCTATCCCCAGCGGGCGAGAACATGACACCGCCGTTTTCGCTGATGTTCCTGCCGACAGCAAGCCCTGTGTCAGTAAGCTTGTCATAACAGCCGATGTCGCTGATAAACAGCTTTTCTGTGTCATCACCTGCATTATAACGTGTGATGTAAAGGCGTCTGTCATCTATGTAATACCAGTCAGCAGCGGTGAGCTTTTGCGGCCTGCCGCCCTCACGTAATGAATATAAGAAGCCTTGCTGCGGCACAAAGCTTTTGCTCACATCATACCCGTCACGCTCTATAAAATACATCTCACCCTGCGCCGTCATCGCCATGCAGCGTATCTCACGCCCCTGCTCGGCTGTGTAGAGTGTAGTTGATTCGTGGGTGTTATAGTCGATCTTAATTATGTGGTATACCTCATACCCCTCGTATATCGTCTTGCCTGTGATGTATTCAAGATATACCGCATAGATATAGCCGCCGTATGGGCAAATGCAGCTAAGCCCCTTGGCGTTTTCATAGATGTTGGTACACACGTCACTCTCGGTGTCGCACTCATACAAGCCGTCATCATATGCCAGATACACAAGCCCGTTTGCATAGCCTATGCTCACCCCGTCTGTGCCGAACATCGCCGTGGGTGTGACGCTGAGATACTGTGTGTTCTCGCTGATGCTCACCTGCGGCGCTGCATTTATTTCGGGTATCAAAGCCCTCTGTATGATAAGGCTCACACCAAAGCACAACGCCGCTGCTAACACAAGCAGTATATACGATAAAGCTATCCTTTTCATACGTTATTCTCCGCAGGTGTTATGACAATACCAGTCACAACGCTGTTCAGATCGTTTATCTCAAAGCTTATATCAAAGCCGTCAAGCCCCTTGCGCTTGTATAAAAACGAGCCGCTTTGATATATTTCTTTAGGCAGGTATGCAGGCCTTGCCCTGCCGCTGTAGTAGTCATCAATGACCTGTGCTGTGCTGCTGCCGACAGTTATTCCGCAAACGCTCACATCACACGCCGCCGCAAATTCGCTTTTTACATAAAGCCGCCTTACTGCGCATTCGTCAGATATATCGTCAGCCTCAGCCTTGAAGCATATTTGATCGGTGTTCTTTCTGCAAAATGTCAGAGTATAGCCGCCGTTTGTTTTTTTGCTGTCTTTAAGCTCTGCACAGCCCTTTAGCGTGCCAACTGTTAAAGGGGCGCTCACCGAATTACCGTAGATTTTGAGCACTTCTGCCGCATTATCACCTTGATTTTCCTGTCCGTAAAAGAGTACAGATGAAGCAGGCTCGTCTGTAGCTTGATTTAGGCTATTTATACTTACAAGCCCTACTACACCTGAGAATATAACCACAGCACACAGCGCTAACGCCCCCGCAAATGACACCGCAGGCCTTACCCTTGCGACAGCCATGCTCTGCCTGAAACGCTCGGGCGGCATATCGAGCACAGCTCCGCCATGAAAGCGCTTTATGCTTCTTGCTATAAGCTCCTCGGCTCTTATGTCGTTCATTTGTCTCCCTCCTTTTCAAGATGCCGCCTGATGTCTGCTATCGCCTTGTAATACTGCGCCTTGATAGTCCCCTCACGCTTGCCGATGGCGTCTGCTATCTGCGCAAAGCTCATTCCCATACTGTGGCGCATAAGAAATATCTTCTGCACAAGCGGCGGCTTTTTAAGTATCAGTTTGTTTATCTTAACAAGCATCTGCTCGTCATCATCACCCGCCGACTCCTCTGCAAAACACTCTGCCCGCCGCCGTTTAAGCCCAAAATGATACTTTATGAGCACACGCTTTGTAATAGTTATCAAAAGAGCGGCAGGGCTTTTGACAGCTACACCCCTGTGCCTTTGAAGATACTCAAAAAGTGCTATATATGTATCCTGAAAAATATCGTCTATATCACCAATACTCCTGCAATGAATGCAGATATATCTGTAAATATCAGCCTTTGTTTCATAGTATATCTTATCAAAAAGCTCGCTCTCGCTGCTCAAATCCGCCCCTCCTTTCGTGCGTTTTGCTCTGAATATATAGTATCGTTTTATGGGGGAAAGTTATTATGTGGATATGAAGATTTGATAAACATTGTATGTCATAACATTTCCCGACCGCCATAAAAACAAAAAAGCCAATGATGTGTTTCAGTCTTCAGGGCTACAATCGCCCCCAAACGAAACACTCATTAGCTTCGAAAATAGTATAGCATATTTGCGATGAAATGTCAAGCATCTGATAATACTCCAAACAAAAAACAGATAACCATATAAAGACACAGAGCGCCGATTGCTCAAGTTAAATACAGTTATCTGCTTGAATGTAAGTATATCACATCATCTCATAAATGTCAATACCCTATATCATGACACCAGAGAATTTGCACATATAAGATTATGCACGGCATCATAAATGCGCTTTGCAACATAAGGGTCGTTCATCGTGTAGAGATGTATGCCGTCTGCGCCCTGGGTTATCAGGTCTGCTATCTGGTCTATGGCGTAGGCTATGCCTGCATCACGCAGGGCTGTCTCGTTGTACTCAAACCTTTCAAGCATACGCATAAATTTCCTCGGCAGCTTTACGCCGCAAAGTGCCACCATTCGCTCTATCTGCCGCTTGTTTGTCACGGGCATTATGCCTGCTTCAATCGGGGCTTCAATGCCTGCTATGGCCGTTCTCTCACGAAAATCATAGAAGTAGCTGTTGTCAAGGAAAAGCTGTGTGATAAGCTGGTCTGCGCCGCAGTCTACCTTGTATTTAAGGCGGCGTATGTCATCGGCACGGCTTGCGCTCTCGGGGTGTGCTTCGGGGTAGCAGGCGGCTAAGATGTTGAAATCATAGTTTTCCTTGATAAAGATTATAAGATCACTTGCGTGCTCAAAGTCGCCCTTTTTCACCTCGCCCTGCGGAATATCACCACGCAGCGCAAGAATATTTTCTATCCCCTTGCTTTTCATAGTGTCGAGTATATCTTTTGCCTGCTCTCTTGAAAGCCCTATGCAGGGCAGATGTGCTGCACTCTCAACACCGTAGCGATACTTTATGTCTGACGCAATCTTTATGGTGCTGCTGCCGTTTTTGCCGCCGCCTGCGCCGTAGGTCACGCTTATAAAGTCGGGGCATATGTCGGAAAGCCCGTCAAGGGTCTTGTATATTACTCCCTCATCAGCGCCGGGCTTCGGCGGGAATACTTCAAGGGAAAATACCGTCTTATGTTTAAACAGTTCAGCTGTTTTCATCTCTTGCCTCCTTAGCGGCAGCCACAAGATTCTTAAGGCTGGGAACAGTTTCCTCGTTGCCTCTTGTCTTAAGGCCGCAGTCGGGGTTTACCCAAAGCTTTTCTGCGGGTATACGCTCTTTCATCTTGCCTATAGCCGTCTTTATTTCTTCCTTTGAGGGCACACGGGGCGAGTGTATGTCGTAAACACCGGGGCCTACCTCTGTGCGGAAGTTGTTTTCTTTGAGCACGTCAAGTATTGTAAGGTCAGAACGTGAAGCCTCAAAGGTTATAACGTCAGCGTCCATATCATCAATGTCCTTTATGATGTCGGCAAACTCGCTGTAGCACATATGGGTGTGGATCTGCGTGTCTGCCTTTACGCCGCTGTGAACATATCGAAATGCTGGTATCGCCCAGTCAAGATAATCCTCACGCCAGTCGGCTTTTCTGAGCGGCAGCTTTTCACGAAGCGCCGCCTCATCGACCTGAATAATGCTGATGCCGTTAGCCTCTAAATCGAGCACCTCCTCACGGATAGCAAGGGCAATCTGTAAAGCGCTCTCTCTGAGTGTTATGTCCTCTCTCGGGAATGACCAGTTGAGTATCGTCACAGGGCCTGTGAGCATACCTTTCATGGGCTTGTCTGTAAGGCTCTGTGCGTATGCTGACCACTTAACGGTCATAGGCTTTGAACGTTTGATGTCGCCCCATACAACAGGCGGCTTTACACATCTTGTGCCGTATGACTGCACCCAGGCCTTTTCAGTGAAGATATAACCCTCCAGGCACTCGCCGAAGTATTCAACCATGTCGTTTCTCTCAAACTCGCCGTGAACGAGCACGTCAAGGCCTATCTCTTCCTGCAAAGTTACACAGTCTGCTATCTTGCCCTTGATGAACTCCTCATACTCGTCATATGAGATAGCACCTGTGCGAAGCCCCTTTCTTGCGGCCTTAACATCAGCCGTCTGAGGGAACGAGCCTATAGTCGTTGTCGGGAACAGCGGCAGGGCAAAGCGCTCTTTCTGTATCTTCTCACGCTCGGCGAATGCAGTGGGGCGTGTAAAGTCGCTCTCTGTAAGCGCTGCCACCTTAGCCCTTACCTTGTCATCACGCCCCGAGCGCACCTCGCTGTGCAGGGCTTTATTTTTGACGAATTCAGCAGTCTCTTTAGGGGTATCGGAAGCCGCTATCTTCTTAAGGTCTGCAAGCTCGGAAAGCTTTTCCTGCGCAAAGGCAAAGTGCTTCTTTACATCTTCCTTTAGCTTGCTTTCGTTATCAAGGGTCACAGGAACGTGCAAAAGCGAGCAGGAGGTGTTGATAATAATATCCTGCGCAAAGGCTTTGAGTTCATCAAGTGTTGCAAGTGCCTTTTCGTAGTCACAGCGCCAGATGTTCTTGCCGTTTAAGACGCCTGCAAAAAGTGTCTTGCCCTGCGGGAAATCGCCTTTCTTAACAAGTTCGAGCGACTTTTTGCCCTCGACAAAATCAATGCCTATGCCGTCAAAATCAAGCGATGTGAGTTCTGCGTAAACATCACGCACATCACCGAAATAGGTCTGCACAAGCACCTTGACGCCGCCTTTGCGTGCAAGAATCTTCTCATACAGAGCCTTGAAGAGTGCTTTATCTCTACCGCTCATATCCATAACAAGCGACGGCTCGTCAAACTGCACCCACTCGGCACCAAGTGCTGCAAACTTTTCAAGAAGCTGTGCATAAGCTGCTGCTGCCTTGTCAGCAAAATCGGCGGCGGTCTTTGCGCCCTTGTATCTTGCAAGCTTTAAGAATGTGTATGCGCCCACGATAACAGGCTTGGTCTTTACGCCGTTTTCAAGCGCCTCGGTAAACAGGTCAAAGGGCTTGCTGCCCGAAAGCTTTATGTCTGTGTCATCATCAATTTCGGGCACGATGTAGTGGTAGTTTGTGTTGAACCACTTTTTCATAGCAAGCGCCTTAACGTCGCCCTTATCGCCCTGATAGCCCCTTGCAGCCGCAAAGTATGTATCAAGCACCGAAAGCCCTAAATCTGTGTATCTCTTAGGAACAGCACCAAGCAGGAAAGCCGTATCAAGCACACCGTCATAGAACGAAAAATCATTTGAGGGGATAAAGTCAAGGCCGCTTGCCTTTTGAAGCTCTAAGTTGCTTATGCGTATATCTTTTGCAGTCGTTTCAAGCTCTGCGGCGGTTATCTCGCCCTTAAAATATTTCTCGCTTGCAAATTTAAGTTCACGCAGTCCACCTATGCGGGGGTAGCCGATTATTGATGTTTTCATTTTACATTCCTCCAAATTCATACTAAACCTATGTGATTTAATGATATGATTATAACATATATATGCAGAAATGTAAAATACATATAATTTATGCAGTGCCATAGCCAAAAGCTATATCAGGATATAATAAGCCGCCCACGTTTTGCGTGAGCGGGTAAAATCAGTTATAGCTTGCGATGTAGCCTTTAAGATGCTCAAGATAACGCTCTGTCATAGCATCGGCCGGTCGGTCGGAGTTTATGATGTAGCCTATGTCCATACGCTCATCGCTTTCAAGGGGGATCGCCACGATGTTAGTGCCGTTGAGGTCTTCGCTAAGCACGCCCGACGAGATAGTGTAGCCGTCAAGGCCAATGAGCAGATTGAAAAGCGTCGCCCTGTCGGAAACGATAATGCTTTTTGGGGCATACTCGGTGATGTGCAGCTCCTCTGCAAAGTAGAATGAGTTCTTCACCCCCTGGTCATATGTCAGCCTTGGGAAAGCTTTCAAATCATCTAAAGTCACAGACTCACGCCCCACAAGCGGGTTATTACGGCTGACAAAAACGTGAGGGCTTGCCGTAAAGAGCTTTTCATACCTGAGTTCCTCGCTTTTGAGTATATGCTCTATCACCTCTCGGTTGAAGCGGCTGAGGTAGAGTATGCCGATGTCGCTGCGGTGTGTGCGCACGTCCTCGATTATCTCGGCGGTCTTTAGCTCACGCAGGGTGAATTCATACTTATCCCTGCCATACTCCCTCACCAGCTCGACAAAGGCATTTACCACGAATGCATAATGCTGTGACGATACCGAGAAAATCCTCCTCGGCGGCGGGGAGGCTTTATACTCGCTTTCAAGGCGCTCCGCCTGCTCGGTTATCTGCCTTGCATATGAGAGAAACCTCGTTCCGTCCTCTGTGAGATAAACTCCCCTGTTCGTCCTTGCGAATATGGTTATGCCCATTTCTTTTTCCAGCTCGGCTACTGCCTTTGAAAGGCTCGGCTGCGCTATGAACAACCTCTGTGCCGCCGCTGTTACCGAGCCTGTTTCGGCTATCTCTATTACATATTTCAGTTGATTAAGTGTCATATTTTCCTCCAAAAACGCCGCTTTAAAACTCTATCCCCCTGCGAGCCTGTGTGCCCTTGTCGTAGGGGTTTTTGAGCGAGCGTATCTCGCTGTGATAGTCAGCCGCCTTGCAGAATTTTTCCGCAGGCTCTCTGCCCGTGAGCACAAGCTCGACATTATCAGGGCAACCAAACACCAGCGTATCAGCCGCTTCACGGTCAATAAAGCCCGTATTGTACGCCGCAAAGAATTCATCAAGTACGAGCATATCTACAGCCTGCTCACGAAGAAGCGCTGCGGCTTCATTCATCATTACCCGCTGGCTTTTGATGACGGCCTTCTTTTCGCTCTCGTCCATTTCATAGGTGAACTTCCTGCACTCCACGCAGCACCTTACAGTAATGCCGTCGATTGCCTTTAGCACAGCTATCTCCGACGAGCGCCCGTCTTTTAGAAACTGAAAAAACGCCACTTTAAGCCCTGCGCCCGCCGCACGCACAGCAAGCCCCACAGCCGCAGAGGTCTTACCCTTGCCGTTTCCGCTGATAATGTGAATCACCGCCTACGCCCCCTTTACGATAACAGATCATGCTCTGTTATCATTATATCACAGCGGCGGGGAATTGTAAAGTATCACCGCCCACAGATTGACGTTTTGTATTAATGAATAAAATCCCTCCTATGGTTTGTTGTTACACCATAGGAGGGCTTATTTCATTATGCGCTTTTATGATTTGTTGTCAAAGATCAGCTTGCGTTTACTGTTATTTTTTTATCTTGACCTTTTTAACATTTGACCATTTGCTGTAGTAGATTTTATTGCCAACTTTCTTGTATGTGCGTACTCTGACATAGTATGTCTTGTTCTTATTAAGTTTATTTATTGTGATAGATGATTTGGTCGTCTTTTTGTACTTAGTGCTGCCAGTCTTAAACTTGCTTGACGTCGAATAGGATATCTGATACCCCGAAACAGGTTTAGTAGTTTTTATCCATGTAGCCTTGAACTGCCCGGTCTTTTTTGATTTTACAGTCTTAAGCTTCGTACCCTCAAGAACGATTATGAATTTCTTAACGACCGAACCTGTATATTCGCCCTTGCCCTTGATAATTACAGTCGCAACACCAGGATTCTTGTTGTTTTTGTATTCTACAGTATAGTCTTTCTTCAAGTGGAGTGTATTACCGTTTAGCTTGACAGTAAATTTTGGACTTAAGGCCTTGCCTGTGTATTCCTGGTCTGCAATCTTGCTTACCTTTGCTTTTTTAATGCTTTGACGGCTAAGCTTTGCCTTGATATCAACCTTATAGCTGTATTTGCATACTGAGCAGGTATACAGAGTATATCCTTCAGCTGTGTATGTGGGGTCAATCGTCTTTGAAAAGCTCCCCTTTTGTTAGACAATGTGGTATAATAGAAACATACCAATTAGAAATCTAACGAAAGGGGGCTTTTTTATGCCTAAAGGAAAACCAAATAAGAGATACACACCCGAATTTAAGATCAAAGTAGTTGAAACAATGCAGAACGAGAAGCATAAGTGATTTGGGAACTGAGGCATGAACACAAGATAGGTCTGCTCATTGATGTAGCCTGTATCCCTCGCAGTACCTATGTCAAGAAAAGGCGACTGTCTTGATAATGCCTGTACAGAAAACTTCTTTGGATTACTCAAGACGGAGCTACTCTATTTACAGCAGTTTGACTCTGTTGAGCATTTCATATCCGAACTTCATGCTTACATAGAGTGGTACAATACAAAACGCATCAAACTCAAACTCGATGGTATGTCACATGTTAAATACAGGCTCGCTGTTGCATAACAAAAGCGGCCAAGATTTCTCTTAGTCGCTTTGCATAAATCTTCTTTTAAAAGTTTGTCTAACTTTTTGGGGTCAGTTCATCTATGAGAGACTCGGCTTTTATGTCAGAAAGAGCCGCTTCCGAGCTCTGAATGAACAGAGGTGCTTTTCCTGATAACGTGCTCGCTGTTTACGTTGTTATTCGAGGCCTCGGGAGACTTGCACTTCATATACTCCTGACGCAGGCCGTTGCCGTTTAAGGTATCGGCCATTTTTATCAGCTTTGCTGTTTTGTAAATATGATCCGTTTCGCCTGCCGGACTCATCACCTTTGAAATAGTTGCCTTATCATTGACGATAACCTCGGCCAGATCGTTACGGCGCTGATCCCAGTCTTTATCAAAGGATCTGTCTCCGTTCTTTACAAGTACACTTGCAGCAATGATCCTGCTTATGCCGACCTTCATATTTTTAATATCCTTATTGCTGATCTGCTGTGTTTGCATAAGCTTATCGGCTGTTGTGTGCAGCATATCTCTGTCTGCTTCGACAGCCTTTGAAAACTCAGGAGATTCCTTTTGAGAAAGCGTATACCTGGGTCTTTCTTTGTTAATATCCTTATTGTCATTCCTGAGCTCATCGAACTCTTTATCAAGATCACCAAGCTTAGTCAGTTCCTCATTTATATACGTTTTCTTTTTCTCTATCGAATCATTGACTTTTTTGAAATCTTTTATATTTTTCGTTGCATTTTCAAGTACTTGCTTTCTTCTTTCTTCTGCAAGCTCACGGGCTTTAGCTCTTTTTTCATTCTCTATTGCCTGCGTACCGCTCATCAGATTATTATCGATAGTATCCATATTTTTTTCATAGAATTCCGGGTCAGCCATCAATAAAGCACCTAAAAGAATCTCGTTGCCCTCAATTCCCAGATCATGTGAACTAAGCATCAGAGAGGTGACTTTATCCTTATCGAGCATTATCTCCTTTAAGGATTCGAGGGGCATGAGGTCCTTATCAAGAGCCTCAAGATGTCCGTGATCATTAATGATCTCATCAACAGAGTTGTCGGTTTCGAGCACTTCACCAAGCGAAGAAAATGCAAGTGCAATTTTCTTAAGATCAAGACTCATAGGCTCATTTCTATATACGTCTGAGAGTGTATCGAAATTTTTTGACATGGTGTAGATATCTTCTACGATCTCATCCATAGCATCAGGACCATTACTCTCAATAAGATTATTGATGATATTCAGACCTACCGAGTTTGCTTTTTCATTCTTATTTATGGGGGCATTGAGAAATGCGACCTTCTGTTCGAGCGCATTAAAATCAAGGCCGAGAGCTGCGGCATCAGAAACCGTCCTCAGGCTGTCCATAAATTCTCCGGCACCTTCTGCATAAGAGCTGAGCATTGCTTCACGGTAAAGGTCTTCCATAAGCTTTCCGTTAAGGAGTCCATTCTTCAGATTTTTCAGCCCTTCAATATCCTTATTGTTCTTTACTGATGATCTTGTGTGGTTTCCGTTTATATCGGCAGAGTATGAGCGCAGGCTGTAAAGCGCCTTTTTATGAGCCGTAAGCTCTTCAATACGCTTGGGATCATCAGATATTTCTATAAGTCCGTCCAGCAGTTTGTCAAGCTTTATAACAGAGGTGTACAGCTTTGTATGATTCTTCCTCGTCTGAGCCGGATCATTTCCGAGATACTGACGAACAGCGCCGAAGTAGCGCTCGGTCTTATATGAAAAATCAGGCTCGTCGTAAAGTTTTTTCTCGTGAGTATCCAAATCATCCTGCTTGATCTTCGACTTCTCGCTCTCGTTAATGAACTGAGAATATTCTTTGATCTCCTTTGCTTTCAATTCGTCTTTCTTAAGCTCGCTGATCCTTTTGTTTGTATTTTCTAAAATGCTGAGTGCAGTATTAAAACGCTTTTTGCCCATTTTGGATTTGGGCTGCCAGTCAGGATCAGAGGTATTGAAAAACCCTTCTTTTCTCTTGGTATCGATATAGGTCTTAGCCTTATCTGCAACTATCTCGAGCAGACGGGTCTCGCTCATTCCCTTGAACTTTGGCTTTTGCGGGTGTTGGTAGAAATCGGTATACAGGTCGATAGCGTCTTTGAGATTATCAAGTTCTATGGAGGAGCCGCCGCCGATAAAGCTGATACGGTGCTGTGCCTCAAGACCGCTATTGCGCATATCAAAAAGCTCCTGAGTAAACTTGTAGCGCCTCTCACGCTCTGATCGATCATGTCTTTGCGCCGTCTTATCAGCCATTTCCTTTTCCCGCTCATACGAGATATTCTCACGCTCATAAGCCTCTTTACCCGCAATATATACCCTCTCTTTATCCTCGAGGTATTGATCATAATTTCTGTCAACACTCTGAGGATCAACAGTACTATCAAACTGCTTGCTTACTGTATCGACAAAAGCGCCGAGTTTGATGCAGTTATGCCCGAGAAGCGGGTTCTCAAGCTTTGTGCCTGCATTGGCAATATCATTGAATCTTTTAGCGTTTTCGAGAGATTTGCAGTAAGTCACGAGGAAGTTGGCGCTTTCCTCCCAGCTCTTCTTCCGCTCATCAGAACTATCAATGCTTACGGGCATGATAAGGTTGTTGATATGTCGGGTAACATCTACGGTATCCTTGGCGAAGTCTTTATCCTCGATCTCACTGATAAGCCCATATGCGGCTCCCTTGAATTCAAGCAGTGCATTCATCTGTGCAGGCGTAAAGCCCTTTCCGTTGGTCTTTTCGTGCCATTCTTCAAATGTTATAGGCATAATGCTTTCCTCCTGATTTATTTTGTTCTATATATTAATACCCCCTGAAATAAGCAAATGGGTGCAAAGACGATAGAAATATTTGTAAATATTTTAAGACAACGCTGCACAAGCAGGGTAAGAACATCACCAAAAAGCCGCCGAACGCATCTGTGCTCGGCGGCCTGTGTTATTGCTGTTATCAGAGCCCTGAATAAAAGCCGTAAAAGCACAGCAGGATATAGGGCTTTATATAATGCGCAGTACGTTTTTATGTACAGTATGGTCACGGAGAATAGAAGCAGCAGCCACGGCGGCCTCGTTCCTTCACTTTATAAAGAGCCATGTCAGCCTGTTCTATCATTTCCGATACATCTTGTGCAAAATTGCCGAATGCAACGCCGACACTTAATGTTACCGAAGGTAATGTATCGTCGGTAGTATCAGAGAGCGTTTCATTTATCATAGTCACTTTGTTCTCAATAAGCATTCTCAGATCTTTTGTTATGTTGAACATAAAAATCGCAAACTCATCTCCGCCTATCCTGCATACCAAATCGTCTGAGCGGAATACATTGGTAAGAGTGTTTGCTATCTTTTTAAGAACACAGTCACCGACAGTATGACCATAGGTATCATTTATGGATTTGAAGTTATCAGCATCAATGAGCAAAACAGCGGAAGTCTTTACATCAATGTTCTGTCTTAGTACATCATAGCCTGCACGGTTATATACACCTGTAAGCTTGTCGTGAGAGGCATCATAGTTCAGACTTGCAATACTCTTTTTGAAAGCATCATACATTTTGTTATAGGTCTTCGCAAGATACCTGAGCTCATATGAACCTATGACCGACAGCGACTTATCCTCTCTGATCTTCTTTACTGCTTTAAGTATAGGTTTTATTACAAGATGTGTGGTTATCCACAAAACAAAGATTATTGCTGCCGTTTCGGTTATGATAAGTATTTTGAGCCTTAGCGAGTGCCGTGCTACCGCTTGATCGGTCTGCTGCTGGGCAGATTTTTCATCTTCTTCAAGCTTGTTCAGGCAGTTGTTCATATCTTTTCTGATCGTATTTTTTACTTTCAGGTAATCATTACTATGTACTATCTCGCTGGCTTTTTTCATTTTTTCATCTGCCGAAAGCGCTTTGTCCTCAGGCTTTAGTGTAACATTTTTTACAGCCTGCGGCATATCGCTTTCACCATGTGCTTCGCACACAAGTCTCATAGCGTAGTATTCATCGTTCATCAGCTCTACGGAATACGACATAGCAAGTTCCAGCTCACTTACAGCGTCCACATCATCACATGAGCGAACCATATTATCTATTGCTTTTTCTCGCCTTGCCGAGACTTCTGCTTCATAAAAATAGTTTTCCATGTGAGTTCTTTCGCCTGTAACCGTATAGCACTGCACTTCTTCAGTCAGATAGTCAGAAGCGTTCATAAGGTCATATGCGCTTTTCTGAAGAGCAATGTAGTTATCAGTCGCATTTGATAGCTCGCTGTGTTTTAGTGTGGTTAAAAAAGTCTCTGAAAAAAGCAGGGCAGCGATCACAACGGTCACTATGATCATAACACGATATGTGAGCCTCAGCGAGATACCGTTTTCCTTGATCTTACGAAAAATCAACCGGATCTGTCCTTTCTTTTAAAACAACGCCGCACAAAGACCGTCATGCAACATTATTCTTACGCACCAGCCGTACAATGGTTGTGCGGTGTTTCCTTAATATATGTTAAAAACGAGGGCTGAAAAATCGACCCTCGTCAAGTTTTCTCACTCTATGAGAGCTTTCTCACCGTTACCATAATTATACACCTATTGCTATATTTTGTCAAGTTCCTTTCTTACACTCTTTGCACAGTACAAGACCAAGACCAACATAACGAACAGACCGCCGTGAATACTCACAGCGGTCTGTTTTATCTGTTTGCATTATAGTACTTCAGCATTAAAATTTAAGATTCGGGTCATTTTCGATCGGCTTCTTGAGATTGATCTCATCATTATAGGTATTGACTCTGTTGACTTTACGGTTCTCTATCTCCCTGACAGCCTTACGGTTATCTATTATCTTTTCGGCGTATCTGTCCGGATTTGAAAGAAAATCCTTCACCATTTCCTTGTCGATGTCGATGAAATTACCATCAACATTACCTATCACATTTAAAAATTCCATCGATTTGGAAAACTCATTAATGCTATTAGAATAATCAGAATCCTTTACATTCCAAGTCTCCATTTCTGCGATCTTATCCTTTGGCATACCTGTGAGCATCTTGTGGTATACAACAGTACCCATGGCGATGATCGCTTTGTTTACATTTTCCTGCGTGAGGAAACTATCCTCGTTGTTTACAAGTATGTTTTCAAGAATACTGATACCCTTATTTGCGTACTTTGCCGTTGTTTTAAGATAGCCGTTACGGTTCTTCTCTTCATTGCTGAAATGTTTCTTCACAGCATTCTTTTCAAGTTCACGGCGTGCATCAAGGTCGATGTTTTTCTGCTTGATTTCATTTGCCATATCTTCAGAAAGCTGTGCATCCTGCTGCTCGAGAGAAATGTAGTAGTCTTCTATCTGTCTGTCCATATCGCTTATGAGCTTTAAGCTGTTGTTTACGACATTTATACGCTTTTGCGACTTCAAATCGGCGGTAGCACCTGTCTGAATTTTACCCTGCCTGCGCTTGCGCTCGATATAGTCATCCATACGCTTCTTTGAGTTTTCAAGAGCTGTTTTGACCTGTGAAAGAAGTTCTCTTCGCCCGTTGCTGTCCAGATCTTTATTTGCTTTGATGTCCTCAAACAGTTTACTCGCCTGTGACAGATCATCAAGGGACGCAATAGCCTTGTCATACTCGGCGCTGCCCATTTTGACATTTCTCTTTGCTTCCTCACCTGCTGCCTTGACCTGCGCTATCTTTTCGGCAACAGTGATCTCCTTTTTGGTATACGGGCCAAACTCGTGAAATCCCTTTTTCGTTCTTGCGATCTCTATCTTTCGCAGCTTACTACGTGCTTCTTTTTTGTGTGCAAATGATGAGAGTATATCATTCATGCCGTATTTTTGCGGATCGGCAACAGGCTTTGACAGCTCTGCAAAGCTCATCAGACGCTTAGACATATCAGCACGCTTTTTCTCATATTCCTCATCCTTATGTATAATTGATGAGTTTTTCTTATAATACTCATGATAGTTCTTTGAAGCGGTCGTAAGATCATTCAGATATTTTTTCAGGGTGCTGTGATATATATGGCGCTGCTTTGGCTGTTCATTAGGATCTTCTGATACGATTGGGTCTGTCATAGTGGATATTTTTTTAAGCATTTTATGCATCTCGAGATATTCCTTGGGATTCTTTTTCCCCTCGGGAAGCTCTATGTTGTCAAGTTCTTCAAGCATAAGCTTTGCATTTTCGGCAATACCCTTTACATCCTTTTCAAATCTTTCCACATTATCGACAGAATCAAGTATCTTGTGGTACTCCTCTTCAAGCTGCTGTTCGGTGCAGGAATCTATCGTTGCTATAAACTCAGGCAGCTCTGATATCATCGGCTCGCCCTCTTTATAGTTTTTGTTTACCTTGTAGGGAACAGTATTCTTGAAAGCCATGCCGTGTTCGAGATACTTTTCACTATTATCCCTTATTTCCTGAGGATAGTTCTGCATGAGCACATCTATTTTTTTGCGTCGTAAACTGATCAGTTCAGAACTGCACTTGGCTTTGACAGTCTTTGTCTGCTTTACGCCGTTCACTTCAGTCTGTTCGGTCTTATTCACCTTGGTACTCTGTGCTTTTTCAAAAATAGTGTTGATCAGCTGCTCGCAGCCGTCTATCTTTTGGTAAAGCTCACGATTCTGTGTTATGTAAAGGTTAGTGGCGAGGTCACTCTTGACGTCTCTCTCATCGTCGAGCAGATACTCTGTACCGGGTATATCCTTGTTCTTAACCTTATCCTTAATCTGATTGAGCTTAGTACGCTGTTCTATCTTCATCGGCGTGGAATACTCGATAATTGCATCGTAGAATTCCTGTATTCTCAGCCACTGTTCCTGAGACAGAACGCCGTCCTTTGAATCAAACATTGAGTATATCTGGTCAGTAACAGCCTCAGCACCGGGAAGATCGACCAGATCAGCCGAATCATCAGTTCCCTCCACATAGTAGCTGCTAAGCTTTTCGATCAGCCCAAAGTAATCCTCCTTCTTGGTCTGTCCAACGGGCGGAAGCTTGTTAAAATCTTCTTTTAATTCCTTAAGTATATCTTCCTTATTTTTAGGCATCTTTCATTCCTCCTATTTATTATATAAGCGTACATTACGACTTTTTTCTTTCTCTGTATTTAATACCCACGATATTCTTTTTTACGGTGCGTTATCGCTCTAATATCGGCAAAGTGCACAAAGGCTCCACGCCGCTTTATTGCATTATGTATACATCGCCGCAGTATACGAACCAAAACAAAAGACACCTCTGCCGTTTTGTGCGGTATGGAACAAGGGCGGGTAAACAGTCGCACTCGAAAGGCTATGATTTTTCGCCTAAGCTTGCTCATAAGATGGCTGTGGAATTTGCAGACAAGGAATTTAGTCAGTTTGAATGTGTCATCGCCACACATACCGATGCTGAACATATACACAGTCATATTGTGTTTGACTCGGTCAGCTTTGAGGACGGAAAGAAGTATCATTCAAACAAGATCACGCTCAAAAAACTGCGTGAGTTGTCTGATGAGATATGTATTAAATATGGTGTTGCCACTCTGGGCAAGCCTGAACTAAAACATAAAACAAATGGTATCAGCAACAACTATAAAACAATATATACAAATGATTTGAATATGGTGATATAAAAATATTATACCAGCAATTACAGTTAACAAAAGATATTGACAAAGCAATAAAAACATGATAGAATAAAAAAATAGAGATATTCACCAAGCTTCCAAGCAGCCTCCTCCAAAATCAAGTGCTGCTTACAGGTGAAAGAGATATTCACCAAGCTTCCAAGCAGCCTCCTCCAAAATCAAGTGCTGCTTACAGGTGAATATCTCTTCATTTTTGGCTCCCCCTGTTGGACTTGAACCAACGACAACTCGGTTAACAGCCGAGTGCTCTACCTTTGTTACTGTTTTATACCAAATACCCCAATACTAATAATCCTTTATTAATATTCATTTCAATCACCTGCTGTTTTTTCTTTTACTCTATCTATGATACGTTTTTGCAATTCCTCGTCATATGCATCAACATCTTGAATTCTATCCAGTTCTTCAATTATAGCATTAAGTCCTTCCTCAGTAATATGATTATAAAAATCTATATTATTCAATTGATTATCGCTCATTTTTCTCAGTTCTCCTATTATCATTTCAATAAATGTATTAAGCTTTCATTTATTTGCAATAATATATGAATGGTTTAGCTAACGATTTCTCCGTCTGATATCTCAATGACCCTATGACACTGCTCTGCCACCTTCGGGTCGTGGGTGACAATAACCACCGTCCGCCCCTGTGAATTAAGCGTCTTGAACAACTCCATTATCTCGGCTGATGTTTTGGTGTCAAGCGCACCCGTGGGTTCATCGGCAAGTATCATGCTCGGCTCATTAACAATAGCACGGGCGATAGCAACACGCTGTTTCTGACCTCCCGAGAGCTTATTGCAGGGCTTTTTGGCGAGGTCTTCAATGCCAACCGAGCGCAAAGCGGCAAGGGCTTTTTCCTTTTTGCCCTTTATCTTTTTCTTTGAGAAATTAAGCGGTATCATCACGTTTTCAAGGGCTGTGAAGTCCTCGACCAGTGCAAAATCCTGCATTACCATGCCTATCTTTTCATTTCTTATGCGGGCATATCTGCGCTCGGAAAGACCTTTTACAAGCGTATCGTCTATCTTATATTCGCCGTCCTGATAGGAATCAATGCAGGCGAGGATATGCAAAAGCGTACTCTTTCCTGCACCCGATTTACCTATGATAGCCACAAGCTCGCCGTCTTTGATATCACACGATACTCCGTGCAGAGCCTCAAATTCATTGGCTTTCTTTGGGTTATATACCTTTTTGATGTTTGTAAGAGTTATCATTTTACCTTCCTCCAGAACGTAAGATTTGAAAGTGTTGACACAAGCTGGCACATCACTATGCAGCAACCTATTATCAGCGCCGAGCATGGCAGAAGATTATCCATAAGCCTTATTCCGTTATTTGCAAAAACGCCCGTGAGCTTCATGCCGATCAGTGCAATAGCTGCAAATAATACAGACGAAATAACTATACACAAATTCTTGCCAAGCATTACAAAAAACAAGCTGCCCGATCCTGCACCACAGTTATACAAAATATCCATATCCGCCTTGTTATCGAGCGATGTGACGATACAGAAGCTGATGATTCCTATGATAACGGCAATGGATATTATGTAGATAAAGGGCACAAAGCGCTCGTATTGGTCTTTGAGCGCATCGACCGAACGATTATTGACGGTTTCAAGGTCGTGTACCTCACCATAGTTTTTGAGAAATGCATTATTGTATTCTATATCGTCATTTGAACAGCCTTTATATGATATTAGTAAAGTGCCGTCGCTATGGTTA
>CADAGC010000016.1 GCA_902787365.1 uncultured Ruminococcus sp. | reverse complement strand
GGTTATCTTACCTATTGTGCCCTCTGTCACCTTATAAGATGTTACCTCGCCGTTCTTAACTGTGAACTCAACAGTAGAATCTGTTACCTTATAGGTCTTGTTGCCTATTGTGAACTCATCGCCTGTTTCTTCAAGGGTGTAGGTGCCGTCCTTAAGAGCTACCTTCTCAGCCACGTTGCCGGAAGTCCATGTCTTAACGACCTTGCCCTCGCTGTCCTTGATAGTCAGCTTAGCGCCTGCGAGCTCGTCCTTGCCGTTGATCTCCTTCTTGGAAACTGTTACTACTGTATCGCTTGTAGCGGAATCTTCAACGAGAAGCACGCCGTCAGCGTTTATCTTGGTAGTCTTGGAAGCTACCTTACCGTTAGCACCGATAGTAAAGTCAGTATCTGTTGCTACGTTGTAGCCCTCGGGAGCAACTGTCTCACGGAGTGTGTAAGTAACGCCCGTCTTAAGGCCGATTATCTCGTGAGCTGTCTTTGTGGAATCCCACTCGTCAACTACTGTAGTACCCTCAAGCACCTGAATGTGAGCGCCCTCAACTTCCTTACCGTCTGCGATATCTACCTTAGATACCTTAACGGAAGTCTTGCTATCCTCAACAAGGATAGTGCCGTCAGTTGTTGTCTTAGCGGTTGTTGTTACCTTGCCGTCTGTGCCTATTGTGAATGTTGTGTCTGTAGCTACTGTGTAGCCTTCGGGAGCAACTGTCTCACGGAGAGTATATGTAACACCAGTCTTAAGACCTGTGATCTCCTGTGCGGTTGTGCCCGACTTCCATTCCTTAACGACTGTCTTACCTTCGAGTATCTGGAGTGTAGCGCCTGCTACTTCCTTCTCGTCGGTGATATCGACCTTGGATATCTTTACAGAGGTCATATTATCCTCAACGAGGAGAACGCCGCCCTCTGTTACAGAGCCTGTAGATGTTACCTTACCTTTTTCATCAATAGTAAAGGTAGTATCTGTAGCTACTGCATAGCCTTCGGGAGCAACTGTCTCACGGAGAGTATAAGTAACGCCCGTCTTAAGGCCTGTGATCTCGTGAGCCTTATTTGTAGATACCCATTCATCAACAGTCTTGCCGTCTTCGTCGAGTATCTGGATAGTAGCGCCCTCGAGCTCTTCGCCGTTTGCAATATCTACCTTAGATACTGAAACCTTGGTCATAGTATCCTCAACGAGGAGAACGTCATCCTCTGTTACAGAACCTGTAGATGTAACCTTACCGTCTGTAGCGATAGTGAATGTTGTATCTGTAGCTACCAGGTAGCCGTCAGGAGCAACTGTCTCACGCAGAGTGTAAGTAGTCTCTGTCTTAAGGCCTGTGATCTCGTGAGCCTTATTTGTTGATACCCATTCCTCAACTACCTTTTCATTCTCGTCGAGTATCTGGATCGTAGCGCCCTCGAGCTCTTCGCCGTTTGCGATATCTACCTTAGATACTGAAACCTTGGTCATAGTATCCTCAACGAGGATCACGCCGTCAGTTGTTGTCTTAGCTGTAGTTGTTACCTTGCCCTGTGCATCAAGAGTAAAGGTTATATCTGTAGCTACCAGGTAACCGTCAGGAGCAACTGTCTCACGGAGAGTATAAGTTACGCCTGCTTCAAGACCATTTATCTCATAAGGCTTAGTTGTAGATGTCCAGCTCTTTACTGTCTGGCCTGCGGCATCGAGTATCTGGAGCTTAGCGCCTGCAACCTCATTGCCGTCTGCGATATCAACCTTTGATACCTTAACAGAAAGCGAATCATCAGCTGTCTTTTCAGCATCGTTAACTCTTATTGTGTTAGCGTTTACCTTTGTGAAGTAGCCGTTGTCGGTGTCTTCGGTGAAGGCAGCCTTGTTGTTCTTGCTGTTTTCGTCGATCACGACGGTGGCAGAGGTGATTTCCTTGTCGACATATTCGTTCTTGTCAAAATCATATACCTTGGCTGTTGTTTTGGTTTCTACAACAGTAAATGTGACTACAGAATCAATTATCTTGTATTCTTTGCCGCCATCGTTTTCACTCTCAAAGCCTGTCTCAGTAAGAGTATATGTACCAGGAGCAAGTATGAATGTACGGTTTGTATTTCCGTTTTTGTCCTTTTCGGAAGTCCACTTCTGAACTGTACCACCGTTTGCGTTCTTTATCTCAAGAACAGCGCCTTCAACTTCGTTCTCGCCGGTTATATCCGACTTGGAAATGTTGATCTCGGCTGTGGAAGTGGGAAGATCAGAGTAGAGATAATGCCACTCACCGCTCGTATTGATAACATATCCGTCTGTAATTAGCCAACCTGAAGAAGTACCTGCAACATTTGCCACGGAATCCTCTTTCGGAATAAGGAATACACCTGCTGTACCGTCAAATGTGATATCCGTTGCAGAATTGAGGTTCCATATGAGCTGACGTGTAACATACTCATCGAGCCACTGGTTTGTATCGTCGCCTTTGTTGGCATTCACCTGGCTCGATACATCGTGATTCTTGCTCTCATCGATGATATTGCCGTCATCATCATATACCTGAAGTCTTATTCTGCCAATAGTTACCTTCTCTGTTTCATCAAAGTTGAATACTATCGTCTGATCTTTCTTGGCCTTGATTGTGAACTTGCCGTCTATTGTACCGCCAAGAAGATCTGAAACTGTATCACCATCAACATAAACAGTAGTATTGCTGCCATAGTTGGTAGCGTCTATGATATACTCATTTGAAGATACCTTCTGAGGCGTTACCAGGGGGGCATGATTGAGAAGCGCTGCCGAAGTGGCCTTCATTTGCCCGATTATAGGCTCAATAACGTTGTTTGTCATATTGGCAGGAGTATCGATAACTACCGCAACATAATCTCTCTGTGTTCTGAGTCTGTCATAGGAATCAACATGAAGTACCGTACCCTTATCAAGGTGGCTCTGACCAAGTTCGATAGTTGCACGTTCATCGTTCTTGTCTACACCCTTCTTTGAAGCCCCTGCAACTGTTGTACCATTGTTGAAGTCAACAAAATTCGCAACATAGATATGGCCGCCGAAATCACCGGAAAGATCCTGGTCGATATTGCCTGCCGACTGATAGTAATTAGCAGCAAAGTTTGTCTGTGCATGGTTTGCCTGCTGATATCTGTCAGCTGTTATGCCAAAGAAAAGGCCATTGCCGAGTACAGATTTAAAGTTGTAATCGTCAGTTGCCGTTACCTGTGTAAGGCTTATCTTATCAACGATAGTTCTTTCGTTTGTGGTCTTATCAAAGTTGTCATCACGCTTTTGGTTTGTAACCTCAAAACCCTTAACGATATCACCGCTTTCAAGTATCGAAAGGTTGTTTTTCTCTGTGATGTCATTTATCTTAGGGGTACCTGAAGCTTTTACGAGCCTTGCTGTTATCGACTGCTCGTCGCCGCTTATACGCTCATTGGGCTTATCCTGGCCACCCTGAGATATCCACTTTGCAGAATCCTCTGTCTGGATCACTATCTTGCCTGCTTGGATATCGGCCGCTGTCAGCTTCTTAACAAAGTAAGAACTGTTGCCGCTCCCGTGGGAAACTTCTACTCTGAGATAGAGATTATCAGCCTCGGTAAAATCAGTAGCAGCATCTGCCTGAAGATCAACCTCATATGTAGCTGTAAACTTTGTAATGGCAATCTTGTCGGTATCACCATTAGTCCAGTTTGTATAGTGGCTGTCATCGCTTCCGAACTTATAACCGGGGATAGTATCAGCTGCCTTTGTGTGATCTACGCAATCAGCGAGTGTCGAAAGACTACTATTCCAGTCAAGAGATCTGTAAATACGGGCTGTAAAGTCGTACTGATTAGAGTTATAAATCACATTACTTGTTTTTGTAGAGCCATCTGTGCCGTATGCCCAGAAATCAGTCGGCTGATTGAACTCTATAAGATCAGTTGATGTAACAGCATAGTGATCGTTAGGATCCATACCTATCTGCTTATCATATTCAAGCTGATCGGGAGCAAACTGTTTAAGGCTCCACGCCTTGACGTTTTTCCACGAACCATCATCCGCTCTGGTAGGTTCAACGCCTTTATCGGTCAGCATGGCGAGCACATAATACTTTGATCCTGTCGAGTTCTGTAAAGCCGCCTGACTGCCGTCAGCGTCATATACCGTAACAAGCACGTTACGGTAATTAGCCGCCTTCGCCGTGATCGGTTTAACAAACGAAGCGCCGATAGTCGTGACTGCTAAAGCGGCCGCAGCCAGAAAGCCGGTTATTCGCTTGCCGATTGGTTTTTTCATAACCTCATTCCTTTCCAAAATAATACTATAACATTCTGTAGTATTTAGTTGTAAAATAATTCTATAGGGAAATACTCAGAATACTACATATACATTATACCATATTTATACAAGATTTTCAATATATTTAAAAAATTAAACACTATCCGAAATATAGATTTTTTTCAAAGTCATTTGTGCATTTTGCACATACAAATGTTTGGATTATCGTGTAAATAGTAGAATTTCAAACGTTTTCAATTTAAGTATTTTCGCTTCATTTTTTCATCGTAAAAGCCCGGAAATACGTAGGTTTGCGTTGTAAGATGTTAATATATTTACTCAAAAATTTGTATCGTTTTCCTTGTATTGATAAGATAATTTTACATTTATGTTAAATTATTATAACTGCACAAATTGTGATATAGTTTTATTTGCTAAACTATATTACAAACAAAAGCATCCCCGCCGGGAGCCAAACCCCGGCCGGGATGCGGTCATACATATGTATAAGGCGTCTATAATACCCCTGTAATAAAGATCTCAAGGCCTATGCCTATAAGTATCACGCCGCCGAGTATCGACGCCTTGCCCGAAAGCTTCATGCCCACACGCTTGCCTATTTCAAGGCCTGCCGTACATATGATAAAGGTCACCACGGCGATTATCACCGCACAAACCAGCGCCGAGCCGAGGCTATAGTCGGCTATAGTGAAGCCCACCGAAAGAGCGTCAATTGACGTAGCTATCGACTGGATAAGCAGCACTTTCGGGGTGAGTCGCTGGGTCTTCTGCTCATCGCTGCCCTTTATGCCCTCGATAAGCAGGCTGCCGCCGATATACAAAAGCAGCACCAGCGCTATCCACGGCACCGCCTTTTGCAGCCCCGTAAAGTAGCTGACAACGGTTTTTACGCACACCCAGCCTATCATCGGCATAAGCGCCTGAAAGAAAGCAAACGCCCCTGCTATCGCCGTGGCCTTGAAGCGCCTCATCTTAGGCTCGCTAAGGCCGTTAGCCAATGACACCGAAAAGGCGTCCATAGCAAGCCCCACGCCAAGCAGAAGGCTATTGAAGACAAACAGCATATCCAAAAACATCACTCCAAAATAAAAAGTCACAGCCGCCGCTGTGACATAAAAATGCACACAGCAACAAAAGCCCTCACAAGAGCCGTAAGCTGTGTACAGGTCTTACAATCAGGCAATATCGCACAAAGCTTTGCACCAAATCTACTTGCAAATCTTCCGCCATCTTGCACATAGTTCCCTTGACATACGGTAGTATGCCTACGGGAACTCTATACAAGCCGGCGAAAAATCCGACTGCGTATCTTCACCACAAAGTTTTGTGTGACATTGCCTTTAAGCAAGCCGGGCGCTTATGCGCCGGTATGTCGGTCATTGCTGCTGCGTTATGCAGCCTGCTACTCCCCTATACATATAAATTCTAACATACAGGCCTGCGGTTAGTCAAGGCAAACCGCATATATACCTTAAGTCCTGTGAAAGCGCAGCACAGCATTTGTGATTTTCTGTTTAAATTGCTAAATAATTCACCTATATATTTGTGCAGGGTGATAAAATGCTCATTAGTTATTGACATCAAATTATTAATAGTGTATAATATCCATTAGGAGTTTATTCCCAAAATCTAACGAGTAAGGAGCCTTTATATGAACATACAAGCCGCTAAGGATCAGATCGAAAACGCTATAAAGTCCTATCTTATGAAGGACGAGTACGGTGAGTATCTTATAAGCATTGAAAAGCAGCGCCCTGTTTTCCTTTTGGGTGCGCCTGGTCTTGGTAAGACTGCGATCATGGAGCAGATAGCCCAGGATATGCAGATAAACCTCGTATCCTACGCTATGACCCACCAGACAAGAGAAACTGCGATAGGTAAGTCTATCACTATGGAGCGTAACTTCGTAGGTAAGGACGTTACCGTTTCGGAAACGACAATGTCGGAGATCATCTCCAACATCTATCAGACAATGGAAGAAACAGGTATTCGTGAGGGCATACTCTTCCTCGATGAGATCAACTGCGTTGAGCGTGACATCGCACCTATGATGCTCCAGTTCCTCCAGTACAAGATCTTCGGTAAGGATCAGATACCCGAGGGCTGGGTCGTTACCACAGCAGGTAACCCGCCTGAGTACAACGATGCCGTTACAGAGTTCGATATCGCAACTCTCGACCGTCTTAAGAAGATATTCATCGACCCTGATTACCCGATCTGGAAAGAATATGCATTCTCAAGAGGCATACATAACTCAATAACCACATACCTTGACTTCTACCCCGAGTACTTCTATGTCGTTCCTACAGACAAGAGCGACAGAGAGTTCGTTACAGGCCGTGGCTGGGAAGATATGTCGGAAATGATGCAGCTCTACGAAAAGAACGGCACACCCGTTGACCTCTTCCTCATCTCGCAGTATGTTCAGAAGCACGAGATAAACCAGTCATTCTACGAGCACTATTGCAGATACAACGAGATAAGAGACAAGTACAAGGTAGACGACATTCTCGCAGGCAACACCACTACTCAGATAATGGAAGCTGCAAAAATGGCAGGCGAGTATGAAAAGCACATACTCATCAACCAGCTCGCAAGCATAACAGCTGAGATGATAATCAACTCACTCATGACAGAGAAGATGTCAAACATCATCATGCCCATGCTGCAGGACGTTGTTGCTAAGATAAACGCCGGCTTCTCCAACAGACAGGTGCTCTCAGAGCACATCATGGAGCTGAGAAAGAAAGTTGACAAGGCTGTCAAGGCTCGTATCATCTCCGTTAAGGACAAGAGAATTCAGCACTGGATACTCGCTTCCCTTGCAAGATACATGGACAGAACCACAAACGAGGCAAGAGACAAGAACGAGCAGATAGCTATTATCCAGTCAGAGTTCGACGCTATAATCAACAGAGTAAATATGTATACCAACCAGGGCAGCCAGATGCTCTCGAATGTATTTGCTTTTGTTCAGCGTGTATACGGTGAAAGCGCAGAGATGCAGCTTCTCGTTCACGAGCTGTCGCTCAACTCCAACGTTACCAAGTTCATCGGCAAATACGGCTGTGATGAATATACAAGCAGGATAGCTGTATACAGCCAGCAGCAGTAATATCTGATAACACATTCTCCCCTATGCCCAAAAAGCATAGGGGAATTTTGTAATAACCCTGTTATTGACAATCGCCCCCTGTTTCGAGTATAATATATACAAGACCTAATTTTTAAAAAAAGGAGTGTGTATACTTATGAACAAAAAGCTTATATCCCTTGCAGCGGCGGCTGTGATGAGCATTGCGGCGGTGCCGCTCAGCGCTTCGGCACAGCAGGAGAACGCAGTTCCATTCGAGATAACAAGACCCGAGAACGTATCTATGATATGGCTCGAGGGAAATGATTCGGAAAACACTATCGAGATACACTACTCACAAAACAACGCCATGAGCGAATGGTCTACACGCAAGGATTCAGACCACGACAACTGGCTAAAGGAAATAAATGATTTAGGCTTTGATGATGTGTGGATAACCACACAGATAGACTGGTCTATCGACTCGCAGGACGACTGGAAAGCCGATGAATACTGGATAACCGAAGGCTACGACAAGGACTTTCATCAGCATTTAGGCGACTGGGCTTATATAGCACAGAGCTATTCGGCAGAAACTACTATGAGCGAGTGGATATTCCGCTATATGGGCAACATAGACGACCCTGAGGACACACGCTGGTACGGCCACCACGAGGGCAGCGACGACTACAAGGGCTGGGGCGATGTGCTGAAACCCGACCAGTACACAAAGGTCAAAAACGGCGACGAAACAAACGCAAAGCTTGACCTTGAAAACCACACCATATACGCCCGTGTGCGCTGGCTCGTGACCCTGCGTCCGCTTGACGGCAACGACAGATACGTGACTTCCGACTGGTCAGACGTTGCAGCCATAGGCAAAGACGCAGCAGCGGCGGAGCCTTTAAAGGAGGGCGACATAGCAGCCCCCGTTATAAGCGACTTAAAATACACCGACGAGGACTTCAACGGCTTCCCCGTGATAGCTTTCAAGCTTGAAGTTGACGACAAGCTTGCCGCACAGGCAGCACAGGCAGGCGGCACGCAGGGCGGCATATCCCTTGAAATTGAGGCAAGGCTTGCAGGGAGCGAGGAATGGGTCGGCCTACAGGGCGACTGGATAATCAAGGCAGGCGATATGACCGCAGCTTTACAAGCCCTCGCAGAAAAAGAGCAGAGTGTCAAGAAAGACACACCCATTGAGCTTCGTGCAAGATACCGATGCTCGCAGGCAGGCGTTGAGGAGGATATATTCTCTGACTACTCGCAGATAATCACATTCGGCTCGCAGGATATGGAGGTAACTACACAGAAAGTGGAGGAATCATCAATTCCCGACGACGAGAGCAAGGCCGAGACTACAACCACCAAAAAGGAAAAGACCGAAGACAAGGAAAAGGACGACAAATGCTCACTCTGCGGCTTCTGTCCGCAGCCTTTGGGGCTTTGCATCTTTATATGGATAGCTATAATAGCAGTTATCGTTATCATTATAGTTGTCATAGTTCTTAAGAAGAAAAAGAACAAGGACAATGAAAGCAAATAATTACCTTTAGCAAGGGGGAAGATATATGAGCAGGATAAAAGCAGTATGCATAGGCAGGCAGTACGCCTCGGGCGGCAGCGAGATAGGCGCTATGGTAGCCAAAAAGCTACAGGCCAAGTGCTACGACCACGAGCTTGTTGATATGGCGATAGAAAAAAGCGGCATCGACCCCGATGAGTTCCGCAAATACGAAGAGGCTGTCATAAGCCCCCTCCACGCACCGATATCATCGCTGTTTTCAGGCAAGCAGACCGAGCTTGCAGAGAGGGTATTCCGTGCCGAGGGCGACATAATATGCGACATAGTAAGCAAAGAGCCTATCGTGGTATTCGTGGGCAGGTGTGCCGATTTCGTGCTGAGAAACCGTGTGCGCACGCTTGATGTGTATATCTACTCGGATATGGAAAAGAGAATGGACAACGCCATTCGCAAATACAACATCTCGCCCGACGAGGTTGAGCAGGTGCTAAAGCGCTTTGACAAGAAGCGTTCTTTCTACTACGAGAGCAATACCAACAAGTCATGGGGCGACAAGTCAAGCTACGACCTGTGTATCGACAGCGGCAAGCTTGGCTACGAGACCACAGCAAGCATTATCGCCGCCATAGTTCGTGCAAGCGACGAGTGACAGGCTAATGCATAATTATGGTATCGCCCTTGCGGGCGATGATATGCCCATACGGGCAGCCGCCTGCGGCGGCAAATCATTATCATTTATATCCGTGCGCCGTAAGGCGCACACATCAATTATGCATTATGCATTAAGCATTTTGCATTATAGAAGGGGTGCTACCAATGTGCGATGATACGATCTCACAAAAGATAACAGAACTGACAAAAACAATACTCGATGACTATTCGCAGGGCAGGACGATAGACGGGGCTTGCCCTTACGACCAGCCTGACAAGAAAATCATCATAGATATGCTAAACAAATTGCAGATAATCGTCTTCCCGGGGCATTTCAAGAACGACACCTACAAGGTCTACACAAGACGCTCGGGGCTGTCAATGCTTTTAGAGGACGTTATGTTCAATCTAAAGAAGCAGATAAGCCTTGTTCTCGGCTATGACGAGAAATACGCCGCCCTTGACGAGCAGGGCAGGCTTGACAAGGCCGCAGAACTCGCTCTTGAATTCTTAGAGCGCATTCCCCAAATAAGGGCGTTTATCGAGACTGACGTACAGGCAGGCTTTGACGGCGACCCTGCGGCATTCAACAAAGACGAGATAATCTACTCCTACCCCGGGCTTTATGCAATATTCGTAAACCGCATAGCCCACGAGCTTTTCCTGCTGGGTGTGCCTATGATACCGAGAATAATGACCGAGCACGCCCACAGCCTGACGGGTATAGACATTCACCCCGGCGCATCTATCGGCAAGTATTTCTTTATCGACCACGGCACGGGCATAGTTATAGGCGAGACCACCGAGATAGGTGACAACGTCAAGATTTACCAGGGCGTGACCTTAGGTGCTCTCTCCACAAGGGGCGGGCAGAGCCTTAGAAACAAAAAGCGCCACCCGACCATTATGGACAACGTGACGATATACTCTGGCGCTTCTATCCTCGGCGGCGACACGGTGATAGGCCGTGACGTTGTAATAGGCGGTAACGCATTCATCACAAAGAGCATAGCGGCAGGCGCAAAGGTTTCTATCAAGAACCAGGAGCTTCGCTACAACTACGACTCAAAGCACCCCGTCGAACAATGCAGCATCGACGAGGAAGCGGAGTGGTTCTATATTATTTGATATTACAGGATAAGAGGCAAGAGCCGATACGGCACTTGTCTCTTTTTTACTAAGACGACAGCAGTTCCGGGCTTATGCCCCGTCGCTATGATAAATCATAAATACAATAGAATTATTAATTGACTAATCTTCTCAAAAATGCTATAATAAGTCAAACCCAAAAATATTGAAAGGAATGATTTTTATGTTGGATTTTGATTTTTACAGCCCTACCGAGTTTGTTTTTGGTAAAGGCAGAGAGAGCGAGTGCGGCAGGCTCGTTAAAAAGCACGGCGGCAGCCGAGTGCTCATTCATTACGGCGGCGGCTCGGCAGTCAAGAGCGGGCTTATCGACAGGGTAAAGGCTTCTCTGACAGACAGCGGGCTGACTTTCTTCGAGCTGGGCGGCGTTAAGCCAAACCCCCGTGACACGCTCGTTTACAAGGGCATAGAGCTTGCAAAGAGCGAGGGCGTTGACTTTATACTTGCAGTTGGCGGCGGCTCGGTCATCGACTCATCTAAGGCTATAGCTGTAGGTGCGCTCTATGACGGCGATTTCTGGGATCACTACTGCGGCAAGGCGCAGATTCAGAAAGCCCTGCCCGTAGGAACAGTGCTTACGATCGCTGCGGCAGGCAGCGAGGGCTCGGGCAACTCTGTCATCACCAAGGAAGAGGGTATGCTAAAGCGTGGCGCAGGCTCAGACCTTATAAGGCCTAAGTTCTCGGTGCTCGACCCTGAGCTTACGCAGACTCTTCCTGCATATCAGACAGCCTGCGGCGCTACCGATATAATGGCACACGTTTTTGAGAGATACTTCACAAATACCACCGAAGTTGAGATAACCGACAGACTTTGTGAAGCTGTTCTGATGACAATGGTAAAGGAAACGCCCCGTGTTATCAAAGACCCAAACAACTACCACGCAAGAGCAAACATCATGTGGGCAGGAATGGTGGCTCACAACAACATTGTCGGCGTCGGCAGGCAGCAGGACTGGAACTCGCACGGCTTAGAGCACGAGCTTTCGGGGCTTTATGACGTTGCGCACGGCGCAGGCCTTGCTGTTATTATGCCTGCGTGGATGGAGTATGTGCATTCGCACGATGTTATGCGCTTTTGCCAAATGGCGACCCGTGTATTCGGCTGCAAGATGAATTTTGCCGACCCCGAAGCTACGGCGCTTGAGGGCATAAAGGCATTCCGCACATTTTTGCATAACATCGGTATGCCGATAAACTTTACAGAGCTTGGCGCCAAGGAAGAGGACATACCCAAGCTGATAGAAAAGCTGGGCGTGGGCGACGGCAAGCGTGGGGGCTTTGTTGAGCTTGACAAAGCAGCAGTAGAAGCTATCTACAAGATAGCCGCAAAGGCCACCCTGTAAGCTATGCGGCCTGATACTGTAAACGAAAGAGCGCCTGCTATCGACCTGCTCTACCCCTCGCCCACCAAGCGGATAGAACTACAGCGCAGGCGCACAAAAAACGCCGAGCAGACCGACCTGCT
Organism: uncultured Ruminococcus sp.; assembly: GCA_902787365.1. Classification (GTDB taxonomy): domain Bacteria; phylum Bacillota; class Clostridia; order Oscillospirales; family Ruminococcaceae; genus NK3A76. Next base: position 20,994 of record CADAGC010000016.1, on the reverse strand, counting down.
CATAAGCGATATGATGCTCGACACCCTCTCAAAGCTGATATGCAATTCAAACGCCTACAAGGTGCAGCAGATACTCACCGAACTTTGCGATGATGAGGAAACGATAAACTACCGCCTTGACGTTATAGACGACCTGCTCAAAATGCCCGAGCTTGCCGATATGCTGAAGAAGATAGTGCGCATTCTTATCGACAACGACAAGGAGAATATCTACAAAATATCCTCCCCTACCTCGTTCACCACACTTGATGCGGCGGTGACGTCGTTTGAAGCGTATATCGAGTGCATAGAGCTTATGCATAGTTTCAGCGAGCGCAGGGGCAGTTCGGCCAAGTCGCAGGGCGTTAAAAAGATGCTTGATTTCTTCGAGAGGTGCTATAACGATAAGCACTATAAATCCCTCTGCGAGGACGTCAAGGAGCTGCGAGCCACCATAAAAAGCAGGATTAAGAGCGTGCTGGTGGCTATCAACCTGAACGAAGACCTCATACCCGTATCGGCAGGGCTTGTTGAGATAAGCGACAAGGAATACACCCAGAAGCCCACCGTGCTTGACCGCATAATCTACCGTGGGGCGAAATTCAGCGACAAAAACGTAATGGGCGGCCTTAAGCAGCGCTATGTCTATGAGAATAACGACAAAAACAGCAAGGACAAGGACGTTAACCCTTCCGAAAAGGCGCTGTTTGAAGAGCTTGACTTTATAACAAAAAAATACGTCGAGCTTGTTGATGACGCCCTTGACGACTACAAGGCGATAGGCTTTAAGGACATCTACGCTATCGAGTATCAGCTTGACTACTATATGGGCATTATCGCTATGATAAAGAACGCCAAGACCAAAGGCCTTGCTATGTGCCGCCCGAAGATTCTGCCAATGAATGAGCGCAGGGCGGTCATAAAAGGCATATTCGACCCCATATATTTCAGCGAAGCCTCAATTTACAACATATCCCACAAGGAGCAGCGTGAGGTAATCACAAACGACATAACCTTTGACGAGAATGCAGGCTTTTACATACTCACGGGTGCCAACAACGGCGGCAAGACCACATTCGTGCGTGCGGTGGGGCTTTGCCAGTTAATGGCGCAGGCAGGGCTTTATGTGCCTGCAAGCGAATGCGAGCTTTCCCTTTGCGATATGATATACACCCACTTCCCGAAAGAGGAGCAAAAGGGCATAGACGCCTCACGCTTCACCACCGAGATAAAGGAATTCAAGGACATCTCAGAGGTCATCACCAATCACAGTCTGCTTTTGATGAACGAATCCATTCAGAGCACCACCCCGAGAGAGTGCGTTGACATAGCGGTTTCGCTGGTGAATATCTTCGCCATACTCGGCGTGCGTGGGGTGTTTGCGACACATCTTGTGGATATTGCACCCAAGGCGCTTGAACTCAACGACAGCGACGAGCTAAACACCAAGATAGACAGCATAACCGTCTCGGTTGACGAAAGCTCGGGCAAGCGGCTTTACAAGATAGTCAGGGGACTGCCCGGCAATCACAGCTATGCAAACACCATTTTCGAGAAATACGGCCTTGACTTTGAAGCCCTCAAAAAGCGGGCGAAGAAGATGAACGGTTGAACCCCTCCGTCACGGCTACGAGTGGCGATGCCGGAGGGGTTTCATTCGACGGTGCAAAACAACACTAATTCTGATATATGCTAAAAGTAGCAGGGGTGATACAATGCAAATAATCGACATATCGCAGGAGGTTTTTTCCTGCAAGGTATTCCCGGGCGACGAGCCGCCTGTTATGGAGCGGGCTATGAGCGTCGAGCAGGGCGACGTATGCAATCTCACAAACCTCTCGATGTGCGCCCACAACGGCACACACGTTGATGCGCCCTTTCACTTTCTGCAAGACGGCAAAACGATAGACCGGATGGGGCTTGCCCCCTACGTGGGCGACTGCTATGTCGCAAGGCACGAGGGCGATGTTACGGCGCAGGACGCACAGCTTATAATGCAAAAAGCCGCCGCCGTGAACGCCGACAAGCGCATACTCATAGCGGGCAGGGCGACAGTCACGGCAGAGGCGGCAAGGGTGTTTGCGGCGTCGGGCATACTGCTCATAGGCAACGAGAGCCAGACAGTAGGCCCCGAGAATGCGCCGAAAGAGGTGCATCTTATCCTGTTGGGCAAGGGCATCACCCTGCTTGAGGGCATCGTGCTTGACAAGGTGGCCGAGGGCAAGTATTTCCTGAGCGCCGCCCCCTTAAACTTAGGCGGCTGTGACGGTGCGCCGTGCAGAGCTTTTCTAATGCATAATTATTGAATCGGCTCACGCCGACAGATGCCCATTCGGGCGAAATAGTATACAAAACCCCCGAAAATCGCTGTGATTTTCGGGGGGATTTTTTTAAATGCTTCCTGCGAAGCAGGACACCTTAATTATGCATTAGTCTCGTAGCACTTGAACATCTCATCCGTGTTTGCCTTGTCCTCGTCGCTTGACTTGGTGATAAGGCTAACAACGGGAACTATCACAAGGCCTAAGAGCATTGTGAATGCGCCTGCGTTAACGGGCGATGCAAGGTTTAAGCCGCCAAGGTCTGTGGGTGCGTCCTTGATGATGCCGAATGTGTATATGAGCATATGCACGGTGGTTATTCCCACGCCGCAGATGAAGCTTGCCATAACTGCGGCCTTTGTAACGCCCTTCCAGAAAAGGCCGTACATAAAGGGTGCCAAGAATGCGCCTGCAAGTGCGCCCCAGGAAATGCCCATAAGCGAGGAGATTATCATAGTATCCTGCTTTGCACCTCTTAATGAGTAAACTGCGATAGCTACCGAGATAAGAAGGAATACTGCTATGAATATCCTCATTATGCGAACTTCTTCCTTTTCGTCCATATTCTTCTTGATAGGCTTGATAAGGTCGATAGTGAGCGTTGAGCTTGATGTTAAAACGAGTGATGAAAGTGTAGACATCGAAGCGGAGAGCACGAGCACTATGATAAGTGCGAACAGTCCGCTTGAAAGCGAATCCATCATTGAGGGAACGATAGCGTCAAAGCCCTCAACAGGTGCGCCTGCGTCGTTTGCGTCCATAAACAGCCTGCCGAAGCCGCCAAGGAAGTAGCAGCCGCCTGCAACAACTACAGCGAAAACTGTAGATACTACCGTACCTGTAACAACTGCCTTGTCGTCCTTGATAGCGTAGAACTTCTGCACCATCTGGGGCAGACCCCATGTACCCAAAGATGTAAGGATAATAACGCCCACAAGGTTTATCGGGTCGGGGCCGAAGATTGAGTTATAAGAGCCTGTGTTGCCGTTCTTGTCGGGGATAAGACCCATAGCCTCCATAGAGCCGCTGAAGCCGCCGTGAACTTTGAGCACAGCCACAACTACAGCCGCAATACCTATGAGCATTATGATACCCTGAATGAAGTCATTGAGGGCTGTAGCCTTATAGCCGCCCATAATAACATAAACTGCGGTGAATATAGCCATAGCCACTATACACCATTCATAGTCGATATTGAAGCTCTTTTCAAAAAGTCTTGAAAGGCCGTTATAAACGGAAGCTGTGTAGGGGATAAGGAATATGAAGATAATGAGCGCCGAAACTGTTTTCAGCGTCTTTGAGCCGAAGCGCTTTTCAAAGAACTCGGGCATTGTCTTAGCGTCTAAGTGCTTTGTCATCGTTCTTGTGCGCTTGCCGAGAATGAGCCACGCCATAAGCGAGCCGATAACTGCGTTGCCTATGCCTATCCAGGTCGAAGCCACGCCGTAAGCCCAGCCGAACTTGCCTGCATAGCCTACGAAAATAACCGCCGAGAAGTAGCTTGTGCCATAAGCAAATGCCGTAAACCACGGCCCCAGCGCCCTGCCGCCAAGCACGAAATCGGAAACGCTTGCTGTTTTTCTTCTGTAGTATACGCCGATACCCACCATAAGTATCAGGTATAAGCAGAGAACTATCCACCTTAATACCATTTTTATTTCTACCTGCCTTTATTCCCCGCTTATGCAGGCCGCCTTGCCCCTACAGCAGGGCAGCCCAAAGCAAATATGGGGGATTTTTAATATAGTTTGATCCGGCTTTTGCGATTTAGCGTTTTTATGCTTTTAATCGCTAAAGCACTTTTCTATTATACTACAATAATCCCCGCTTGTCAAGGCATTTTGCGACAAAAAAGACGCCAAAAATCAAGGGATTTTTTTATTGAGATATGCTAAAATGCGAGCACCAAAAAAGCACCTACCACTCTCACGAGCCGTAAGTGCTTTTAAGCCTGCTTATCATAATCAATTCTGAAGAAATAATAGTATTCCTTGTAGTTCTTTGGTCTGCCCCATTTTACGTCTACCCTTACCACGCAGGAATCAATATCCTTGGTGGGAATGTTCAGCTGTGCAGCAGGGTTTGATATCATCTCGCCGCTTGTTGAGAACACCGTATAGGTCACGTCGTCAACATACTTGCCGCCCGCAAAGGCTACGCTCATATTGGTATTAACGTGAACAGCAGCGTCAGAGTTATTCTTCATTACCTCCTGCTCGACTGATGTAAGCTCGGCAGCAAGGTCTTTTATGCTGGGCTCTTCCTCGGTGCGGGTAGTCTCGCCGTTTCTTAGGGTCGATATCTCATAGCCTTTAAGCTCTCTCTCCTCGGCGCCCTCGGCCAGGGTGACAACGCCCACCGTGACTGTCGGCGTGCGATTAAGTATGCCGATAATGCCGAACATGAACACCGCCGCACATATACTTATGATTATTCTTCTCTTCACCTGCTGCTTCACCTCTTTTCCAGTGATGATTCTTGTCCAACTTATATTATACTATAAAATCTTGAATTTGTCAAATACCCCGAGGGTCATTATCTAACTTTTCGGCTTTGCTCTCTCTGCGCCTTGAAAAGGTATGAGCACAGCTTGTCGGTGTCCTCCTCCTTGTCAAAAAGCAGCTTTATGCCATATTCGTGCATATTGTCCTTGCCGTCAACGCCATTGTCTCTGACAAACTGCGCCTTGACAGTCAGCCTTGTGCGCTCATCAAGCTCGAATGAAAGCCACACTATCTGCCCAAGTATGTATTTCTGGTTAGACTGTATCTTAAGCCCGCAGATAGACATATCCTTTATCCATACCACCTGCAAGTCCTCATACTCGCCGTTTTCGAGCTTTTCACGGCTTACTGATATCCTAGCGTGCATGTCTACCGATACTCTGAAGCCCTGCCGCCTTTCGTGGTCAACTATCTTTATGGGCGAAACAACTCTGAGCATCTTTCTTGTAGACGCCAGCACCTCGCAGATAATTACCGTAAAGCCGACTTTTGTATTGAAGATATTGAGCTTTATCTTCTGAAAGGTGTTAAAAAGCCGCAGTTCCGAGTCTCTTGCACCTATGGTGATAAAGTCATCACCTATCTCTTTTATTATTCCTATGCCGATAAGGTCATTTGCAAAGCTCCTTATCTCGCATACGTTTCCTAAATATCTATCGTCTATGGGATTAACCACAAATTCCTGATTCATACATCTACCCCTTTGAGCATTTTATCTCTGAGCTCTTTTGATGAGCGCAAGAGGGATACATATATCCCCGCTACCACCTCATAAAGCTCGGGCGGTATCGAGCTGCCCACCTGTAACATACACATCAGAGAAGCTGCGCTGTCATCTCTGTAGACGGGTATGCCGTTTTTCTCGGCAACGTCGATTATCCGCTTTGCCACCTCGCCGCAGCCCGAAGCAACCACAACGGGGGCGTTCTCTCTCTCGGTATCGTATTTAAGCGCTACCGCCTTGCTTTTAGATTGAAACATTTATCCCCGTCCTCCTTTCAGGCAGCGAAGCGAACACCTCAATAAGGCTTCTCGGCTCATTAAGCGTGTCAACATCTATGCTCTTGATTTTATAGCTTGAAAAGCTTAAATCATTTCTTAAGTCTCTTATCTTGTTTTTGTAAAAGTCTGTATACTGCTCAGGGCAGAGGATAGACATCGTGATGTCATTATCGCTGACCCAAAGCTCTGTTTCAAACTTGCCTATGTCGCCTATCTCAAAAACTATGAGCAGGTGCGTCATCTTCTTGCCGTCCGTGCCGCCCGGCACGTCGTTCTCGCCGTCGGGGTTTATCCACATCTCGGCGGAAGCGTTCACGTCCTCATACTCTACGGGTATAACATAGTGCAGGAGAGGTGTGAAGTTGCAGGGCGACGAAAGCAGGCTCTGAATAATCTTGTTCATCGACTCGGAGTTGAGCATCTTGAACTCGGGGTCTTCCGTCTGCTTCTTTATAAGCTCGGTCAGCGCATTCATAGTCTTTGACTGGCTTACGTGGTCGTTCTGCTCCAAAAAGCCCAGCAGGAGATTGGTAAGGCTCTCCTTTTGCTCCTCGCTGTCAACAAGCCCTAAGAGCTTCTGAAAGTTCTCGCTTATCCCATCGTCCGAAAGGGCTATGCGTGAGAGATTGTAGGTCGCCATTGATACGCTCTTTGCTATCTCGTCATTGTAGAGTATGCTCTTCTCCAGCCCCGCAAAAGTCTCCAGCGCCTCGCTTTTGAGCTGCATAAACAGCTCCTCAAAGCCCTGTGTGTTTTGCAGGTTGTTAGTCTCGTTATTGAAAAGGCTGAATTTCTGCAAAATCCCGTCCATAGCTGCCGACAGCTTGGGCGATGCGTCTACAAGCTCTCTTATATAGCTCATATTGTTCATCACCGACTCAAAGACATTGCCCTTTGAGCTGGAGTTGTTGAGTGCCTTTAAGAAATTGCTCACCGTGTTCTGAAAATCCCTTACTGCCTGCGGGTCGCCCTCATTCTGCGCCTGATTAGTCTCAATCATAGTGCGCAGCATATCGAAAAGCCCGCCCTTGAACATGGTGGTCATATCCTCCTGCCTCATCATCTCGCCCGCTATCTCTTCGGGCTTAAGTGTGAGGTTGTTTAAGAGCTGCTGCATCTCCTGCGTCTGGGTCTCATTGTTCATCGGCAGAATGTCAACTATCTCTTTTAAGAGGAATATATTTGTAAGAAACGCCGAGGTAACGTCCTGGTCATGAAGCACCTCGTAAAAGCCCGTAGTCGAGCCGTCCTGACGCAGCACATTAGCATCAGACTGCATATCGCTGTTAGGTGTCGCCTGCTTTATCTTGCTGGTGTCCTGAAAATCAAAGGGTATCTCAGCGGTATTGCGGTTCTCACGAGAGGGGGCTATTATATTTCGGTTGTTTATCGGCGTAGCCGCCCTTGTTACGTCAGCCATTTCTTAATTCACTTCCTTGCGCTTTTAGATGTTAGTTGTGAGGAAAGCTTTACGCCCCTCACGCTCAGCACCCTAACAAACTGTCCTCCCTGACTGTTTGTTTAGTTGGTTGTTTTGTTGTATATTGCATTACCGAAAATTCGTGCTGTTTTACTGCCTAAAAAATAACTTTTTCATGCTATCATTACGATAGAAAAGGGCTATTCAAACCCGAAGAACTCTTTAAGTCCTTTTTTAGCCTTTAGCATATCAGCCGTAAAGCCGTAATGGGCTGCCGCCGCAAGCTTTACAACGCCCTCTAAAAACTCGTCATACTTAAGCTTAAAGGCCTCCTCGGGGATATCGACATTTATCGTGCCGCCGCTGTAATAGCTGCCGCCGTCCCACGCCTCGTCAAGCGCTGCTCTGTAGGTGCCGTCATCGAGCAGCTCGAATTTGTAGAAGTTTGCCCACTCTTTCATGCCCTCGATAACTCTGCTGCCATCTTTGTGGGGCGCATCGTGTGCAAGGGGCGAATATGCCCTGCTGCCTTTCCTTGCGTCACGCCTGTATATCAGGAATTCTTTGCTCACCTTTTCGGGCACACGCTCAAGTCTGAAATCGCCCGATATATATACAGGCCGCTTGCGCTCTTTAAGGCGGTTTTGCTCACTTATCATCTTATAGAAAAACCCTCGGGGCTTGTTCTGCGTTTCATTTTTCTTGGTAAAGCCCATATCCGCAAGCTCGCTCTTAAAGCGCTCGTCCTCAACGATGAAAAGCTCCAAAGACGCCCCGCCGTCCTCATAGATGAAGTAGTTTCCCGCATTCTCGCCCTTGTATTCAATGTGGTAGCGTTCTTTGATATACCTTGCCATAGCTTAATTATCCCTGTCTTAGGTTATTAACTATGTCCTCCACCTCATCGGCGGTCTGAACTACCTTTGCCGAGAATGCATATGCCTTCTGGGTAACGATGATGTCGCTCATTTCCTTTGCAAGGTTAACATTCGAGCGCTCTATCGCACCCTGAAGCAGGTCATACTGCCCGACTGTTGCCACCTGCGGCTCGCCGCTTTCGGGTGTCGGCGCAAAGCTCTGCCCGTCATAGCGGAAGAGGGCATAGGGGTTCTCGAAGTAGAAAACGCCTATCCTGTCCTTAAGCCCCTCAATATCAAGCCTGCCCTGCTCGTCCTGCGGTATCTGAATACGCTGGTTGTTGTCATCAAGCACATACCCGCCGTCAGAGGTCACAAGGAATATGTTATCCCCCTCAACGCTGGCGTCGAATGCGCCGTTTCGGGTGTACTGTGTAACGCCCCGCCTGTCAACTGCGAAAAGGCAGTTGTCGCTTGCAAGCGCAAAGTCGAGGTCATACTCGGTCATCTGAAACTGCCCCTGCGAGAACTGCAAAGGGTCAGACTGTATCTTGACGCCGTGGCCGTTTAGTATCTTATGCTCGTTGTCAAGCTCTTTGTTGATGTTCTGATCCATCTGATTATATATAAGCTCACGGAAATCGCTCGTGGTGGCCTTATAGCCTATAGAGCTTATGTTAGTAACATTCTGCGCCGAAATATTCAGGCTGTTGGAGTGTGCGATTATGCCGCTTCGCCCAACGTAAAATGCTATGTTCATAAACTGACCTCCTTAGCTATATCACGATATCGACGCTATCTGCGAGGCCGATTTCATATTCATCTGATTTATCGTCGAAAGCGCCGTGCTGCACGCCTTGAACGCCGCCTGCGCTTCCATAAGGCGGGTGTATTCGTCGTTCATATCAACATTCGATCGCTCATAGCCGTAGTTCATCACTTCGGCATTGTCTACCTGCTCGACGTTGTCGGTTATGAACAGGCCGTTCTGGAATTTGAGTATCTGCGAATCCTGCGCAGGCCTTGTTATGAGCAGCCTGCCCGAAAACTGGCCGTTCACATCATATATGTTGCCGAGATAGTCCATTCTGAAATTATTGCCGCCGACGTAAATGTCGCCATTCTCGCCCTGAACACGGCCTACGCCTTCAAGCTGTAAATACCCCTCGTCATCGAGCGAGAAGCTGCCGTTTCTTGTCATAAATGTTCTGCCCTCGGCGCCGTTTACGTTAAAATACCCGTCGGAAAGTATCGCCATATCGTAGGGGTTTTCTGTCTCGTAAACAGATGCTTCATTAACTATCGTGTCAACAGTAGTTACAAGGTTTGTCTGCGAGGCATCACCTATCTTGGTGTAAACGCCCCCCTCGTAGCGTGTTACAAGCTCCTGGTCAAAGGTGTTCTGCACTACCCTCTGCGCACGGTAGCCTGCCGTCTGTGAGTTTACTATATTCTGACCTATGACATTTAAGTTTCTCTGCTCGACCAGCATTCCCGATGCTGCGCTGTAATATCCTCTTAGCATAGTATCATCTATCCTTTCTTATCCCTCGCCGTTCATATAGCTTTCCATAGCCGCCTTAAGCCTGCTGACGGCCTTGGCGTTTATCTGCGAAGCACGCTGCACCGATACATCAAGCACCTGCGCTATGTCGGCGAATGTGAGGTTTTCGTAGTAGTAAAGCGATATAACGAGCCGCTCTCTCTCGCCCAGGTCATCTATCGCCCTGGCGAGCACGGCCTTAAGTTCCCGTGAGAGCACCCGCTTTTCGGGGCTTTCGCCCTCGGCTTCAAGTGATGTGCCCATCTGCGACATATTCTGTATAAGCTCTTCAAACGAAAGCACCGCCGCACCATTGACCTCGGCCTGCATACTTGAAAGCTTCTCGGGGCTTACCCCCATAAAGTCTGCAAGCTCGTTGTCGGTCGGCTCACGAAGCAGTATGTTTGAAAGCTCCTGCCTTGCCTTGTTTATCTTCTTATCCTGCTCACGAACCCGTCTCGGCACCCAGTCCTGCTTTCTTACTAAGTCTATTATTGCCCCACGCACTCTCATAAATGCGTAGTATTCAAAGCTTATACCCTTGTTTTCATCAAAGCTGTCGATACAGTCCATAAGGGTCATAATGCCCTGGTTTACCATATCGTCTACCTGCGCATAGCCGTTTGCAAGGCCTCTAAGCTGAATAGCCGCCGTCTGCGGTATGTATGCGAAATTCATAACTATATCGTTTCTGACTGCGTTGCTCTTTGTTTTGCGGTATTCAAGGAGTTTTTGCAAAAACTTCTCGTCCGAATAGGTATCCTTGTTCTTGTAGAAATTCACATACTCACCACCTTGTTTAATGCATAATGCAAAATGCATAATGCATAATTGATGTGTCGGCTCCGCCGACAGATGCCCATTCGGGCAAGCCGCCTGCGGCGGCAATTGTTTATTGATAATTCTGCGGATTTGCCGCATTATAATTCATCGCTCGTAGGGCGATACCATAATTATGCATTATGCATTATGCATTTTGCATTATGAATTCTCCATAGTAATGTGCCCCAGCGCCTGAAGCTGAACGTTGTTGTCTATCTCGTTGAACGAAAGCACGTTTACGTTCTGATAGAACTGGTCAATAAGCTTCTTGAAGTATATACGCACAACGGGCGAGGTAACTATTACAAGCTCGCTTACAATGTCCTTTATCTTGTCAAGCTCGTTGGTCGTCGATACGATTATCTTCTGTATCGTTACCTGGTCAAGCGCAAGATATGAGCCCGAATCCATTTTCTTGACAGAGCCCATAATGGCGTTCTCGATGTTGGCATCTAAGGTTATTACCTTTATCTGCCCCGCCTCGGAGAACTTGTGAGATATCGTTCTCTTGAGCGCCTGCCTTACATACTCGGTCAGCATATCTATGTCCTTTATCCTCGGCGCATAGTCGGCAAGCGTTTCAAGTATCGTCTCTAAGTCTCTTATCGGCACCTTCTCTTCAAGCAGCTTGCAAAGCACCTTTTGCAGGTCGCTTACAGGCACGATGCCGGGAACGATCTCCCTTACCAGCGCTTCGTTGGTCTTGGCAAGGTTTTCAAGCATATTGTTTACTTCCTGCCTGTTTAAAAGCTCGTGAGCGTGCGCCTTTATTATCTCGGAGAGGTGGGTTATTATTACCGACGTCGGGTCAATGAGCGTATAGCCCATAAGCTCTGCCTTGACCTTTTTATCCTCGCTTATCCATTTTGCCTTGATGCCGAAGGCAGGCTCAATGGTGTCGATACCGTCGATTATATCCTCTTCCTCGCTGGGCGCAAGGCCTAAGTAGTGGTCTACCAGCACATCGCCGCCCGAGACCTGCTCGCCCTTTATGTATATTACATACTGGTTGGGGTTCAGTATGCCGCTGTCCTTTAGCTGAACTGGCGGTATGATAAAGCCCATTTCAAGTGCGAATTGTTTTCTGAACATTACCACTCGGTCAAGGAAGCTGCCGCCGCTTGCCTCGTCAACAAGGGGTATCAGCGAGTAGCCAAACTCTATCTTTACCTGCTCGACGTTAAGTAAGCCGTAGAGGTTGTCGATATTTCGGTAGAAGCTTGCCTCTGACTGGATCTCTTCCTTCTGCTCGGCAGCCTCGGCTTCCTGCGCTTCCATTACCTGCGCTGTCTGCTTCTCCTGCCTTGAAAGGAGCATTCCCCCGCCGAAGAGTATAGCCGCCATAAGGGTCGTCTGCACAAAGGGGAAGCCTATGATTATCAGACATTCAAGGGTTATGCCCGCTATCATCAGCACCCTCGGCTGTGAGAGAAACTGCTTTGAAATGTCTGAATTTATGTTGTTTTCCGACGCCGAGCGGGTTACCATCATACCTGAGGCAACCGACACCAGAAGTGCGGGTATCTGCGACATAAGGCCGTCGCCTACAGTCGCCGTTGAGTAAATCCCCGCAATAGTCGAGAAATCGCCCACGCCTGTGATAAAGCCTATGATTATGCCGCCTATAAGGTTTATGAATGTAACGACTATCGACATTATCGAGTCGCCCTTAACGAATTTCGAGGCACCGTCCATAGAGCCGAAGAAGTCGGCTTCACGCTGAATGCTCTCACGTCGTCTCCTTGCTTCTCTTTCGTCTATCGTACCGGAGCTTAAGTCTGCATCTATCGCCATCTGCTTACCGGGCATAGCATCGAGGGTAAAACGTGCGGAAACTTCCGCAACTCTCTCGGAACCTTTGGTGATAACGAGAAAGTTTACCAAAACGATGATAAGGAATATGATAAGACCTACGACGACCTGCCCTTTGATAACAAAATCACCGAATGCCTTTACCATTTCGCCCGCATAGCCCTGATTGGTCAGTATTGAACGAGTAGATGATATGTTAAGACCCAGCCGCAAAAGGGTGGTAACAAGTAGTATTGTCGGGAACACCGAGAATTCCAGCGTTTCCTTGATATATAGGGTGGTGAGCAGTATAACGAGCGACAGCCCCAGCTGCACCACAAACATGAAATCAAGTATAAATGTCGGCAGCGGTATGATGATAAGAAAAACTATCAGCACTATGAATACCGCTACGGTATTAGAAAATATACTTTTTAGCCTTCCCAACTTCTACTGCTCCTTTGGTTTTCTTTTGCTTTGCCCTTATACTCTCTTTACAGGCTTTCCGTCGGGCGTTATGCCCTTTTCTTTGTATATCGTTGCTATTATTTCTGCAAGTGCCGTGTAGAATTCCGGCGGTATCTCATCAAGCAGCTCGGTCTGCGCATAGAGTGCTCTTGCAAGCAGCTTGTTCTCGATACATTTTACGCCGTTTTCCTCGGCTATCTGCACTATCCTTAGCGCCACATGGTCAAGACCCTTAGCCACAACCATCGGGGCGTGGTTTTTCTCCCTGTCATATTTGAGCGCAACCGCTACGTGCTCAGGGTTTCTGATAACAACATCAGCCGTAGGCACGGCCTGCATCATTCGCTGCCTTGCCATCTGCTGCTGCCTTGCACGCCGCTGGCTCTTTATCTGGGGGTCACCCTCGATGTTCTTGTATTCTTCCTTGACCTCCTGCTTGGTCATTCGCAGGTTTCGGTTGTATTCCCATCTCTGATAGAAGAAGTCAAACCCCGCAAGGAAAGCGAATGCTATCGCTACCGTGTAGAAAAGCGTGAAGAGCATACTGCCCGTCTTTTCAGCCGCCTCGGGCACCGACATATACATCATCTTCGGGAACACCATTATGTTATCCTTTATAAACGTGTATATAACGTAGAAAAGAATAACTATCTTAACTATCGACTTTAAAAGCTCGATTATCCCCTTTAGTGAGAAGAGGTTTTTGATGCCGTTTAGTGGGTTCATTCGGCTGAACTTGGGCCTTAGGGATTTCATATTGAAAAGCCCCTTGGTCTGCGCAATGGTGGCAAGTATCGCCGCACCCATTGATATAGCTAAAAGCGGCCCGCAGCATATGGCTATGCAAATGCACGCCGCTATGAACAGCTCTCTTGATGAATAGACATCAAATTTCTCCATATCCCCCGTCAGAACAAACAGCTTTTGCATAAACTGCTGGGCTGTTGCCATTACGGTGGGGTAGAGCAGCTTAAATCCAAAGAAGGTGGCAAGCATGGTGACAAGAATAACTATCTCCTTGCTTTGGAATATGTTACCTTCTTTTCGCTCGTCCTCCCGCTTTTTCGGGGTCGCCTCTTCGGTCTTATCGCCTGCCGAGCCTGCCAAACTTCATCACTCCCCGCTCGGTAAATGCAAAATGCATAATGCATAATGCACAATTATGTGTCCTGCTTTGCAGAACGTGGTCGGTAAATCTATTATTGTTTGTCTATAGCTTGTTATCAGAATTCTTCGTAATATAAGGCCGAATGGCCATATGCGGCGAAGCCGCACCTTAATTATGCATTATGCATTATGCATTGTCAAGTCACGAGCGACATTATCGCATCATTGGCAGATTTGAACATCTGCTCCATATAGTCTGATACAAAGTTCGATACAGGTATAAGCATTGCTATCAAAAGCGTAAGCCCTACGAATATCTTGCCCTGCATCTGTATAACGAAAACGTGTATCTGCGGGATAAGCTTCATCAAAAGCCCCAGCGATACCTCCAAAACGAACTCTGCCGCCACAAATGGCAAAGCCAGCCTTACCGCCAAAAGGAACACCGATGTAAACAGCGCTATTGCGAATTTGCACCCGCCCTCGTAGCTTATGTATGCCGCCCCTGCGCCTATCGCATCAAAGGTGTTTACCGCCATATTAATAAGCATAAGATGTGAGTTTGTGGCAAAGAAATAGAGCATGAACATAATGTTGAAAAAGCTGCCCATAGTCGCCGTCTGAATGTTAGTCAGCGGGTCCATAGTCTTTGCCATTGAAAAGCCCAGCTGAGTGTCCATAACATCTGCTGCGAACATCAGCATATAGTAGTAGACGTTGAACACGAATGACAGCAGAAATCCTATAAAGAATTCGCCCATTATGCTGACTAAAAACTGTATCAGCGACCCGTCGTAGCTGTATGACGGCACAAGGGGCGCTATGATTATAGTCAGGCACATTATAAGCCCCGTCTTTGCCCCTGCAGGTATCTTCGCTTTGAAGAACACGGGGTTGAAAAGTATTATCGCCGCAAGCCTTACAAATACGAATATGTATATGTGTAAGTCCTCAATATTCAAACCTATAGTAGCCATTGAACGTCACCTATAAATTTGCTATGCGGTCAAATATCATCTTGAAAAAGTCGTCCATAAGGGTCATCATCCACGTTCCCGCAACAAGCAGTATGAGCGCTATGATGATGAGCTTAGGCACAAAGGTGAGCGTCTGCTCGTGAATCTGCGTTGCCGCCTGGAATATGGCGACTATCAGACCTATGACTATAGAGGCGATGAGCAGCGGCCCTGCAATTTTCAGCACGACCATAAACGCCTGTGAGAATATCGAAAGCAGATCGCCCGTTGTCAAGCGTTTCGCCCCTTCCTTTTCAATGCACAATGCACAATTATTGTGTCGCCTATGGCGACATTATGGCCATTCGGCCTGCCGCCTGCGGCGGTAATTATCAATGCACAGTCATTTGGCACAAACACATAATTGCTAAATGATAATTTGCGGCGCAGCCGCACACCTCAATTGTGAATTGTGAATTGTGCATTGTGCATTGGTGCTAATGGAATCCCACAATAAGACTCTGTATCAGTAAGCTCCAGCCGTCTACCAGCACGAAAAGCATCAGCTTGAACGGCAGCGCTATCGTCGCCGGCGGCAGCATGACCATACCCATTGACATAAGCGTTGATGAAACGACTATGTCTATTATCAGGAATGGTATGTATAGCAGAAAGCCAATCAGAAACGCCCTTTTTATCTCGCTCGTTATGAATGAGGGGATAACTACTACCAAAGGCAGCTCTGTCAGATCCTCCGAGATGACCTCGTGGTCTATCTTGGCTATGTCCTTGTCCTCAGCTAAAGATATAAACATATCAAGGTCGTCGTTGTAGACCTGCTTGAGCATAAATTCTTTCAGCGGCTTGCCCGCTGCGGTTATCGCATCACGCTCGCCTATCTCGCCGCCTATGTAGCGGTCGTATGCCTGCTCCTTTATCTGCGTAAAGGTCGGGAACATTATGAATATCGTCAGAAACAGCGCCAGCCCTATGAGCACCTGGTTAGGCGGTGCCGACTGGGTGCCTATCGCCGACCTTAAGAACGAGAGTGATATTATTATCCTCGTAAACGAGGTCATTACAAGCAGAAGTGACGGTATAAGCGCCAGTATCGCCAGTAAGAACAACAGATCAAGCGCACTCGATGAGCCGCTCGACTCGCCCGTGTCAAGGGTAACGTCCATAGTTGCGGCCTTAGCCCTTATCGTGAGCAGCGATAAGCTCATAATAACGCCCAAAGCGCCGAACATCAAGCGGAGAATATGCTTTTTTATCGCCTTAGTCATTATCGCTTTCCTCCGCATCGGATGTGGTATCGTCTTTTTTGATGTAGTCGTTTATGTCGGTGTCCTTGCCGAGCTTTTTGTTGATGTTGTATTTAAGCGCATCAGCAAAGCTTATGCTGCCCCGCTTTATCGTCGGGGTGCCCTGCTCCTCGTCGCTGTAGGGGCTTAACAGGTCGTCCTCCTTAAGCTCGGATATAAGGTTTATCCTATCGGGTGTTATGCCTATCAGGAATATCCTCTCGCCTGCCCTTGCGATCGCCATTGTCATGTCACGCCCTACCGATACCGTTTCAAGTATCTTAAGGTTGCGCCCGCCCTTGCCGTTTAGCATATAGCGCTTGCCTATGAATTTTGTTGAAATATAAGCTAAATAAAGTATCCCCGCAAAGAGGATAAGCCCGAAAATAAGCGTAAATACGCTCTTTACTATGTCCAATTAGGCTCCTCCGTTCAGGAAGTAAGATTGTTCTTTGAGTTTACAAGCTCGGTTATGCGCACGCCGAAGTTGTCATCAATTACGATAACGTCGCCCCTTGCTATGAGCTGGCCGTTTACCGTTATGTCAACAGGCGCGCCCGCCTGCTTGTCTATGGGTATTATAGTTCCCTGGGAGAAGTTCATTATCTCCTTCATCTTCTTTTTGGTCTTGCCTATCTCAACGCATACGTTCATAGGCACTTCCATAAGAAGATCCATATTGCCGGGCATTCCTACGCCGTCATCGTCGCCCGAAACATCAAACCTCGGGAATGACGAGGGCGATATATTAAGAGCAGGTGCGTTTGTGTTCTGTATCGGCTGGCGTGAAGCCTGCTTCATAGCCTGCCTGCCCACAGAGCCCACGCTCTGCACGTTCTGTGCTGCGGTAAGCTGCTGCTGTGTGCTGTCGTCATTTGTCATATCGTAATACTTGCTGAGATTATTTACGCACATATCATCAAACGTCACGCAGGCCTTGCCTTTGAGTATCGTGCCCACCTCGTATTTGATGTTAACTGTAGCACACTCGCTGCTCTCCTTGCCGCTGAAAGCGTTGACTACTGCATCGTTGCCATCAAACTGCATCAGCGCCGAGATAGAAGCCGTTGCATCTACCCCGAAGAACTCACCCAGCTTTGCTGCAAGCTTGTTTGACACCTGAGACATTATCTCCTTTATCATTCCGAGACCCATCTCGTCAAACTCTATCTCATCGCTGTCAGAATTCATAAGAAGCCTGAGAATTACCGCAAGGTCTATCTCCCTGAAAACCGCTACTGCCTTGCCGCTTATGTCGCCCACGAAAACTATGTTGAAATACATCGCAGGCATAACGCCCGAGAAGTCGGTATCTCTTATGGTGTGTACCTGTGCGGGCTGGGGCTGTGAGTTTATTTCAGCACCGAGAATGGGCGAAAGCGCATCAAGCGCTGCCCCCACCGAATCCGAGAGCACCTCTGATATTTTATCGAATTTAGATCTGTCAAGACTCATTTACTACTATCTCCTCACTCGTTGTTTCTCTCGTAAATACTTTCCGTGATCTTTACGGCCTTTTTGATGTTGGTCTGTCCAAGCTTTGCCTTGAACCACGGAACATGATCGACCTCTATCGTAATATCATCGGTCAGCTTTTTATCAAGGGGTATTATATCCCCTACCTTAAGGCTCATTACCTCCTGCATATCAAGGGTAAGCTCTGCAAATATCGCCTTTAGCTCAATGCTTGATTCGCTTAGTGTTTCAACTATCTGGTCACGCCGCCTCTGGTCACGCTCTGCATCTATCGGCTCGAAGTTCTGTGTATCCACCTTCTGCCCGTGCAGCTTTTCCATAAGGTCTTCGAGGAACTGCGCTGAATACGCTATGCTGATAGTCGATACCGAGTTTTTGACCGACACATCAAAGCTCATAACGAGCCTTACGTCGCTCTCACTCCTGACATCTATGAGCTTGGGGTTAGTCTCGCTCTTTTCATAGCTTATCTCGGTAGTCACAAGTGAGCTCCACGACGCCGAAAGCATATCGCAAAACTTTGTTATCAGGTTTTTGAGAATAGCTATCTCTATGTCGGTGTGCTGCCTGTCCATTTCGATGACCTTGCCGGGGCCGCCCTGCAATATGTCGATAAGCAGGTATGAAAGCGACGGCGGCAGGTGGAACATGACCCTCGGGTCACGGAATTCCGTATCAATGACCGTGAAGCCCAAAAGCCCTATCATCGTGTATTTCGGCAGGCTTTCAAGGTAGGTGGTCGTTCTGATCTCCTCAATGCGTGGGTTATAGACCGAACAGTTCTCCCTTGTCATAGCCGTAAGACCCGAGCTTAAGTGCTTCAAAAAGGCGTCTGTTATGCGGTTTAGTGCCTTTACGTCCTCCTTGGTGAACTTCTTGGGCACTCTGAAATCGTATAGAACAGCCTTTTTGGCAGTAGTCACCTCAGAAGCGGCGCCCTGCTCCTTCTCTTCAGAATTGCTCATTTATTCTTCCTCTTTTTCGTCCTTTTCTTCCGTCTTCTCTTCTGTCTTTTCCTCGTCGCTGGCCTCGTTTGCTTTGCCCGTTACCGCCTCTGCAACGGCCGTGCCTTCGAGGATCTTGTCGTAGTCATAGTCCATACCGATAAGGCTCTTGAGCAGGTCGTTCTTGATAAGGGGCGAGTTTACACCGATTATCGAGATCTCAACACGCCTGTTTTTCATTCTTCCGTCTTCCGACTTGTTGTCGGCCACGGGGTAAAGATTTGCAAGACCCAGCGGGAAGAGCTTTTTAGGCTCGATATTGTAATTTGTTTCAAGATAGTTGGCTATGGTACTCGCACGCTCTGAGGATAGGATTCTCGAATCCACCTCCGAGCTGTCGTAGGCCGCTGTGTGACCCTTTATAATAACGACTGCAAGCTTGTCCTCTATCTCCGAGAGCTTCTGCCCGAAGAAGTCAAGGAAGTCATAGCTCGATTCCCTGAGCACCGCAGTATCAGGCTCAAAGGATATCATATCCTGGAATTTCAGATAGATGTTTTCCTTGTTGGTGCCGTTTGATTCATCGCCGTCGTCCTGACCCTGCTCTGCCATTTCAGCAGTAGAGGCCTCCTGCGAATCGAGGTACTCAACAAGCGCTGTATAGAATTCGTCAAACTCGGTAAGACCCTTGCCCTCTGGCTCATCGTTTCCTGAGTTCTGTGCGGGCTTGTCGCCGTCGCCGTCAACCACCAGAACGATCTGGTCTACCTTGGTTTTTCCGTTTTTATTGAATGCCTTTACGATCTCCGCCCATTTTGACTCCTCGATAGAGGACATTGAGTAGAGAACGATAAAGAAGGTAAGCAGCAGCGTGACCATATCGCCGTAGGTGTCCATCCAGCTACCGCCGCTTTCTTCACCGCCGCCTTTTTTTCTCGCCAACTGCACGACCTCCCTTCCTGTGCTGATTTGATTTATGCCGCCTTGCGGCGCACTTTTTGCACGCACTATTTAATCGTGCATTACTAAAGGCTCAGCCCCGTTTTATATTCTTCCGTCGTCATTGAACTTACCTGCGTCGCCCTTGCCCTTCTTTGCCTTCTGGTTAGCGGGCAGAAGCTTTACAAGCTTGTCCTGAATGAAGTTGGGGTTATCGCCTGCTAAGATGCCCTGAACGCCCACGACGATTATCGACTTGATGAGCATTTCGGATTCGTGCCTTACCTTTAGCTTGTTGGCTATAGGCTTAAACACAAAGCTTGACAGGAACGAGCCGTAGAACGTCGTAATGAGCGCTACCGCCATGTTGCCCGCCAGCGCATCCGAGTCGGAGAGGTTGCCGAGCAGGTTTATAAGGCCTATCAGAGTACCTATCATACCGAAGGACGGCGCATAGTCCGAGCCCTTAAGGTAAAAGCCCTGACATTGCGAGTGTCGCTCCTCCATGTAGTCAAGCTCGTTGTCCATCATCTCCTGCACTTTCTGCGGGTCTACCGAGTCGCAGACCATCATCAGCGCATTCTGCATGAACTTGTCCTCAATACCCTTTACCTTCTCTTCGAGAGCGAGAACACCGTTTATTCTTGCTTCCTTAGCAAAGTCTATGAGCTGCTCGATTATCTCGTTGGGGTTCTTGTTCTTGTCCTTGAACATCATAGCCATGTGCTTAGGCATCTTTTTGAACATTGAAAGCGGGTAGGAAACAAACAGCGCACAGAAAGTACCGCCCACAACTATCGCAATAGACGGAATGTCTATGAACGACTTTATAGATGCGGGTGTTACCATGTAGCCGCCTGTTTCGGGGTCAGTACCGAGCATGATAGAGAATACTATCAGTCCCATTCCGACTACCCAGCCTATGATCGATGAAATATCCATAACTTAAGATATGCCCCTTTCGCATATAATTAAGGAATATCGCCTTTCTCAGCGCTTTATGTCTGCGCCGTAAAAGACATTGCTGACGCACTCACGCCTGTGCTCTACTATCTTGTCGATAACTTCACTAAGGCTCTCGGCAACGATGTATATCTTGCCGTTTGTCAGCTTTATAGTGGTATCGGGGCATTCCTCGATGGTTTCAATAAGGTCGTCATTTAGAGCAAAGTGTGTGTCGTTTTGCCTTGTCAGAACTATCATTATCATACCCTCCGCTATACGGTGTAAGATGTGTTATATGCAAGAAAACAACGCTTATTACCTTGTTTTTTGTATTTTGCATCTTACTTCATTTACCCACAATGGGCGGCACAAAGCCGCCCTTGGGGTCAGTTATTATTGTTTATAAGGCTTATCTCTTAAGGTTTATAAGCTCTTCGAGCATGGTGTCGATTTTTTCTTCGAGCGTACCGAGGGTGAGGAATTTGTGGACCTGGACATTTTTATCCTGTCCGATGCGGTCAAGCTGCCTGTAGCCAAGGTATACAAAGGAGTAGTGCCGTTTATCTGCGCAAGTTTCCTGTTCATATTTATCCTGTGCTTTTGCACTATGGAATAC
>CADAGC010000015.1 GCA_902787365.1 uncultured Ruminococcus sp. | reverse complement strand
GGTCGGATAATACTGGAAAACGAAATAAATAAGAAATATAACGTGGAAACGCCTCCGAGCCGATGTGGTTCAGAGGCGTTGCTGCGTCTATGGGGTTATACTTTAATCTCGGTGCCGTCCTTGAAGGTCACCCGGATGTCGTTCTTTCTGTGAACGGTGATGTAGTCCACCATCGCCAGCCAGTCTGTTTCCCGGAACTCCGTCACTCTCGCTGTGTTCCTCTATCGCTGAGGAAGATGAGCATGAAGAAGCCGCTTTCTTTGATGCTGTCCGTGTCCTGCTGATGCGTATTCTGAATCAAGGCGGTGGCAAGAAACTCTCACTCCCTGAGATCAACGCTAAGATCAATGAACTGCTGAAACAGAGTATCAAGAGTGACGGTGTAATTAAGACAAGGAACAGGACTTCTCGCTGTTTGATCCGAAATTCTTGGAGGAGATCTCCAAAATGAAAGAAAAGAACCTCGCCGTTGAGCTGCTGAAACGCCTGATTGCTGAACAGGTGCATATCTACAAGCGGACGAACCTTGTAAAATCCGAGAAATTCAGTGAAATCATGCAAAGTGCTATGAACCGCTATCTCAACGGTATGCTGACCAATGAGGAAGTCATTCAGGAGATGCTCAACCTCGCAAAGCAGATCAGAAAAGCCCAAAAAGCAGGCGAAGATCTCGGTCTGACTGCTGATGAGCTTGCTTTCTACGATGCACTCACCAAACCGCAGGCAATCAAGGACTTCTATGAGAATGAGGAGCTTATTGCTATTACAAAGGAGCTTGCCGATACGCTCCGCCGTAATCGCACGATAGACTGGCAGAAGCGTGAGAGTGCGAGAGCCAGAATGCGTATGATGATAAAGAAACTGCTGAAAAGTCATCGCTATCCGCCGGAGGGTATGGACGATGCGGTGGCAACTGTTATGCAGCAGTGTGAGCTGTGGGCAGATAATATGGAAATATAACACGCAAATCTTTGTGTGAAAGGATGATATTATGAGAGTTTTTATTCATTGTGATAAAAATGGTCATGTAGATGATTACGATAATCTTTCGGCTCAGATCGGCTTTCATAATATGGGATTTGAGATCGTTCATTTCAGCAACTATGACGACCTCATTAAAAATCATAACCTCGAAGATATTATAATAAGCGGGATCGGAACAGTAAAACAACGTCTGATAGATCTGGGTAAGAATATGCCCGACATAGATTATCCTGAATCATTGAAAAAATATCTTGGCAGAAAAATATGGAAGTCAACCATAAACACAATAAACAACGATCCTGAATCATGGCCTGTTTTTGTAAAACCGGTAAGCAGTAAACGTTTTGCCGGAAGAACGATCTATACTGCAAAAGACCTTATCGGCTGTGGAAACTGCTTTGAAGATACTGAAATATATTGCAGTGAGCCTATTGATCTTGTTTCGGAATACAGATGCTTTGTACGGTATGATAAAATAACAGATGTCAGAATTTATAACGGCAGCTGGCGGTTTACTCCTGATGTATCTGTTATTGAACAAGCATTATCAGATTATCTTGATGCACCAAAAGGATATGCTCTTGATTTCGGGATCACAAAAGATGGAAGAACATTGCTTATAGAGGTAAATGCAACTGTCTGTATCGGTTCATACGGTCTTGACCCTATTGCCTATGCTAAACTGCTTTCCGCTCGTTGGGCAGAACTGACGGATACAGAGGACGAATGTGCATTTGATATTATATAAGGATATGATAATATGACTATAAAGAAGCCTACAAGATCCAATCCAACTTCTGGCGAAAGAATGAAAACTATGGGTGGTTTTGATTGATGAGGCAAAAGATAAGGCCATCAAAATGAAGACTGTATTCAAGGATAGGGTGAAATAATAACTCACAAACCATTAGTCTATTGGCACTTCTATAAATAGTTCAACACAAATTAGTTTTGTATTTTTTACGCACACCACGATAACAACATACTTTATTTTATCAGAATAACAATGAAGCCCTAAGATTTGCTTGAAGCATTTCTCAGGGCTTTTCATTTTGGATGACAAAAAATCCAATTCGTAAGAGAGCATGCTCAAGAAATTCTGACATAACAACTCGCATTGTTGGTTATTCGTTATCATCACTGCACTTGTAAAGCTCCTCATATAAATGAATATAAAGCTAACAGGACGCTGGGTTCGCAAATGATTCAGCGTCCTGTTTCTGTTTTATCAAGGTGTAATTTTATTGCAAATCTAAATATTTTGTGAACGAGGCCTGTTTTGCCTTAACTTTTTGCCCGAAAACCTAGGTATAAGTGAGAGGCTATTATTCTCAATGAAAATTTATCTTTATCAAACCGCCAGAGCCCTCTTTAATCAAAATGCTGTACAAGTCACACATTTTCCATAGGGCTGATTTGTTGAATTCGGAGAAAATATTTTTGGAAGGCTAAATATCACTTAAAAATATGCCGCATTATGTAGTGTCTTATGAAGGAAGGTTTCACTATGTTAAGATAAAGTCCATGCTTATAAAGGCAAGGTGAGTATACCACAGCAGCTATATGCAAACAATACATTTTTCGCTAGACGGATTTGTTGAATACAGAGATAAATATTACAACTTTCCCGAAACCGCTTATAAAATCGGCTCGAACTGTCGGTACGTTTGAGAGAAGGTTTTCTCCCTCTTGGCTTAAGCATAGGTTTGTAAAGTTGGAGGCATAGGTATCAGCGGCTATAATGGGCAATATTATCTCGCCCCAGCCCTGCCAACCGTTTCTATTTATTAAATCTCGCAAAACAGCTAAGCACTCTATGTTATAATGCGCTCACAGTGTGCTTACTATCGAGAGATACTTTTCCGTCTCGTTTTTGATGAATGTTCTTACGCCTTAGCCTTCAAATATCTTGCATAGATAATTCAATATCAGCTTGTCCTATCACTTGCCCTTTGTGCAACTTTACGATTTTTCCAAAAGCCCATTAACTATTCCGCAGGAATTTCAGAATTGACTTATGAAAGGGGGAAGTTTCAAGCGTTACAATAATATTAAAAAGGAGGTTTTTTCAATGGTCACTTGAAACAATAGCTCATAATGTGATAATCAAAATTCAGCCCTATCGGGCAACGGAGAAAACGATCAAACAATCGTTTTTATTGCAGGATTTTTAACTCGCATTTAGCAAGCATAGATTTTTCCGTACACCGAAAAAATCCGTATCCCGATTTTGCGATACCCACGCAAAATCGTTGTTTAGGGAACCCGTCGCCCTAAACCGAAAGCCCTCATTCGAGGGGAACACAAAGCAAATCAGCAAAAGAAAGGATGGATAATTATAGCAAGAAAATACAAACAAGTAAAACGCAAGGAGCTGACATTTGACCTGCCCGACTGGAAGAAGATCGAACGCAGGGCGGAGGCTTGTCACACCGACACAACTAAATATCTCCGCAGAATGATACTCGACCGTGAGCCGATCTTTTACGATATGAAAAATGTCGCCCCGATGATAAACGGTATGCGAACCATTTCACGCAACATAAACCAGATCGCAAAGAAGGCAAACGATACAAACGCCCTCAACGCTGAGGATTATGAAATACTGAGAAAGGAAGTGCAAGAACTATTCCGTACTGTAAATCTATCGCTCTCCACGCTGCTGTCGAGAAAAGCTTGAGGTATATCCTCAACCCCGGCAAGACCGAAGACTTGCTTTATACCGCCTCGGTAAATTGCATGACCGATGCCGAATCCGCTTACTTGCAGATGCGGCTGGTCTACGACCAATTCGCCAAAGATCATTTCAACAGCCCTCCGCCGCTGCAAGGCAAAGGCTCGGTGAAAGCCATTCACTACATACAATCTTTTTCGCCCGATGATAACGTTACTCCGGAGCTTGCCCACAAGATAGCAAAGGCATTTCTCCGCAAAGCTTTCGGTGATGATGTGCAGGCGGTCATCGCTACGCACGTTGATAAAGATCATTTGCATAGCCACATCATAATAAATTCCTACTCGCTGTCCGGGCAAAAGTATTATGCCAACCGCCAGTCTTTGAAAAGAATCCGCGAAATATCGGACGGGGTGTGCAAGGCATTTGGCATAGACATTCACCCCAACCTCACAGGCAAGGGCAAGTCGATTAACTACAAAGAGTGGGAACACAAGAAGAACGGCACGTCTTGGAAACAGCAAATTCGTGATGAGATCGACTGTTTGATACCTACCATTTCCTCACTTGATGAGTTACTACAAGAGCTTGAAGAATATGGCTATGAAATTAAGCGTGGCAAGTATATTTCAATCAGAGCCCCAGGGCAGGAACGCTTTGTCCGCACTAAGACGCTCGGTGATGAGTACACTGAGGACAGCTTAAATACTCGCATTCGCTATCGTGATGTAGGTACAGGAAACACACCCGAGCAAACCGCAAACTCAAAGTTGCAGGCTGCCTATGTTGCTATTATCGGTGACATTCGCATACTTGCAGTCCAGCGGAAGAAAGTGCCTCGCAAGCGTATCGTCACTGCTGAATACTCAGCCGAAAATGATCTTGATGTTTACAAGCTGTCGGCACAGCTATCAGTAATCAGTAAAGAAAACATCCAATCAATTGGTGATCTGCAAGGGAGAATTACAAAGCTGCGTGCTGACTATGAAAAACAGAGGGTAGCGGTAAACGATTTGATAGACGAGTACAACAATTCTCTTGCTGACATCAAGAAAGCCGAGAGTCTTTACAAACGAATAACAGACCAAAAGGAAAAGCTGTTGCAGATTCGACAAAGGCATGATGTGTACTGCGATATTGCCAAGACATATGGGGAGATCTCAAAGGGTGACTATATCAGCAATCTTGTCGAGGAAGAAAAGCAACGCAAAGCACAGACAAACAAAAAGAAACCACACAGATAGAGAAAGGAGAAACATATTGAACAATACTTATGACGATTCCGCCCGCACAGCTATTCCCGTCTGGAAACGCTACACCCTGACCGTCACCGAGGCGGCCGAGTATTACCACATCGGGGAGGGCAAGCTACGCAGTATCGCTGAGGAGCACAAGAGCGATGACTTCATCATCTTTAACGGCAACCGAGTGCTTTTCAAGCGTGAGAGGTTTGAGGAATTTCTTGACCGAGTGGCTGTGATTTAGGGTATTGAAAAAGGCCCGGACTTGTGATATAATATAAATGCAAGTTCGGGTCTCTTTCTTGAAAGGAGAGATTAGCTTGAGTGAAGATAGAAGAGACCGGAATAAAAGAAAACTAAGATTTGGCGAAAGCCAGAGAGAAGACGGAAGGTACCGTTATACCTACATTGACACATTCGGTAAGAAAAGGGACGTATACAGCTGGCGGCTTGAAGCAACTGACCCGCACCCGGAGGACAAGAAAAAAGATCTGTCGCTGAGGGAAAAGGAACTGAAAGTCGCAAAGGATACTTTAGACTACATAGCTGTGAATGGTGGAAATTACACTGTGCTGCGGCTGGTCGAGAGGTATATCTCGCTGAAAACAGGCGTGCGTCAAAGTACGAGAACAGGCTATAAGACAGTCATTAATCTGTTGAAGAAAGACCCGTTCGGGAGTTTGCGCATAGACAAGATAAGACGCTCCGATGCCAAGCTGTGGCTTATAAAGCTTCAGCGAGAGGAAGGCAAAAGTTACAGCACTATTCACACTATCAGAGGTGTGCTGAGACCTGCATTCCAGATGGCAGAGGACGACGACCTGATACGGAAGAATCCTTTTGGCTTTGAGCTTGCTACGATCATTGAAAATGACAGCGAGCCGAGAGAGGCACTCACCGAAAAGCAGCAGAAGGATTACCTTGATTTCATCAAGAATGACAAGCACTACTGCGAGTATTATGACGGGATATTTATCCTGTTTAACACAGGGCTGCGTATATCGGAGTTTTGCGGGCTGACTATTTCGGACGTTGACTTTGACAGTCAACGCATAAACGTTGAACGTCAGCTTATACGCACAAGCGAAGGCAAGTACATCATCGAAAATCCCAAGACCCAAAGCGGAGTCAGGTCGATACCGATGACTGCTGAGGTAGAAGCAGCGTTCCAAAGGATAATCGCCAGCCGAAAGCGTGCAAAGCATGAGCCGATCATCGGCGGCTGTGTCGGATTTCTGTTTCTTGACAAGAACGGTATGCCGAGGCTGGCACTGCACTGGGAAAAGGTCATGCAGCGCATAAGAGCAAAGTACACCTCCGAAAAGCTGAGACCTTTGCCGAGGATAACGCCTCACGTCTGCCGACACACTTTCTGCACCAATATGTCAAGGCTGGGTATGAATCCCAAAATGCTGCAATACATAATGGGCCATGCCGACGTGGGGGTAACTTTGAACACCTATACCCATGTCAGATATGAGGACGCAGAGCGTGAGATGAAGCGTATCTGGAGCTCGAAAACAGCCTGAAAATTGCGCTAAATCGTGGCATATGAACACGAGAGTGTGAACTTTTTATGAAATCCAAGACTTCAAAAAGCCTGAAATAACGTAAAAACGTAGCAAATGGCACTTGGTTTTACCACTATTTTACCATTGGAAAAGGCAAAAACTCGAGAAAATATGAGAAGATTTGAGAAATTATAAAAATATTAGCATTATTGAAAAAGTGCCGTATACCGCGTAAATACGCGTTTTGCGTGACTTTGAAGGGAGAAAACAGAATGGTAAAAATCCTATTCGTCTGCCACGGCAACATATGCCGTTCGCCAATGGCAGAATTCATAATGAAAAAGCTCGTGTGTGATGCAGGGCTTAAGGGGGAGTTTGAGATAAACTCCTGCGCTGTCAGCTATGAGGAGGCAGGCAACGGCATCTACCCGCCAGCACAGCAGGAGATGCGCCGCAGGGGTATTCCGTTTGCTTCGCATAGGGCGGTGCGTGCAGAGGCGGGCGACTACGATAAATATGACCTGTTTGTGGTTATGGACTCGTCAAATGTCCGTAACCTGACACGCATTTTCGGCGGCGATGATGATGGCAAGATTCATAAGCTGCTCGAATATACGGGGCAGGTCAGAGATGTCACCGACCCGTGGTATTCAAGGCAGTTTGATGTGGCGTTTGATGATATCTACGCAGGCTGTGAGGCCCTGCTTTTGCGGCTCACAGATAAATCTGCTTGTAAATGAACTCTCATTGGAGGAACAGCATAAATGGAACGAGAAGTCTTTAAGAATAATCCGCTCAGAGGGGCGCCGTCGGGACTTATCAGAGGGTTTGTGTGCGGCTGTATGATACTGCTTATCGCACTCGCTCTGGGTATGGACGAGGATCTGTTTATCCCGCTGCTCGGGGGTGCTGTTGTGCTGAGCGTACTTATCAGTATAATTGGCGGTATCGGGAAAAGAATAGAAGCCGATGAGAACGGGATTTATCTTAAGAACAAAGAGTATCTCTTTGCGGATAATAATATGCTCATGCAGGTGTATACCCATTATTACAGCTTTATCCCCGTGACGGACAGATGCATAAAGATAAACGGCAAAGACGGCAAGCGTCAGATAAAGTGCTCGCTGCTCAGCGGCAAAGATGCAGGCAGGCTCGCAAAGATAATAGAGGACGGTATGAGAAAGAAGTACCGCTTTGCATACGAGGACTCTGAGCGAAATGAATCACCCGTGCAGTCTTTCATCGTGCCTGCGGCGCAGTTGGCTGAAAAACTGGGTAACAGAAACAAGCTGCTGATGAAGATAATGTTCTGGTTTCTGACTATCATTTTTTCGTGGGCGCTTATATCTATGATAATAAATGATGAGCTTGATGAAAACGGCATCTGGCTTGTGCTGTCTATGGCGCTGAATGTACTGATACTTGGCGGCACGAATTATTTCATATGCAGAAAGTTCAAAAAATCAGCACGCATCATTCCCTGCGAGATAGTCTTTGCAGGCGGGGCGTGCTATATTGACGGCAAGGGTTTCGGCGGGTCGGAAGTAAGCCGAGTTACAATGACACCCGAGCGTGGCTACAGCAAAGGCGATATGCGAAGGCTTGTGTTTTACGGAAGCGGCGGTATCTTGGGCGAATACGACTTCGGCTTCAAAACCGAAAGCATCTGGGCACCTGAATACAGAGCGCTGACAGAAGCGGTAAAAGACCACTTTGGCGACAAATTTGCATATGATCTGAACTAAGGGCAACACCGCACAATCAACGGCTTACGCCTTTGTATGCCATATGCTTGAAAACTTGCCTTTGCCCCCTTGACAAATCACGCCGCTGTGTGCTATAATATCATATGGCGGTAATCGTTAGGCGAGACGGTTACTAAAGAGGGCAACGGAATTGAGGGTATGCTGCGTGGCAACCCTCTTTTCTGATTTTTTGCGATTTTTTTCAAAAAGGGCTTGATTTTTATACCGAGCTGTGGTATAATATTAATGCTGTGTTATGCCTCCATAGTTAAACGGATATAACAGCCCCCTCCTAAGGGGCAGTTACAGGTTCGATTCCTGTTGGGGGTGCCATTGACCCATGAGTAATGGGTCGTTTTTTTGCGGATGTGGTGAAATTGGCAGACACGTCAGATTTAGGTTCTGATGCCGTAAGGTGTGCAGGTTCAAGTCCTGTCATCCGCACCAGAAACGCCCTCGTCGCTTATGCGCCGAGGGCTCAGTTAATAGTGAAGAGTGAAGAGTGAATAGTGAATAGTTTCAAGAGGGCGTTTCTGTACTATTCATTATTCACTCTTCACTTTTCACTCTTCACTAAAAAGGAATGAATAAAATGGATAGTCCAATATTAGAAAAATCATTAAAGTTTGCTGCAAGGATAGTAAAGTTATATCAATACCTTGTAAAAGAGAAAAAAGAAAGCATTATTTCTAAGCAGATCATCAGAAGCGGGACTTCGATCGGTGCAAATGCTAATGAAGCTGCATACGGTGTAAGTGCAAATGATTTTATATCAAAAATGCAGATAGCATTAAAAGAGACCGCCGAGACAGAATATTGGCTCAGGCTGCTTATTCTTTCGGGGTATATCGAGGAAACTCATGGTGAGTCAATGCTTAGTGACTGCCTTGAAATAAAGAAAATGCTTGTCGCCTCTTTGAAAACTGCAAAAGGGAATAAAAAGTAATATCATCTTTTCCGTTCCCCACTTACAAGAATAAGGCTCTGAAACGGCGTAAATGCGTCCTTTCAGAGCTTTTGCTTTTTGCAGGAAAGTGATTTGTGCGCCCCTTATGCGTTATAGCAAAAAATCAGAGACATCACCATCGGGTAATGCCTCTGTTTTTTATGTCCTAAATTATTTCAGCGTTACATTCCACTTTGCGATGTACTGCTTTAAAAGCGTCAGATCCTTGACGTTTATCACGCCGTCGCCTGTCACATCGGCGTTTGCCTCGTTGATCTTCACGTTCCACTTGGCAAGGTATTGCTTAAGCAGCGTAACGTCCTTGATGTTGACTTCCTTGTCGCCGTTGATGTCGCCCGGGATGCGGTCGGGCAGCTTGGGAATGTCGGTCACGTCCTTGGTTTGTTTGGTGAATGCCTTGTTGGTAAAGTTTGCCGTATAGGTGGTAACACCCATAGCCGCCGTGGTCGCAGCGGTCTTGACCTTTGATGTTATCGTTGCTTTTTCTGTTTCGGTGGTGCCGCATTCGGTGCATTTTCTTGAAGCCGTGCAGCTCTTGCCGTCAGCACTCCAAGTATAGGTTGCTGCGCCGAAGCTGTGACCCTTGGCGTCTTCTACCCAGCTGTTTTTGGCTATCTCTGTCTTGCCGTTTCCGTCCTTGAAGAATTTGCCGCACTCCGAGCAAGTCCAGTAAGCGCTGTTGCCTGCCGCTGTGCAGGTGGGCGCCTTGGCAACTGTGAGAGTGAGCGTGTGGCCGACGGCGTCAGTATATGTGTCCTTGAACTCATATTTGCACACCGAGCACTTGTGGAGTGTGTAGCCCTTTTCTGTGCAGGTGGGGGCAACTACTGTGTCAACAAAGCTGTGGCCTGTTGCCTTTATTGCAAGCTCTTCCATTGTCATACGGTTGAGGATCGTGCCGTTGAGCACATAGCCGTAGTCGTCATCGCCGCTGTCCTTGTAGTATTCGATATTACCGTCTGCGGTGCAGGTGGGCTCCTTTGCAGGAACCTTTGTCATATCAGCAGCGTTAAGGTCAGCAAGCACGGGTCTGAAGTTGTTGGTTATTTCAAAGCTGCCGTCTTTGCCCTTGTATTCGTATAGGAATATCTCTTTGTATATGCTGTTCATAAGGCTTTCCGAGAAAAGCTCGGGCATATCCGTCTGCCCTTCAAGAGTAGAGCCCTTTGCTATGCTGTTTGTTGTGCCGAACTGTGTCGAGCCGAAAGCTACGCTTGTTGTTATCTGTATTCCCGATGCTTTTTGTGTGGCGGGCAGAGTAGTTGTATTAACCGTTACTGTGTATTTCGTCCCTGAATCGAGCTTGTCTGTTTTATAACCTATGGTCTGATTGCCAACTTTTAAGACAAGTGTAACAAGATCGCCGGTTGAAGCGGTTGCTGCGCTTTTTGAGAGTATATATTTTGCTGTTGATAGCTTTGTTTCAAAAAGCCCGTCCATATCAACAAACGGTCTTGTGATTATCACATCTTTTGCAACAGTCTCGGCGGCAGTCCCCTTGAAGCCGTAAACTGTTACGTTAGGTGAGTTTTCAAATGTCAGCGGGCGCTTTTTTTCAAGGCTGTTGTAGATATTCTTGACCGATTTCGGTATAAAGATATGTGTCAGATTTTCGCAGTTGCTGAATGCGCTGTCGCCTATCCATTGGACACCCTCGGGGATATATACGTATCTGAGGTTGCTGCACTTATCAAAAGCACGCTTGTTTATGCCTATGAGGCTCTTGGGTATTGTAACGGTAAAAAGCCCCGATTTTGCAAAGCAGCCGTTGCCTATCTTTGTTACGTTTTTAGGTATTATGAAGCCGTCGCTCTGAGAGTCGGCAGCAAGGGAAGTGCAGCCTGCAAAGGCGGATGTGCCAAGCTCTGTAACAGTATCAGGCAGCCTTATACTCGTAAGGTTTTCGCAGAAAGCGAACGCCTCATCGCCTATTGTTTTGAGCCCGCTTCCCGTGGGGAAGAATACCTTTTTAAGACTATGGCAGGTATCAAAAGCGTGTTCATTGATAGCTTCAACTGATGCGGGGATAGTTATGTCGGTAAGCGCATCACATTCACCGAAAGCGCCGTATGATATCGTCTTCAAGTTCTTTGAAAGGGTGATATCGCCGAGCGCTGCGCAGTTTCTGAACGCCTCATAATCAATAAACGTCACGCTGTCGGGGATAACTATCTTCTCGAGCTTTTCGCAGGCGTAGAACATTCTCCGGCTTATCTTTTCAACGCCGTCGGGAATATTTATATTTTTAAGGTTTGAGCAGCCCTCAAACACAAGCTCACCGAATTCCTGCACGCTGTTAGGTATTGTTACTCCTGTCAGCCCCGTGCAGCCGTTGAAGACTTTTTGGTCTATCTTAGTCACCGTATTTGGGATAGTTACTGTTTCGAGATTTGTCTTGTCCTCAAAAAGACCCTTGCCTATGCCGCCGTAAAAGCCCAGCGCTGTAACGGTATGCGGATTGCCTCCCTCATCGTATACCACCGAGGGAACAGTGACATCTGTGAAATAATTGATACCCGACACGGCCAGCAACTTTACATCACCCGTTTTATAGCCGTCATCAAAGCTGCCATTTATGTTCCAGCAGTACCACTCTATGCCGTTCCCGTCCTTGTAGTTAAAAGCGATATCGCCTGCCTTGGCCTTTGGCAGCCACCCCTCAGGCAAAAACGCCGCCAGCGTGAAAACGAGCATAAATGCCGCCATAAGGCTTAACAGCCGCTTTTTTGCAGTTTTCATATAAACTCCTCCTTATCAATAATACGCTGATATTATGATATCACACATAGAAGGTAATGTCAATACAAAACACAGAGCAGACGTCTGCCTGCTCTGGTCTGTTTGATGCTAAAGTGTCTTTTCCAATGCCTTTTCAATGCTCTCCCAGTAAACATAGCCGAATTCTTTCTTTGAAAGCTCAGCGAGGAAATCAAGCTTTGCCTTAAGGTGGGGGTATTTCGATATGTTCTTAGTACCGAAGAGGTAGTCGGCGTAGTCGTTGTCGTAATCCCACTCGATGCTCGTCACCTGCTCTATAAGTGTCGCTCTGTCCTCCATAGCAGTTACTGTGCTGTAGCTTGATACGAAGTAAACGTCATCTGTGTTGCCCGTCCTGTTTGAGAGGGCGTATTCGAGCAGCGATTCGTTAAACTCGGCATCTGTTGCATACTTGTCAAAATCAGATGTGTATATAAAGTCATCGGGGTTGAAGACATACCACGCAGACTCATCGAACAGCCCGTGCGCTTCAAGCAGATTCTCGACTGTGTGCCACATCTCGTGGTGTAATGCTGCGTCCTTGGCGCCGAGCATGGTGGTCTTTATGGCTATGTCATACCAAAGACCTGAGGTAAAGGCTATGCCGCCTGCCGTAAAGTCGGTGAATTCGTCATTTTTGAGCGAATCGACAAGCGAAAGCCTTAAGCCGAACTTGCCGGTCTTGCTCTTGAAGTGCTCAAAGAAATCATCGGGGTAGAATGAAAGCTGCTTGTCAAGCTCGTTAAGGTAGTAAAGCTCGTCCTCAACGGTGTAGGGGTCTTCGTTTTCCTCTCTTGTCACAAAGATATACTGTGACGATTTTTCCGAAAGCTTTACCTCGTTGCCCACAAGTATGCGTATGCCGTATTTCTGCTCTATCTTGTCGGCGGCTTCTCTTACTTCCTTGAATTTTTCGCCGACTTCATAGGTCTGACTCTGCGTGTTGGGTATCTCCTCAGATCTGAGCTTTGTCTTGTAGTCGCACAGCGAGGGGTCAGCCATATAAAGGCGTGTGGTCGAAACATCGCCTTCATAGAAAGATGCCGCAAGTATATACCGCTGTATCTGCTTGCAGTATATTGGGGTGAGCGAGGTGATGTCATCCCTGCCGAGGTCGGCTTTTGCTGTCTTGCCGTTTCTGAGGTCTATGAACGAGAGTGAGAGCTTGTATACGTCATTTACGTTATCGTATACAACCATGGCGGCATAGTCTGAGCTGCTGCTGCCTTCAAATGTGCAGTAGCCGCCGTCCGAAAACTCCATACTCAGGCGTTTTTTGTTCTCGCCGCTGTTTACGGGCGTTATTTCTATGTTGTAGACGGTGCGGCTTTCTTCGCCTAAGTCCGAGTAAGGGTAAACATACCCGACAGGGGAGAGGAAGGAGTTCCAGTCGCCGTTTTCTATGATAGCCGTCCTTTGGTAGTCATCAAGTGAGAATACGCCCATAGAATAGCCCGTGTCCGAGTTCTCGTCATAGCTCGTTGCAAGGAAAGTGCGCTCGTAAGGGTCAAGCTCTGACAGCGCAGAAGTGCTTTCATCAAAGGTTTGTGAAGTTGTTTTGCCCTTGTTGTCTGTCTTGCATATGGCGTTGTTTATGTTGTCTACCCAGTAAAGGCAGTTGCTCTGAGGGTCGGCTTTGTATTCGGGCAGGTATTCGAGCTTCGGGTCGATGATCTCGGGTTTGCTCTTACCCTTGCGGTAGTATTTGAGCTTTATGCCGTCATCATAATCCGTAGTGACTATCGTGCCGTTTTTAAACATTCCCACGAGCATTTCCGAGTAGCTGTCAAGCTCCATAGTCTTAACTGTGCTGTCGCTTATCGGGTCATAGACTGCTATCGTGTTGTTTGACTCGCTCTGCGTCTGCAATATCACGGTGTTGTCGGCGCCGTTTGTTATGCGCTGCATCACACCTGTCACCTCAAAGCCCTTTAGCTCCTCGGCAGGCTTTGCCATAGGCGGCATAAGAGGTGCTGTGGTGGTCGTGGTTTGCTCGGTGGTGGTTTCGGGCGGGGCTGTTGTTTGCGCCGTGGTGGTAGTAGTAGTTACCTCCTCGGAGGAGGAGCTTTCAGCGGTCGATGATGAGCTGTCAGCCGCCGAGCAGCCCGCCGTTATAAGCATCACCGCCGCAAGCGATAATGCTGTCAGCCTGTTTGATATTTTTCTTTTCATATGTTTCCCCTCGCTGCCCTTTCGGGCTGTATTTTTAATCAGTAATTGCCTGTTGTATACCATAATTATAATACCACATAATTCAAAGCTATGTCAATAGTGAGAGGACTATAAAATTAACAAAGCATTAACAAAATTTGTGTGAATGTGTGATATACTATATATAACAGAATTATGAACGGAGGGGCGGCTTTGAATACATATTACGATACCAATACAGGCGGTAAGATACCTACCGGATTGCCCGGCGGCTTCTTTATCTATGAGGCTGATGATGACAAGGAGACTATACTCTTTGCTGAGACTAATGTCTGCAAGCTCTACGGCTGCGAGACTTTTGAGGAGTTTATGGAGTTTACAGGCGGCTCGTTCAAGGGAATGGTTCACCCCGATGAGCTTCACCGCATACAGAATCAGATTCAGGCGCAGACTGTCTTCGGTGAAAAGCGCCATGACTACGTGCGCTACCGCATACTCACCAAGCAGGGGGAGGAGCGCTATATCGAGGATTTTGGCCACCTGCTGCACTGGCTCGACGGCAAGAGCTTTTTCTACGTTTTCATCATAGATGTTGACAAGAACGAGTTCTACAACCGCTCACGCAATTCCTTTGCCGAGGCGGAGATACTCTCGCAGAATAACGAAACAGACGAGCTGACAGGGCTTTTCAATATGTCTTTCTTCTATCACAAGATACAGCTTATGCTAAACTCCTACGAGGGCAGAAGACAGGATTTCTCGTTTATCCACTTTGATATACCTAACTTCAAGCTTTACAATGAACGCCACGGCTTCAAGCGTGGTGACGAGCTGCTTTGCGACCTTGCAAAGACCATAAGGGAGACTTTCAAGGGTGCGACTGTTGCAAGATTTTCCAACGACCATTTCTTTGTATGTACCGCTGATGATAAAAAGTCTGTCATTGACAAGGTAGAGCAGGTCAACAAGCGTATGCTCATGAATGACGATGTAAACAAAAAGACCCGTGTCAAGGCGGGTATCTACTTCCTTGATGACCGCTACGCCGAGGTAGGCCTTGCCTGCGACCACGCAAGGCTTGCCTGCAATTCTATCAAGGGCAGGCACGACATAAACTACTGCATCTATGACGAGATGCTCAGAGAGAGCTTAAGAAAGCAGCAGTATGTTGTAGACCATATCGACGAGGCAGTTGAGAACGGCTATATCAAGGTCTACTATCAGCCTGTAATAAGGGTAAGAACAGGGGAGATATGCGGCTATGAGGCGCTTGTGCGCTGGATAGACCCCCGAATGGGCATACTCTCGCCTGCTGACTTTATCGAAACGCTTGAACAGTTCCACCTGATACACATAGTTGACAAATACGTTGTAAAGCGTGTCTGCGAAGACCTTAAGGCGCTCGCAGAGGACGGCGAGCCTGTTGTGCCCGTGTCGGTCAACATCTCACGGCTCGATTTTGAGCTTTGCGACATCTTTGGCATTATCGAGCAGATAAGAGAAGAATACGGCATACCGCAGGATATGCTCGATATCGAGATAACCGAGAGCGCCCTCAATGACAACGTGGGCTACATCAAGAGCGAGTGCGAAAAGATGAAAAAGCTGGGCTACCACATCTGGCTTGACGACTTCGGCAGCGGCTATTCGTCACTCAACACTATCGCTGAATATGACTTCGATGTGCTAAAGCTCGACCTTGTATTCTTAAGGAGCCTTGACCGCAACCCCAAGACCGCCGTGCTTATGAAGTTCATCATGCAGGGCGCCCGTGCTATGGGTCTTGCACCTCTTTGCGAGGGCGTTGAGACGCAGGAGCATTTTGAGTTCTTAAAGAAAGCAGGCTGCGAGCGTGCGCAGGGCTATCTCTTCGGCAAGCCTATGCCGCTGGAGGAAACAAGAGCGTTTACGGCGGGTAAAGGCATGGTTTGGGAAAAGACCGTTAACTGGTAACAGGTATTGTTGTCGGCTGTGCCCCTGCGTTTGTGCTAATAATTTTGATGTATAATCAGTAACACCCCGAGGTCACGAAAAAACCTCGGGGTGTATTTTTTTATCCGTCCGCCGCAGGCCAATGTTTTGCAAAGCAAAACTTGTATCCGCTTGTGGATAAATCAAGACACATCACCTGTTACCTGTTACCTGCAATAAATGCTTGACAAAGCATTTATTGTTAAATGTAGTTACATAATTAAATTATTTCTCTTGATAAAGCCCTTTACAAACACATATAAAAGTGGTATAATTAAATAATACGTTATACTATACTATAATATATAGGAGAGATATGAATGGCTACAAGAGTAGGTATGGTCTCGCTGGGGTGCCCGAAAAATCAGATAGATGCCGAGCATATGCTCTATGCCCTTAAAGACGAGGGCTTTGAGCTTGTTCAGGACGCAGCTCTTGCTGACTGTGTGATAATAAACACCTGCGGCTTTATTAGTGATGCCAAGCAGGAGGCTATAGATACCACCCTTGAATTTATAGAGCTTAAAAAAGAGGGCAGGATAAAGGCTGTAATAATGACAGGCTGCCTTGCCGAGAGATACCGTGAGCAGATAATTGAGGAAATGCCTGAGCTTGATGCGGTGATAGGCTTAGGCTCTGAGGAAAAGCTTGTAGACGTCATAAGAGATGTCTTTGCCTACCACAAGCCCGTGCAGTGCTACGGCGAGTGTGAAGCCCTTGCTATGGAGGGCGGCAGGATAATATCCACAGAGCCTTTCTATGCATACTTAAAAATCGCTGAGGGCTGCTCAAACTACTGCACCTACTGCGCTATACCAAACATCAGGGGAAAATTCCGCAGCAGGAAAATGGAGGATATTCTTGAAGAAGCCAGGTGGCTTGCAGGGAACGGCATAAAGGAGCTTGTTGTCATAGCGCAGGACACCACACGCTACGGCGAGGATAACTACGGCAAGCCCATGCTGCCCGAGCTTCTGCGTGAGCTTTGCAAGATAGACGGCCTTAAGTGGATAAGAACGCTCTACAGCTACCCCGAGAGGATAAGCGATGAGCTGATAGATGTTGTGGCAAGCGAGGATAAGCTTGTAAAATACTTTGATATACCCATTCAGCACTGTAACTCCGAAGTCTTAAGGCGCATGAACCGCCATTGTAACAAGGAGCAGATAACCGAGCTTGTAACAAAGCTTCGTGAGCGCATACCGAATGTGGTGCTCAGAACTACGCTGATAACAGGCTTCCCCGGTGAGACTGAGGAGCAGTTTGACGAGCTTGCACGCTTTGTTAGCGTTATGTGCTTTGAGCGCTTGGGGGCTTTTGCCTACTCCGCTGAGGAGGACACACCTGCGGCAGCTTTCCCCGACCAGATAGATGAAGATATAAAGCAAAAGCGCCTGGAAGCCGTATACAACGAGCAGAGCTTTATTATGGACGAGCACAATGCCGCACTTGTCGGCCAGACCTTTGAAACGGTCTGCGAGGGCTATGACAGATACGCCGAGATGTATTTCGGCAGAACATACAGAGATGCCCCCGAGATAGACGGCAAGGTGTTTTTCTGGAGCGAGCGCAAGCTCCGGGTAGGCGAGTTTGTAAATGTAAAGATAACAGATACACTTGACTTTGACCCTGTAGGTGAGGTCGTAGAATAAATTAAAGAAAAAAGAAGGAAGAATACTATGAATCTACCGAATAAGTTAACAGTTATGAGAGTTGTTCTCATACCCTTCTATGCAATGTTCGTGCTTTGGTATATGCCCAACCACTGGATATGGGCGCTTGTTGTGTTTGCAGTAGCGTCTCTCACAGATATGCTCGACGGCAAGATAGCAAGATCGCAGAACCTTGTCACCACTTTCGGCAAGTTCTTAGACCCGCTTGCTGATAAGCTGCTGGTAATGACCTCGCTTATATGTCTTTGCTTTGAGCGGCTTATCGACCCTGTGGCGGTAATAATCATACTCTCCCGTGAGTTTATGGTAACAGGCCTGCGCCTTGTTGTTGCCAATGAGGGCGTTGTTGTTGCTGCGGGCATATGGGGCAAGCTCAAAACTGCCTTTACGATGATAGCACTTATCGCAATAATGGCGCTTCAGATATTCTTCCCCGATACAAAGGGCAGCCCTGACCTTGACTGGAACTCCACCGTGTTCCTTGTAAACGAGGCACTTATATGGATAAGCGTTGTGCTTACAGTTATTTCGGGTGTAGTTTACCTTAAGGGCTACTGGAAATACATTGATTCAAGCAAATAAGGAGAAAACATAAATGAGGATATATAACACACTTTCGCACAAGATAGAGGAATTCGTACCCAATGAGCCGGGCAAGGTATCAATGTATACCTGCGGGCCTACGGTATATCACTTTGCGCATATAGGCAATCTTCGCAGCTATATTATGGAAGACGTGCTTGAAAAATATATGCGCTTCAGCGGCTTAGACGTCAAGAGAGTTATGAACATAACAGACGTCGGCCACCTCACATCTGACGGCGACACGGGCGAGGATAAGATGCTCAAAGGTGCCAAGCGTGAGCACAAGAGCGTTATGGATATTGCAAAATTCTACACCGACGCTTTCTTTGACGACTGCAAAAAGCTTAACATCAAGACCCCCGATGTGGTAGAGCCTGCAACACATTGCATTGATGACTTTATCAGGGTCATATCCTCTCTTATCGAGAAAGGCTATGCTTACGAGGCAGGCGGCAATATCTACTTTGACACCTCAAAGCTCAAGGAATACTACGTTTTCCACAATTTCAATGAGGAAGATCTTGAAGACGGCGTGCGTGAGGGCGTTGAAAAGGATGAGAACAAGAAAAACAAGGCGGATTTCGTGCTGTGGTTCACAAAGAGCAAGTTTGACGACCAGGAGCTTAAGTGGGATTCCCCTTGGGGCATAGGCTACCCCGGCTGGCATATCGAGTGCTCATGCATATCTATGAAGCACCTGGGCGAAAAGCTCGATATCCATTGCGGCGGCATTGACAACGCATTCCCGCACCACACAAACGAGATAGCGCAGAGTGAAGCCTACCTCGGCCACAAGTGGTGCAACTACTGGTTCCACATTCTGCACCTTAACACCAATGACGGCAAGATGAGCAAGTCAAAGGGCGAGTTCCTGACAGTCAAGCTGCTTGAAGAAAAGGGCTATGCGCCTGTTATCTACCGCTTCTTCTGCCTGCTCTCGCACTACAGAAAGAGCCTTGTGTTCTCTTGGGAGAATCTTGACAATGCAAAGACTGCTTATAACAAGATCCTCGCAAAGGTCGCATCTCTGCAAAAGGAAACAGCAGGGGAGACAGACAAGGCTTCATACGATGCGCTCATGGCTAAATACACCGAGGCACTCGATAACGACATAAACACATCAAACGCCATAACAGCGCTCTATGACGTGCTTAAGGCTGACACAACGCCTGCAACAAAGCTTGCCCTCATTGACGAGTTTGACAAGGTGCTGTCTTTAGACATCACAGCAAACGCCAGGAAGCAGGCCGAGCAGGAGGAGAACACCGAGCTGCCTGCTGAGGTTGCCTCGCTTGTTTCGCAGAGAGCCGAGGCAAGAAAGGCTAAGAACTTCGCCCTTGCAGACGAGCTCAGAGACAAGATAACCGCCCTCGGCTACAAGATAGAGGAAACAAGGCAGGGCACAAAAATCACAAAGCTTTAAGGAGTAACAATGGCAAAGGATAAGGAAACAAAGCGCCCTGTAAGGGGCAATATGACTACTGCAAGGCGGTTTAAAACGCTGTTTCAGTTCTCGATGATAGGTCTTGCTTTTGTGCTGATATTTGCGGTGTTCTATCGCTGCACAGTACAAAAAAACAGACTCGATGCAGATGATGTTGAGATAATACAGTTCGACACCCCGGCAGATGATGCGCCCGTGTGCGTGTTTGAGACAACAATGGGCACCTACAAGGCGGTGCTCTACCCCGACATAGTGCCTGATTACTGCGACTTCTTCACTTCACTTGTAAACGAGGGCTACTATGACGACACCTATATCTTCGCAGTCGAGAACGGCGTATACTTCATGGGCGGCTCAAAGACCGACGACGGCACAAACAATGACGACACCAACACCAAAAACTACGAGCGTGAGCTTTCGCCAAAGCTTTGGCCTTTCAAGGGCTCGCTGGTGGCTTTCGGTGACGAAAAGGGCATTATCGTCAAGGAGACTCTTGCAGGGTCGAGGATAATGTTTGTAAACTCGGTTGAGTTCACCGACGAATTCAAGGACGAGCTTGACAACGCAGGCGGCAACAAGAAGCTTGTTGAGGCTTTCAAGGAGCACGGCGGCGTGCCTAATTTCTCACAGCAGTACACCGTGTTCGGGCAGGTCATTGACGGCATGGACGTTTATGACAAGATATGCTCGGCCGAGGTAAACGACGAAAAGACCAAGCGCCCCATGAATGACATCAAGTTCACCAAGGTGTATATGACCACCTACGGCGAGATAAAGAACGACATCGGAAAGGCTGACAGTTCGGAAAGTCAGAGCGACAGTTCTTCGGCTGCTGATGAAAGCAAATAATAACCCCGTGAGATCAAAACGGGTGCTGTATAGTATATTTATGATGTTTACTGGGGAAAACCTTTCTGAAGAAAGGTTCTTCCCCAGACCCCTTTCCAAAGACTTTTATCTTGTTTTTGCGTGGGATAGCTTCTTTGTCCCGACAAAACATAAAGCGTGGGACAGCTTATACTTTAAAAGTCAAGCTATCCCACGCAAAAACAAAAACAGAAGTTTTAGGAAGGGAGTTTGAGGGATAACCCTTTTTCAAAAGGGTTTCCCTCAATGGATCGTCATAGATATTCTGTATCATTACCCGCTTTAATTTCGAGAGGTGCTTTTGTGTACTTTTGTTTTATTCTCAAAGCCAATGCTTTGAAATCTCTGCTTTAAGTGTGTCAAATGCATTTATAAAGCTGCTTTTGATATCATCGATCACTGCCAAAGACTGCTCGTCACTATATGTGTGCGATAAGATATTTCTCGCTTCGAGTATATCAAGCCAGGTCTCTTCATCGTCTATCATATTGCATTGAAAAGCGATCTTGATTATAGCTCTCGGTGAGCCTGTCTGTGCATCAGACCTTCCTTGCTGTTCAAGACATTCTTTCATCACCTTCCAGGAAAGCTCGAAGCATATCTCAAAAAGCCCGATTATCCCTGTGCGTTCAACTATCGTGTACGGCGGCGAAAGCTCGGCACCTTCATGCAGATTCGATAATGCTTTGCAATAGTTTTCATACTTTCTCATATATAACCACCCCGTCTTTGTCTATATCTGCCGCCAGTTCGCTGTTTATACCCTTATCAAGATTTATTACATCAAACATCAAAAGGGTGTGGGCTTTTTCTTCGAGGTCGTAATAAAAGTCGAAGATATTTCCGCCGCTTACGGCTATATCAATA
Organism: uncultured Ruminococcus sp.; assembly: GCA_902787365.1. Taxonomy (GTDB): domain Bacteria; phylum Bacillota; class Clostridia; order Oscillospirales; family Ruminococcaceae; genus NK3A76. Next base: position 46,648 of record CADAGC010000015.1, on the reverse strand, counting down.
TCGCTTTTCGGTGAGTTTGTGCCCCTTGCCCGAGAGCCGAAGAGTATCACCTTGCGAATATCTCTTAGCATCGCATATTTTCTTATATCAGACAGAACGCTTTGAGATATATTCATCATAAGATATCACCGCCCCTTTACTTTTTATGACATTATTATACCACACACTCCCCACAAAGTCAATCATACGGCATTTTTTCTTTTGGCGCTTAAGATATGAAAAGACCCCGAGATTATTCTCTCGGGGTCATGTATTACCTGTTAACTGTAAATCAGAGCTTTGTCTCAACAAAAATGTCGTAGATAGCCTTAACAGCCTCTTCAAAGTCGCTCTCGCTTACGCCGATGATAACGTTAAGCTCGCTGGAGCCCTGGTCTATCATCTTAACGTTGATGTGAGCGTGTGCAAGGGCTGAGAATATGCGGCCTGCTGTACCTCTGTTGGACTTCATGGCTCTGCCCACTACTGCGATGAGTGCAAGGTCTGTCTCAATGTCGATAGAATCGGGGTGGCAGTTTCTGTGAAGGCCTGCAAGTATCTCCTGCTCCTTGTCAGCAAACGACTCCTGATGAACGATTATCGACATAGTGTCGATACCCGAGGGCATATGCTCGAAGCTTACGTCGTTCTTCTCGAACTGCTCAAGCACTCTTCTGCCGAAGCCAAGCTCTGCGTTCATCATATCCTTTTCTATGTTGACTACCGTAAAGCCCTTCTTGCCTGCGATACCTGTGATAGTGTATGCGGGCTTCTGCGAGGTGGATTCAACTATGAGAGTTCCGGGAGCGTCGGGCTGGTTGGTGTTCTTGATGTTTATAGCGATACCTGCTTTTCTTACAGGGAAGATAGCGTCCTCATGGAACACGCTTGCACCCATGTAGGAAAGCTCTCTGAGCTCTCTGTAGGTGATAGTTGTGATAGGTGCGGGGTCTTTTACTATTCTCGGGTCAGCTGTGAGGAAGCCCGATGTGTCTGTCCAGTTCTCATAAAGGTCAGCAGATACTGCTGCTGCCACGATAGAGCCTGTGATGTCAGAGCCGCCACGGGAGAATGTCTTTATAGTGTCGTTGGGCATAACGCCGTAAAAGCCCGGCACAACAGCCCTCTCGATGCCCTCTAAGCGCTCTTTCATGGTCTTGTTTGTAAGCTTTGCATCATATGAGCCGTCGTCCTTGAAATGAACTACCTCTGCTGCGTCTACAAACTCGTAGCCTAAGTAAGCTGCAAGCACCTTGCCGTTAAGATACTCGCCCCTTGAAGCTGCGAAGTCACGGCCTGCCTTGCCCTTGAAGCCTGCCTTGATAGCCTCAAAATCCTCTTCTAAGGATATATTAACGCCGAGGCCGTCGATTATCTCCTGATATCTTTTCTTTATCTCATCAAACTTATCATCGAAATTCTTGCCCTTTGCTGCAACGTCATAGCAGCCGTAGAGCATATCTGTTACCTTTGTGTCAGCCGAGAATCTCTTGCCGGGTGCAGAGGGAACAACATACTTTCTTGCCTCATCAGCGTGGATTATGTCAGCAACCTTACGAAACTGCTCTGCGCTTGCAAGCGAGCTGCCGCCGAATTTTACTACCTTTACCATCATTATTTCTCCTTACATTAATAAAGTAATACAAAGTACCTTTATATTATACGCTAATAGCCCTTTCAAGTCAATGCACAATTCAGAGAATTTTTTATAAATTTTCTGTGTACGCTTGTTAAAAACGACTGTATTTGTACGGCGGACAGTTTGGGCGGTTGTGTATATAAAAAGCCTGTATTTTCATACAGGCTGAATCTGTTGTTTATTTGCTGTCTGTGCTGCTGTTTTGAGCTGTGCCACGATAAATGATAAATTCGTCATGCTCCTGCTCCTTGTATTCCCGCTCGGTGTCGCATACAAACGAGAATACTAAAATCGCTATGCCTATCACCACGGGCAGCACCATAATTATCACCGCAATTGCCCGTATGCCCCCGCCGTAAACATAGCTGTCGGTCTCATATTCATCATCATTTACGCTCTCGTCGATATCCTCACGGTCAAGCATCTGCTCAAACTCCTTGTCACTTATCTTTGTTCGCACAGCATTTGCTCTTCCCTCATCGGATATGTCCTCATCATCTATCATATCACCGTCGGTGTTTTGCGAAATATCATCATTAAAAAGCTCCGTGTCGCTGTATTTTTGCGTGAAAGCAGGTTTCTTTTTCTCCGAAATCAGCATTATAAGCCCGACTGCTGTCAGTATGCCGCCGAATACCCTCATGAGCAGTATACTTGACGAGTCATAATATGTGTGACCGTTTATAGTTATTGTGTATAGTATTGCAGATATTGTCTTGTTTACTGTCAAATTCATTTTATCACTTCCGTGTATTATTGTAACTCATAATGCCCTTTATGTCAATGCTTGTGCGAGAAAATTTTTCACCCCTCAAAAATTTTCTTTCAGCGCTGTTTTCCCCCGAATTCATATGTATACATTTGTAATACAAAACCTATACAAACGCATAGTGATACTGATACTGTAACTGAGACTGATACTGATAATGAGACTGTTACTGAGACTGACAGACAGACTGACACTCTGACCGATATTGCTACTGCGACTGATAGTCTGACTGTCTGTCGGTCTTATCCGACCGTTATCTTTCGTATAAGCTCACTATTACGAAATCATACGAAACTATTCAGATAAGGAAAAGGAAAAAGCTAAGCCTATAGTTAAGACTAAGGATAGACATAAAGACAGACAGAAAGTCAGTCGGTCAGTCGGTCGGTCAGTCAGTCGGTCTAAAATCAAAGAAGACTAAAAGCTGTATATTTGTTGCATATCGTCAGAACAAATATTCGTAGGAATTGCCAATTGAAAGTCAGACAATAATATGATATCATAAAGGTGAGGGGAGATAGGGGCTGAAAGTAATTTCACCAACCTTTCACTTGAAAAATCTCGAAATGTGTGGTATAATTATATAGATATATCAAAAACGGAAAGGAATTGTTTTTCTTGGGCGCTAACAGCAGGAAAAAAAGAAGAGCAGGCTCGGTAGGTGCGGCAATAACTGCGATAGTATGCTCTGTTGCCGTGGGCGGCGGCTTTGCAGGGTATTTTTACTATCAGGCAAACTACTCCGACGGCTGGCATACCGATAAAGACGGCAACCGCTTTTACATAGTTGGCAAGGGCGTGCGGGCTATGGGCTATCAGACTATCGACAACTCTGACTATATATTCTCGGCAGAGGGCTTTACACAGACAGGCTGGCAGGAGTATGAGGGCTACACCTATTACCTTGACGATGCAGGCGTTATCCAGAGGGGCGAGACTGAGATAGACGGCGAGATGTACTACCTCTCTCCCGAAACGGGCATATTCAGAACAGGCCTTGTTGACTTAAACGGCTCGGAATATTTCTTTGATGACCACGGCTTTACCTATGACGGCTTCTCACAGAGCGGTGATGACTCGTTCTACTACGACACATCGGGTCAGAAGCTCAAAGGCTGGGCTAAGATAAACGACAACCAGTATTACTTCCTTGAAGACGGCACGATGATAAAGGGCTTTGTTGACATTGACGGCATACCCTATTACTTTGAGCCTGACGGCAAGATGCACTACGGCTGGCTGGAGCTTGACGGAAAGAAATACTACTGCGACGCCAACGGCGTTATCAGCAAAAGCTGGTTCATGCTCGGCACAGACCTCTACTACGGCGATGATGAAACAGGCGAGGTATTCTACGGCTGGCACAAGATAAACAAGCAGAAATATCACTTTGAAGATGACGGAAAGCTCACCAGGGGCTGGGCTGATATAGACGGCAAGCGCTATTTCTTTGAGGAGAACGGACAGATGGCGCAGGGCTGGATCCAGCAAAAGGGCGAGAAATACTACTTGCAGGCTGACGGCTCGGCGGCAAAGGGCTTTACCGAGATAAACGCCCACACCTATTATTTCAACAAGAAATACCAGCTGCTCACAGGCTGGCAGAAGATAGACAAAAAGCAGTATTACTGCGGCAAGTCGGGCGTTATTGCATACGGCTTTATGAGCATTGACGGGGAATATTACTACTTTAACTCACAAAAGGTGCTCGTCAAGGGCTGGCACGACTACAACAAGCACTCGCAGGAGCAGAAAGACAAGGAGCAGGCTTATCTTACGAAAGTTCATTATGTGGACAAGACCAAGGAAAGCCCCTCGTCATACAACTACACCCCCGAAGCAGGCACTTATGACGCCTTGCAGTATGAGGCGTTCAAGAAGTTTGAGAAAAAGCTGTTCAAATACGGCTACACCGACGAAAAGAACGGCAAGGTAGCGCAGGGCTTCAAGACGATTGACGGCTTTACATTCTATTTTGATGAAGCAACCGGAGAGAAATATCTCGGCTGGCAGACGATCGAGGGCAAGAAATACTACTTCGGTGACTTTGGCGTTATGGCAAAGGGCAAGATGAAGATAGACGGCAAGGACTACGCCTTTGAAGAAGACGGCGTTCTGCCCGAAGGCTTTGTAAAGTCAGGCTCGACTGTGAGATACTTTGAAGACGGCCTGCCCGTCAAGGAAGTGTTCAAATCCGAGAGGGGTTATTACTACTACTTTGACAAAGACGGCAACGCAGTCAAGGGCTGGCAGACGATAAAGGACAACACATACTATTTCGGAGATGACTACAGAGCAAAATTCGGCATACAGAAAAACGGCAGCGACATCTACTACTGCACCCTCGGCGGCGCTTCAAAGAACACATGGGTAACGGTCGAAAAGGCCACATACTACTTCGGTGCTGACGGCAAGGCTTCAAAGGGCATTGTCGATATCGGCGGCGTGCTGTTCGGCTTTGGTGATGACGGCAAGATGCTCAAAGGCATGAAGAAAGTCGGCAGCAGCACCTATTATTTCGACAACGGCGCAGTTGTCAAGGGTCTTAAGAAGCTAAAGGGCGTTGTTCACTGCTTCGGTGACTCGGGCGCTGTTACCAAAGGCTGGGTAACATACAACGGCAAGACGTTCTACTGCAACGACGACGGCTCGGTGCTTCTCGGCTGGCAGACGATAGACGGAAAGAAATACTACTTCAACGAAAACGGCTCAATGCAGCGCAACAAAAAGGTTGACGGCGTAAAGCTCGGTAATGACGGAGCGGCCTTATAAAAATGCATAATGCATAATGCATAATGCATAATTATTGTATCGCCCTGCGGGCGATGATATGCCCATTCGGGCGAGCCGCCTGCGGCGGCAAATTGACAATGTTCAATGCTCAATTTTCCACTTCACAGTTTCGGCATAACTCTTGCATAAATCACAACTCCTGAATTGCTAATTGCTAATTGATAATTTGCGGCGCAGCCGCTTTTAAATCCGTCCTGCGCAGCAGGACACCTCAATTATGCATTATGCATTATGCATTATGCATTGTAGAGCATTATGCATTGTAAAGCTTGACTTTTTTAAGAATCTGTGATATGATTATACAAAGAGAAAAAGGGAGGTAAACCACCTATGAAAAATGATTTTGATTATTTATGGACAGACAAGAAGAGGACGCTGTTCGGGCTTCCGCTTTCGTTTACAAGATATTTTCTGACTGAGGACAAGTTCATCACACGCTCGGGCTTTTTGAGCATAACCGAGGACGAATTCGACCTCTACAGAGTGACTGACAAGAAGCTCAAATTCTCGCTGTGGGAGAGAATGTTTAAGTGCGGCACCATTATGGTTCACGTAAAGGACGTTGACACGCCTATCAAGGTCATCGACTCGGTAAAGGAACCCAGAAAGGTACACAATCTGCTCGAAACTCACATCAACATCAACCGTGACCGCTACAAGATACGTGGCCGTGACATGGTAGGCATGGGCGGCGAGTATGACCACGACGACGGGGTATTCATGTAATGCTTGAGCGCACGGCATTTGAAGAACTGACAGATGTTTACACAAAGCTTGCAGCAGCCGACAAGCCCGTTCTTATCTACGGAACGGGCAACGGCTGTGAAAAGCTTTTTTGCGTTTTTGAGCGCTTTGGTATCAAGCCGCAGGGGATATTTGCAAGTGATGATTTCAAGCGTGAGAGGGAGTTTCACGGCTTTAAGGTGTTAAGCCTGCGTGAAGCCGAGGAAGGGTTCGGGGATTTTTACGCAGTTCTGGCTTTCGGCACGTCTATCCCAGAGGTTATGGAACGTATCGAGGATATTGCCAAGCGCCACACGCTGCTTGCGCCCGAGCTGTCTGTTGCAGATGACAGCTTTTTTGAAAAGACCGTTTTTCTGGACGATTTTGAGAACGTGCAAAAAGCCTATTCTCTGCTCTCTGACGACAAGTCAAGGGAGGTGTTCGAGGGGCTTTGCCGCTTCAAGATCACGGGCGATATCAGCTTCCTTAAAAGCATATTCTCTGACCCCGATGAGAGTTTTGAAAACATCATAAGACCCACCGAAGATGAGATCTACTGCGACCTTGGCGCATACACGGGCGACACGGTGAATAAGCTGCTTGAACACACTGACGGCAGCTACCGCCACATATACTGCTTTGAGCCGGATATGCGCAATTTCAGGCGTTTGGTGAAGAATCACCTGACCCTTGAAAACATTGATTTTATAAACGCCGCTGCGTGGGATAGCGACACGCAATTGACCTTTGCAAGCACATCGGGCAGGCAGTCGGCAGTCAGCGACAAGGGGCGGCTTGTGGCGGCACGCAGTCTTGACAGTTTTCTTGCGGGCAGGGAAGTGACCTACATCAAATATGACGTTGAGGGGGCAGACGTTCCCGCCATTCTCGGCAGCGCAAAAACGATAGAAAAATACAGTCCAAAAATATGCACAGCAGCATATCACAGGCCGTATGATTTCTACAAGCTGATACTCCTGCTTGATAAGATAAAGGGCGGCAGCTTATTCTATCTGCGGCAGTACCCTTACTACCCGTCGTGGGAAAGCAATATTTTTATAATGCATAATTCATAATGCATAATGCATAATTGAGGTATGCGGCTGCGCCGCATTGATTTTAAAAAAGATCCCCAAGGAACGTGAAATCCTTGGGGATAATTTTATGTGTTATTTCATTGCTGTTTTCAGCCCATTCACGAACTTGCCGACAGGCTCTGCGCAGTCGGTGCCTGTGGTGGCTATGATGTTGACTATCGCACTTCCTACGATAACGCCGTCAGCGTAGCGGGAGATCTTCTTAGCCTGCTCGGCGTCTGATATGCCGAAGCCTATGCAGTAGGGGCAGTAGTCGCCCTCTTTAAAGGGTGTCAGCAGCGTGTCAAAGTCGGTGGTTATCTCTTTTCTGGCACCTGTAACGCCAAGCGACGACACCACGTAGACAAAGCCCTTTGACTTCTCGGCTATCATCTTAATGCGCTCCTTTGATGTGGGGGCAACGAGGTTTATGTTGTAGATGCCGTACTTGTCGGCGGTTTCCTGTATCTCGTCACGCTCTTCAAAAGGCATATCGGGAACTATTACGCCGTCTATCTGCACCGCCTTGCAAGTCTCAAAGAAACGCTCGGTGCCGTACTTGAATATCGTGTTTATATACATCATCAGAAGCAGCGGCTTGTCGGTCTTTTCACGCAGGCTTTTGACAAGGTCGAATATCTTGTCAAGGGTCGTGCCGCCCGAAAGTGACCTTAGAGAAGCTCTCTGTATCGTCGGCCCCTCTGCTATCGGGTCAGAGAAAGGCACGCCAAGCTCGATTATGTCGGCGCCCTGCTCAAACATCTTAAGCACGGTCTTTTCAGTCGTCGCCATGTCGGGGTCGCCCGCTGTCACGAATGTTATGAGCGCCTTTTCATTCTTTGCCTTAAGCTGCTCAAAGCATAAATCAATCCTATTGCTCAACTAAGTCAACCCCCTTGTATTTTGCTATCGAGTAAACGTCCTTGTCGCCCCTGCCCGAGAGGTTTATGACGAGAATCTGGTCTTTGTTCATCTTGGGTGCAATATCAAGCGCCGCCGCTACTGCGTGGGCTGATTCTATAGCGGGAATAATGCCCTCGGTGCGTGAGAGGTATTCAAACGCCGCCACCGCCTGATCGTCTGTAATAGACACGTAGTCAGCCCTGCCCGTTTCCTTAAGGTAAGCGTGCTCGGGGCCAATGCCGGGGTAGTCAAGCCCTGCGGATATAGAGTAAACAGGCGCTATCTGCCCGTATTCGTCCTGCAAGAAGAGCGACTTCATGCCGTGGAAAATGCCGAGGCTGCCGTTTGCCATAGTGGCTGCATTGTCGGGTGAGTCAACGCCACGACCTGCCGCCTCTGCGCCAACGAGCCGCACGCTCTTATCACCGATAAAATCAAAGAAAGCGCCCATAGCATTTGAGCCGCCGCCGCAGCAGGCAACTACGCAGTCGGGCAGTCTGCCCTCTTTTTCAAGCAGCTGCTCCTTTATTTCCTCGGAAATGATCTTCTGAAAATCCCTTACCATTTCGGGGTAGGGGTGCGGACCCATTACCGAGCCTATGCAGTAGAATGTGGTGTCGATATTCGAGCACCAGTCACGCATAGCCTCGTTGATAGCGTCCTTAAGGGTCGCTGTGCCCGAATCTGTGCCCGTTACCTTAGCGCCCAAAAGGTTCATTCTGTAAACGTTGAGCGACTGCCGTCTCATATCTTCCGAGCCCATATAGACCTCACATTCAAGCCCCATAAGTGCGCAAACTGTGGCAGTTGCCACGCCGTGCTGGCCTGCGCCTGTTTCTGCGATTATGCGCTTTTTGCCCATTTTCTTAGCAAGAAGCACCTGACCCAGCACATTGTTTATCTTGTGAGCGCCTGTGTGGTTTAGATCCTCACGCTTGATGTATATTTTAGCGCCGCCTAAGTCCCCAGTCATTTTTTCTGCGTAGTAGAGCATTGAGGGGCGGTTTGCATAGTCTTTGTAAAGCGCCTTAAGCTCTGCCTTGAACTGGGGGTCGTCCTTGTATTTATCATAAGCCGCTTCAAGCTCGTGAACGGCTGTCATAACAGTTTCGGGAACATACTGCCCGCCGAACTGCCCGAATCTTCCGATGTTACCCATTTATAATTCCTCCCTTATGAGTGAGATGATGCTGCGAATTTTGTCACTATCCTTAAAGCCGTCGGTTTCTACCGAGCTTGAAATATCAAGCCCGCAGGGGTTTACCTCTTTTGCAAGAGTCACGGCGTTTTGCTCGCTAATGCCGCCTGCTAAAAGAAAGGGCTTTGTGATGTGCGCCGCTTTTATAACGCTTATGTCAGCCTGCCTGCCCGTGCCGCCAACAGCGCCCGGAGCAAAGCTGTCGATAAGCAGCCTGTCGATATCACGCCTGTCGGCTTTTTCAATGTCCTGCGGCGTCCCCGCTCTTACGGCTTTCCATATCTCGCCGCCGAATATCTGACGAAGACTTTTGATATATTCTTTATTCTCGTTTCCGTGAAGCTGTATCACATCAAGCTCGTCGCTGTAGTATTTTTCTATTTCCTCTAACGGCTCGTCAACGAACACGCCCACCGTCTTTATATCTTTTGAAAGATAGCTTTTAAGCTCGAAGAACGTGCCTGCCACGATGCTGCGCTTAAAGCCCTCTGTGAGGATAAAGCCCGCATAGTCGGGGCGGTATAAATTCACCGCTTTAATATCCTGCCGTCTTCTCAGACCGCATATCTTTATTTCTATGCTCATTTTATACGCCCTCACGAAGCTCGGTGAGCTTAGCCCTTATGCTGCCCGAGCGCATGAGCGTTTCGCCTATCAATACTGCGTCAGCGCCGCACTCTCTTGCGTTTTTCATATCAGCGTTTGTCTTTATGCCGCTTTCTGATACAAGCACCGTGCCCTTTGGCACAAGGGCAGCGAGCCGCCTTGTGGTTTCAAGGTCAACCGTGAAATCCTTAAGATTGCGGTTATTTATGCCTATCAGGTCGGCATCGGTTTTGAGCGCACGCTCAAGCTCTTCCTCGTCATGCACCTCGGTCAGCACTTCAAGCCCAACCGAATGTGCCGCCTGCGTAAAGCATGAAAGCTTATCATCATCAAGTATAGCGCATATCAGCAGCACCGCACTTGCACCCAGCAGCCTTGCGTGGTATATCTGAAATTCGTCTATCACAAAATCCTTGCGCAAAACGGGGATATGCACGTTCTCGGTTATCGTTTTAAGATAATCGTTGCTGCCCTTGAAATAATGCTCTTCCGTCAGGCAGGATATGGCGTTTGCCCCGCAGCGCTCGTATTCAAGCGCCGTTTCAAGGGGGTGGAAATCCTCGCAGATAAGCCCCTTTGAGGGTGAAGCCTTTTTCACCTCGGCTATTACCGAGAGGGTGTCACGCTTTAGTGCGGCCTTAAGTGAGTATGTTTTTAAGCCGCAGCTCTGCGCCTGCTTTGCGGCTGCCGCCCTGTCAAGGGTTGACAGCTCACGCTCGAGCTGCTCTTTTCTTTTGCTTGCTATCTCCTGTAAAATCATCTGTTAACCCTCGTTTGACAGCTCTGCGAACTTGTTGAGCCTCTGTAATGCCTCGCCGCTGTCTATGCTCTGCCTTGCAAGGGCTATGCCCTCTTCGATAGTGTCTGCCTTGTGTGCAACATACAGCGCACAGCCTGCGTTTAAGAGAACGATATCTCTCTTTGCACCTCTTATGCTGCCGTCAAGCACGCCCTTGGTGATAGCGGCGTTGTCCTTGGCCTCGCCGCCTGTGACGTCTGATTTGTTGTAGCGCCTTAAGCCGAAGTCCTCGGGGCATATCTCGTATTTTATCAGCTTGCCGTCTCTTACCTCGCAAACGGTTGTCGGTGCGGAAATTGATATCTCGTCAAAACCGTCCTGCCCGTGAACGAGCATAGCACTCTTTACGCCTATGTTCATAAGCACCTTAGCCATGTTTTCAAGCAGCTCGTCGCTGTATGCACCAAGCAGCATATACTCGGCTTTTGCAGGGTTTGCAAGAGGGCCTAAGATGTTGAATATGGTGCGTATGCCTATCTGTCTTCTTGTAAGGCCTACAAAGCGCATTGCCGAGTGGTATTTCTGCGCAAAGAGGAATGTGTAGCCTGCTTCGTTGATAAGGTTCTTTGCCTTGTCGGGTGTTAAAGATATGTTGCAGCCGAGGGCTTCGAGCACGTCTGCCGCACCGCTCTTTGAGCTTACACCTCTGTTGCCGTGCTTTGCAACTGCCTGCCCTGCGCCGGCGATAACAAAGCCCGATGTGGTGGATATATTGAAGCTGAATGACAGGTCGCCGCCTGTGCCTACTATCTCTAAAACAGGTGTGTCGGGAATGACCTCGGTCATGTTCTTTCTCATGCCCTTTACAAAGCCCGTTATCTCGTCAACATTCTCGCCCTTTAATCTCATAGCTGTGAGAAGTGCGGATATCTGTGCGTTTGTTGCTCTGTCGTTCATAATGATGTCAACAGCTTCAAAGCTCTCCTGCTCGGTGAGGTGCTCGCCCTTGTCAACTACCTTTCTTATGAACTTTACAAGCTCCGTCCTCTCGCCGTCAGGAATAGAGGGGAGTGCGGCCTTTGTGGTCTTGACCTCGCAGACGTTTGTGAGGAAGTTGTCGATTATCTTCATTCCCACATCTGTGAGTATGCTCTCGGGGTGGAACTGCACGCCGTAGGTCTTGTGCTCACGGTGTTTTATAGCCATTATCTGCGCTGTGTCGTCTGTAGCGATAACTGATAAGCAGGTAGGAAGTGTAAGGCTGTCAGCCACAAGCGAGTGATAGCGTGCGGCCTTAATGCTTCTCTGAAGCCCTGCAAAAAGCGGGTTTGCGGTGTTTATGCTTATCTCTGTCTGCTTGCCGTGAAGCTGTTCTCTTGCGTGGATTATCTGCCCGCCGAAAGCCTCTGCTATTGCCTGGTGCCCGAGGCATACTCCTAAAATCGGGTATTTGCCGCTAAAGCGTCTGATAAGCTCCTCGCATATGCCTGCATCTTTGGGGCGGCCGGGGCCGGGGGAGATTATTATTCCCTCGGGGGAGAGTGCTTCTATCTCGTCAAGTGTTATCTCATCGTTTCTCTTTACCTCGATGCTGGGGTAAAGCACGCCTATAGCTTGGTAAAGGTTGTAGGTGAAGCTGTCGTAATTGTCTATCATCAGTATCATTGAAATTCAGTCCTTTCGGAGTATATCATTATAGTGTGTTAATTGAAAGACTGTTTACCGCCCTTTGCCGGCATGAGGTGGAAAGCAGACTTTTGAAGTTTTTTACTTTACGAATTTATCAAGGAATGTAGCGTCTGTGAAGTAGTCGATACCTATTGCGGCTCTTACCTCTGCTACTGTCTGGTTAGAAAGCTCTACGGCTCTCTCTGTGCCTTTTTTGAGTATTTCAAGCAGATAACCCTTGTCGCCCTCGAACTGTGCTCTGCGCTCTCTTATGGGCTTTAATGTCTCCTGCATTACGCTGTTTAAGAGCTTTTTGCACTTCATATCGCCAAGGCCGCCACGGCGGTAATGCTCTTTCATTTCCTCTAAGGTCTTGTAATCGGGTGCGTATTCCTGTATCATCTCGTCTGTGCAGAATGCGTCAAGATAGATGAACACGGGGTTGCCCTCTGTGTGGCCGGGGTCGGAAACGTTTATGTGAGTGGGGTCTGTGAACATACTCATTACCTTTTCCTTAAGGGTCTTTTCATCGTCCTTAAGGTAAACGCAGTTGCCGAGGGATTTTGACATCTTGGCGTTGCCGTCGATGCCCACAAGTCTGTTGCAGCTCTCGTTGTCGGGCAGAACTGCCTGCGGCTCAACGAGAATGTCGCACTTGTATATTCTGTTAAAGCTTGATACTATCTCTCTTGCCTGCTCGAGCATAGGCAACTGGTCTTCACCAACGGGCACGTACTTGGCCTTGAATGCCGTGATGTCTGCTGCCTGCGAGATAGGGTAGGTCATAAAGCCTACGGGTATCGAGCGCTCAAAGCCCCTCATCTTTATCTCGTTCTTTATTGTCGGGTTGCGCTCAAGGCGTGACATTGTTACTAAGTTTGAGTAGTACATCGGCAGCTCGTAAAGTGCGGGAATGTGCGACTGCACGAAGATGTTGCACTTCTCTGGGTCAAGCCCTGCGGCGAGGTAGTCAAGAGTGATGCCTAAGATGCTCTCTCTTATCTTCTCGGGGTTCTCGGCGTTGTCTGTGAGCGCCTGTAAGTCTGCTATCATTATAAAGGGCAGATACTTGCCTGTGTTCTGCATCTCTACTCTTTTTCTCAGACTCCCTACATAGTGCCCTAAGTGAAGTGACCCCGTAGGTCTGTCGCCTGTTAAAATGATGTCCTTTTCGTTTGCCATTGTTATTCCTCCAACATATATTTTTAAAGTTTGTTTGCTTCTTTTATCGCATTTATTACTGCCATTGACTTGTTGACCGACTCCTCGTATTCCTTTTCGGGGTCAGAGTCGGCAACAACGCCGCCGCCTGCCTGAACGTAGGCCTTGCCGTTTCTGAAAAGCACCGTTCTTATTGCTATGCAGGTATCTATCGACCCGTCAAATGCAAGATAGCCTACCGTGCCGCCGTAAAGGCCACGCTTTGTAGTTTCAAGCTCGTCGATTATCTCCATAGCCCTTACCTTGGGCGCACCCGAGAGCGTTCCTGCGGGCAGAAGTGACATAAGCGCATCAAGGGGCTTCTTATCACTCGCAAGCTCGCCCTTGACGGTAGATACTATGTGCATTACCTTTGAGTAGCGCTCGATAGCCATATACTCTGCGACCTTTACGCTGCCGAAGCGGCTTACCTTGCCCACATCGTTTCTGCCGAGGTCAACGAGCATTGTGTGCTCGGCTCTCTCCTTAGGGTCGGCAAGCAGCGTCTGTTCGTTTGCCTTGTCTTCATCATTTGTAAGGCCACGCTTTATGGTGCCTGCTATCGGCTTGTTTACTATCACGCCGTCATTTACCGATACCAGCATTTCGGGTGAAGCGCCTGCTATGGCATAATCATCATGCGAGAAGTAGTAAAGGTAAGGCGAGGGGTTTGTCGTCCTCAGCATTCTGTAAACATCAAAGCTCTCAGGCGGATTTTCAACCTCAAAGCGCTGCGAGGGAACTACCTGGAAGATGTCGCCCTCCTTGATGTAGGCCTTGGCTTTGTTAACATTCTCGATGTACTGCTCTTTGGTGATGTTAGATGTTATCTTAAGCTCTTTCGTTTCACCCCTTGGCTCTTTGACTGCGGGGGTGTAGCTCTTTAAGATACCGACTATCTCTTCTGCACGCTTTTCGCAGGCTTCATACTGTGCGTCAATGTCGCCGTCTGCTCTGATGTTGAGTATGATAACTGCCTTGTTTGACAGGTGGTCGTAAGCCACTATCTCATCAAAGATGTGCAGGTCGATGTCGCTCATGCCGAGGTCGTCTTTCGGGGGAGAGGTGAGGGTCTTTTCATAGTATCTCACGCAGTCATATGCAAAGTAGCCTATCAGACCGCCCGTAAGCTTGGGGTAGCCGTTAATCTTGGGCGAGCGGTATTCATCAAGAATGCCCTGCAAAAACTCTTTCGGGTCTTTTATCTGAGATTCTTCGCTCGTGCCGTCTGCCTTTTTGATAACAGCTGTGCTGCCGTTTATTATTATCTCTGCCTTGGGGTCGATGCCTACGTATGAATAGCGCCCCCACTGGTCTTTGTTATCAACAGATTCAAGTATAAAGCAGTTTTTGTATTTCTCGTGCAGGCAGCCGAACAGCCTTACAGGGGTGAACTGGTCTACCAGCAGCTCATAGAATACGGGAACTGTCTTGTAGCTTTTGAGAAGATCTTTAACTGTTTGCACATTTGGGAATAACATGGTCATTGACCCCTTTCTCGTAATTTTGGCAATAAAAAAAGCCCTAACGCCTATAGCTTATGCTATGGGACGATAGAACCGTGGTGCCACCCAAATTCCGACACTTAAAAGTGCCGCTCAACCGAGTACTTGCTTATAAAGCGCCATACCCTCTCACACTAACGTAGGAATACACGGCGAGTGATACTCGTTATAAACTTTCACACCGCTCCTCACAAATCCATTCACGCTTGCCCCTATGTATCGGCATCACACCGCCGCCGACTCTCTGAAACACTCATGCAAGGTTACTTACTTTTGCTCACAGGATTTAAATATATTAACTTTAGTTTTATTATATGCTATTCCTACCGATTTGTCAAGCACTTTTATAATTAACTTTTTGTGAACAGGCAGGATTTTTCTTAAATATCCCAAATTTTGTATTGATTTTTTGGAAAACAGGGTGTATAATAATAAGTAGTAATATTATTAAAAAGGCCGAATGGCCATACTGCGCCAAAGGCGCACCTCAATTATGCATTATGCATTATGAATTATGCATTATAACAATAGGGAGTGTTAGAATGAAAATTTCCCCGAACAAGCGGTATAATACTGTCGCCTTTTATGCAACTATCGTCATAGCAATCAACGTAGTTCTTGTTGCAGCTCTGCTAAAGGCTGACACGATAATGGAATTCTTGGACAAATGCGTTGCCGTTATGAGTCCTATCACATGGGGCGTGGTCATAGCGTTCCTTATGAACCCTATAATGGTAAGAACGGAAGGGCTTTTGAATAAGACGGTTTTCAAGAAAAGCCCAAAGCCCAAAGCCACAAGGGCAATTGCGGTAATAGTTTCCTGCCTTGTGTTTGCAGGCATTATCGTAGGCCTTGTTGCGGTAGTTGTGCCTGAGCTGTTAAAGAGTGTCAGCGAGATAATAGATAACTTCTCCAGCTATTCCGACACGGCGCAGGACTGGGTAATGAAGCTTTTCAAAAACAACAAGCAGGTCGAAAAGGCGCTTACCGATACCCTTAAGAAATTCACCTCGGATTTCGGTACAACGCTTAACGAGCTAAGACCCTATATCAACGATATCCTCTCCGGTGCGTGGGATTTCATCATAATACTCAAAGACTTCGTGCTGGGCTTTATAGTATCTATCTACCTGCTTTTCAGCAAGGAGACCCTCTTTGCGCAGGGCAAGAAGATACTCATATCTATCTGCAAGAGAAGCACCTACACCAAGCTCATAAGGCTCTTCAAGAAGACAAACAGCGTTTTCTCGGGCTTTATCGGCGGCAAGATAATCGACTCGTTCATCATCGGCTGCCTTTGCTACATCGGTCTTATGATAATGAATATGGACTATGCGCTGATGATAAGCGTTATAATCGGTGTAACGAACATCATACCTTTCTTCGGCCCGTTTATCGGTGCCGTGCCCTCGGGGCTTTTCATACTGCTCGTTCAGCCTAACAAGTTCATAGCACTTCTTATATTTATCTTTGCATTACAGCAGTTTGACGGAAATGTATTAGGCCCCAAGATACTCGGCAACTCGACCGGTCTGCCCGGCTTCTGGGTGCTCGTTTCGCTGTTTATCGGCGGCGGCCTGTTCGGCTTTGCTGGAATGGTGCTGGCAGTTCCGATATTCGCTCTGTTCTATGCTCTTGTCCGTGAGAGCGTTGAGAACACACTTAGAAAGAAAAACCTGCCCGTTGACACTAAGAACTATTTCGGTGATGACGTTGAAAAGATCTACGGCAGGCCAAAGAAAGCCAAGCCCTTTACTCAGGAGGAGCTTGAAAGCATAGTTATCCCCTCTATTGAGGAGGCTAACGAAGCTACACAGGGATAATAAATGACCCCCGAGGGAATTCAAAATTCCTTCGGGGGTAAATTGTTTTTACTTTATGCTCTGATATGTCAGCTTGTCATAAGTGTCGGTAGTCTTTACCTCGACCTCTTCCATAAGCTTGTTGTAGAGGTCTTTTATGTTGCCCTTGTCGTAATCGAGCAGCAGCGAGTCGATGTGCTTATCAAGGAAGTCATCATCAATAGGCAGGCGCTGTATGATGAAATAGCCGTAGCTTGAATTTTCAACAAGCTCGCTTGTTATCTCGTTTTCCTTAAGCGCAAATGCTGCGTCCTTGAATTCCTGCACGAAACTTGAGTCCTTGGTGAAGCAGTAGCCGTCCTTGGTAGCTTCTGCCTCCATTCCGGGATCCCAGCCGTAGGACTTTATAAGCTTGTCAAAGTCCTCGCCGTCGTTTACTTTCTTTAAAACGTCGTCGGCTATCTTCTTGGCCTTTTCCTTGCACTTGTTCTGCTCCTCGTCATTGAGCTGTGAATACGCCTGCTGCTTAAGACCCGACTTTGTTGAAAGGTCGAGCGAGTCAAACTGCTTCTGTGTATCCTCATCAAGCTCTGCCTGCGAGTAGTAGGGGATAAGAATGTGCTTTGCCCTTATATAGTCGTCGCTTTCCTTGAGCATCTTTTTGAAATCCTCGGGCTTTGTGGCATACTTGCCGCCGTTTGTCAGCGCCTTTTCATAGACCTTCTGATAGAGGGCGGTCATCTCCTCCATTTTCTTTAAAACATCATAGGTGAGGTAGTAGTCCTTCATGCTTTCAAGGAAAGCCTCTTCGGATTCATACTGGCTCTTAATGGTGTTTATATCCTCTTCTATCTTCTTGTTGTCATCATCATCAAGCTCTATCTTTTCTTCTCTTGCTATCTTGTGGGTCACATACTCCTGCTTGAGCTGGTTGACTGTGTTTTTGAGAATATCGGGGAAATTCTCCTCAGTCACCTCATCAATGGTAACATTATAAACGCTCAGCACGTAGTAATAGTAGTATCTGAATGTGTCAAAGTCAATGTCAACGCCGTCAACCGTGAGTATAACAAGGTCTTTGGTGTCTACCTGCGAGCCGTCTATTGTGAGTGAAGCTTCGGGGTGAGTCTTTTCCTCTGCCGAAGAAGCATCGCCGCTGCTTGTGCCCTCACCGCCTGTGCTGTCAGCAGCTGCTGACGACGAATCGCCTGCTGCCGAAGTAGCTGTCGCATCTGATGAGGAATTGTTGCCGCACCCTGCGAAGCAGACTGCTGCAAGCAATAATGAAAGCGTGAATGCTGATAATCTTTTAAGCATATGAAATATCCTTTCTTCTGTAAAATATACACAATAGATAGTATAGCGCAAGTTTGTGTTTATTTTGTGGTGCAAAGGATAAATTTTCTGTGAATAAAGTAAATGCGTTTTGGAACGGTGGGCGATGCCAATGCACAATTGAGGTGCGCCCTTGCGGCTTTGGTTATTATCCTCTGTACTTGTCATAGAAAAACTCTGAGAACTTCTCGCTTAACGGGAAGACTATCAGGGAGATTATTATCGTATGAATAACTATGCCCCACGAAAGGGTAACAATTTCCGAGCCGATGATAATTCCTGACACGGCTACGCTTACAAGTAATATAATGCCTGCGCCTATGTATACCTTACGATTGCTTATGTGGCGGTATCTGTAAAAATAAGCACAGCTCAGCCCCGACATAAACAGCGAGAAGAATGAGAAGAACAATAGCAGCTTGATAAACTCGCCGTCCATAATAGTAACGTCTTCGGGCTTCGGCAGGTCGAGTGCGCCGTCTGCTGCCTTGCAGATAAGCCCGCCTGCTATGTGGGTTATAAGCGTTCCCAGAAAGAATATGCCGTTATATATGACCGAGACGATATATACAGCCGATACGCTCTGTTCGCAGGAGGTTGGCAGCATATATTCATAGGTCTGCCAGCTTGTCCCGTTGCCTTCAAGCACCTGTGAAGCAGATGATATAGCTATGAATGTGATGTAAAAGGAAAATATCATATCGTTTTGCGCAAACACGCCGATTATGCCTAATATAAGCACAAATGCAATGAATACCTTGCCGACGCTTTTCATCTCTGTTAGTGATTTGTTAAGGCAGCCGTTCATTACTCTCTCTCCTTTCCGTCTCTTGCCATAAAGAGTATTATTTCTTCAAGGGTAGTGCGCTCTTTTGTAAAGCCCAAGGGCACATCGTCAGACTTTAACAGCACCTCGCAGCCGAACTGCCCTTTCTTAGCGCCGATGCAGGAGCTTTTTGGCAGGTCGTCAAGCTGTGCCTCGCTGCATTTTACCACTCTGTAGTCATCAAGCAGCTTGTCTTTCTCGTCACAGAATTTAAGCTCGCCCTTGTGCATATAAGCCACATAGTCACAAATCTTTTCAAGGTCGCTTATTATGTGAGAGGAGATGAGCACCGAGTGCCCGGCATCAAGCGTGAAGTCGCCCAGTATATCTAAAAACTGCTCCCTCACCATAGGGTCAAGGCCGTTTGTCGGCTCATCGAGAATAAGCAGCTTTGCATCGTGAGAGAGTGCGGTGGCTATCATCAGCTTCATTTTTGTGCCTGTCGAGAGGTTGAATATTTTCTTTTTGCGGTCTATCTCAAACAGGTCAAGATATTTGTTGTATTCATCATTATCCCACTTCTTGTAAAAGCCCGACATGATCTTGCCGAGGGTCACGGGATTATAATTCTGCGGCAGGCAGGCGGGGTCTATGACTATGCCTATATCCTGCCTTACGTCATCTTCAGAGTAGCCAACGTTTTCATCATCAAGTAAAGATACCGTGCCGCTGTCACGGTCACAGGCGTTCATCAGAAGCCTTATGAGAGTTGACTTGCCCGCACCGTTCTCACCGATAAGCCCCATTATACAGCCGCTCGGCAGCGAGAGGGAGAGGTTTTTTATCTCAAAGTCGCCGTATTTTTTATTAAGCCCTGTTGCCTTTATCGCATTGTTACTCATTGTCATCACCCTCCTCATACACAAGCTTTATCATCTCTATAAGCTCATTTTTTGTAAGACTTATCGACCCTGCGAGCGAGGCGATTTTCTCTATATGTGCCTCGATCTCACGCAGGCGGCTCTCTCTGATAAGCTCGGAATTAGTGTCTGCCACATAGCAGCCCTTGGAGGAAACTGTGTATATATACCCCTCTTTTTCAAGCTCGTCATAGGCACGCTTGGTGGTTATGACGCTTATGTGCAGGTCTTTTGCCAGAACTCTGATAGACGGCAGTGCATCGCCCGCCTTAAGCCCGCCCGATGCGATAAGCCCCTTTATCTGCGAGCATATCTGCTCATATATAGGCATATCTGATGTGTTGCTAAGCAAGATGTTCATAGCTGTTGTCTCCTTTCTTTTGTTTTACGTTTTGTTGTTTGCGTACATACTGTATATATCCACTATACACAGTATAGCACGGTATATCTCATTTGTCAAGGGGTAAAATAAAAAAACAGCAAATTTTTTCAAAGTTCACCCGAACATTTGATATTGCACAAACATTATCAAAAAGTTCATAATATGGATATATTTATATGCTATACTATTGATAGTCAAACTATCAGCAGAAGGGAATGATATATATGCTGCTTGATGAGGTATTGCAGTCCCTTGGGGTAAAGGGCGATTCGCCCGAATGGAAGCGTGCAAAGACTCAGCTTTATATAAACTTGCAGATAGACACCGAGAAGGCCGAGTTTTTCGGCGGGCAGGCGGTCAAGTTCTGCCAGAAGACCATTCGAGGCTCTGTCGAGATAGACGAGCGTGAGGGGTATGTGTTCACCATGCCGAGCGGGCTTTTGGTGGTCTGCGTGGCGGTCGATGATATGCCGCTGACGGTGGTTATCGAAAGAAAGAAGATAAGAGTCGTCGAGGCGGAAACGAGAATGTTCAGCGCAGAAGTCCACGTCAAGACCAATGATGATCTGTATGAGATGCGTGTTCTCAAAAAGCAGGTCGGCAACCTTGAAAAGATGATAAACAAAGTAAGGAATAGTTAAAATCGGCTGTACGGCAAATGCTGTACGGCCTTTTTGCTGCTTGAATCAGGTGGGGAAGTGTGATATAATAAATAGGTACAGCTTACCTGAAAAGATTTTTCAAAAAATTTTCCACACCCCCTAACCAACTGCACTTTTTGGTATTATACGTACAGAAGCTTCTGAAAACACCAAAACCGAAAGAGGAAAACGACATGACCAAAGAAGAATACAACGAGCAGATAGCGCAGATGTCAAAGGCGATGTTTCGCTACTGCCTGTCACGCACAGGCTCTTATCACGATGCCGAGGATATGGCGCAGGAGATACTGCTTATAAGCTGCAAGGGCGAGCAGAGCTTCCCGAACGAAAAGGCATTCTACGCCTTTGTGTGGCGCACGGCAGACAACATCTTAAAGCGCTGGTACAGAGATAACGAGCGCCGTAAGACCTCTGAGCTTGATGAGACTATCTCTGACGGCAGCTGGGAGGCGCTGCAAGAGGCGGCGCAGGAGAGCGAGCAGCTTTCACTTATCACAAGAGAGCTTGCACACCTCAACTCAAACTACCGCAGGGTAATGGTGGCGTATTATGTTGACGGGCAGTCGGTAAAGGAAATAGCCGAGCGCTTTGACATCACGCAGAGCATGGTCAAGTATCTTCTCTTTCAGTCACGCAAACGTATCAAGGAGGGCATTATTATGGAAAAGAATTACGGTAAACTGAGTTACGACCCGATAGAGCTTGAAATGGCATTCTGGGGCAAGAGCAACCGCTACTACGGCGAGTTTAATGACAAGTTGAGTCAGAACATACTCATGTGCTGCTATTATGACAGGCAGAGCGAGGAGCAGATAGCCTTACAGCTTGGCGTGCCTACAGCGTATCTTGAAGACAACATCAAAAAGCTGACAGAATACGGCCTGCTTACTGTCAAAAACGGCTTTTATCAGACTGATGTGCCGATAATCACAAACGATGTTTTTGCCGATATCGCAAAGGTAAACAGCACCGCCGTATCTGAAATAGCTGACAAGATAAACGCAGCTATCGACGGCATGGCAGATGATGTGAGGGCGCTGGGCTTTTACGGGTGCGATATGCCGCACAATACCCTTAAGTGGCTGCTTGTATCGCAGATACTGCATCTTGCATATATCGACATGGCGTACACTGACAAGCCCCTTGACTTCCCGACGGATAAGTTCGGTGATGAGTGCTTCCGCTTCTTTGTCGAGAAATCGGCAAGCGACCCGTATAGCGTGGGAACATCTGCTATGCACAGCACCAGCGGCATGGTGCTTTTCTGGGACGTGCTGATAAACGGCGAGAGGCTGCACGTTAAAATGAACGATTCAAGGATAGATATGCTCGTGACCCTGACAAAGCGCCAGCCTCAGACCGAAAACGAAAGGCTCGTCTGCTCAGAGCTGATTGAGTCAGGAGTTGCTGTCAGGACAGATGAGGGCATAAAGCCCAATTTCCCCTGCATGACAATAGAGCAGGGAGAGGAGCTCAGAGAGATGATACAGCCCCTTTGCAGGGAGATATGCGATGATGTTCTTTCACGCACAGAGCGTGTCAAAAGGGTGCTGCTCGACCACGCACCTGCGCACCTTGCAGACTACGTGGGCAGAATGGGCACGCTGCTCTCATACCGTGAGACAGAGCAGATAATGCAGACACTATGCGAAAGCGGCAGGCTGCTGCCGATGAAAGGCGGTATGTCGGGCACGACGATGATGTATATTTATTAAGAACTTGGCGGCACATCTTCGGGTGTGCTGCTTGATTTTTTATCAAAGCGCCGCTATACCCAAACTCTACAAATACTTCCTTGCCAAATCATCAATAATACGATATAATGATATTAACAAAGGCGCTTTTGAAAATAACAAGGAGTGATAAAAATGACGATCGGTGCTACAATAAAACAGCTCCGTCAGGAGCAGGACATCACGCAGGAGCAGCTTGCGGAAGCTCTCGGGATAACCTCTCGGGCAGTGAGCCAATGGGAGAATGATAGGACTTCCCCCGACATTTCACAGCTGCCTGCGCTGGCGAATTTCTTTGATGTGACGACAGACCGGCTGTTGGGGGTGGATATCTACAAGCGTAAGGAAGCTATCAACAGCATTTTGAAGCATAACGCTGCAAATTTCAGTATGATAGGTGATATGGACGGTTCGATACAATACCTCACGGAGAAGATAAAGGAATATCCCAATTCCCATGAGCTGATAGATGCTCTTATAACTTCATTATACAGCAAGTATTTTCAGAGCGGTTTGGAGATAGAAGAGTCTGATAAACGCAGGAAAGCAGAGGAAATACTTTCTCTTTGCGATAAAGGACTTGAATATGCAGGAAAGGATTTTTCGGCAATAGGAGGGTTTTATCAGATAATGGTCTATCTGAACACCTATCTCGGTAACATCGAAAAAGCGCAGGAACTGGCAAACTCAATGCCTGCCATTCCCTGTTCGGGTCCCATGCTGTACTCCCGCACTCTGAAGGGTAAGGATGCAACGGAATCGCATCAATATCTGCTGCTGAATATGATGTGGTTTGCCTGCCATGAGATCAGGCGAATCAGTTGGGACGAAGACTATACCCTTGAAGAAAAGGCATTGATGTATGAAATGGGAGAAAAGCTGATACACCTGATAGTGGGCGATGATCCTGTTTTTTATAACGATACCCTCAACGAAATGTGCCAGCCTTTGATGTGGGTTTACAAGGAACTCGGTCAGACTGAAAAAGCGTTGGATGTCCTTGAAAGGGGCATCGGATATGCAGAGGGATTTGAAAACCGTCCTGAAGTGGGCAGATATACTCCCTGCTGGCTTAATCTTACAACGGACGAAAAGGAATGCACCTCAAAGTTTAGCAAGACTTCGGCGTATGAGGAATACATGGACGAACTTGAACGCAGCGGATTTTTTGAAGCCTACAAGGGCAACGAGCGTTTTGAAAGGCTTGTGGATAAGCTGAAAGAAAAGATAAGCAAAAGCTGACCTGCCCCTCTCTTGATTTTTCCCCCGCAATATGTTATAATATACAGGTAAAAAAATATCTGTATGGAGCTGATAACAATGAACAAGAAAATAACAGTCATCAAGGGCGACGGCATAGGCCCCGAGATAGTGACACAGGCACAGGTAGTGCTTGACAAGGTGTGCGAGAAGTTCGGTCATACCTTTGAGTACACCGATATTTTAATGGGCGGCTGCTCGATAGATGCCTGCGGCGTTCCGCTGACAGACGAGGCTGTAGCTACCGCTAAGGCAGCAGATGCGGTTCTTTTAGGCGCTATCGGCGGCAATACTTCGACTTCCCCTTGGTATAAGCTGGAGCCCAAGCTTCGCCCCGAAGCAGGCCTTTTGAAGATAAGAAAAGAGCTTGGCCTTTTTGCAAACCTGCGCCCTGCTCTTCTCTATGATGAGCTTAAGAGCGCCTGCCCCCTGCGTGAAGCTGTTGCTGACAAGGGCTTTGATATGATGATGATGAGAGAGCTCACAGGCGGCCTTTATTTTGGCGCAAGAGAGACTAAGGAGATTGACGGCGTTATGACCGCTATCGACACCCTCACATACAACGAGAACGAGATAAGGCGCATAGCTATAAAGGGCTTTGATATTGCTATGAAGAGACGCAAGAAAGTAACAAGCGTTGACAAGGCAAACGTGCTCGATTCCTCACGCCTTTGGAGAAAGGTAGTAAACGAGGTCGCTAAGGACTACCCTGAGGTAGAGCTTGAGCATATGCTGGTTGACAACTGCGCTATGCAGCTTGTGCGTGACCCGTCGCAGTTTGATGTGGTGCTCACAGAGAATATGTTCGGCGACATTCTTTCCGACGAGGCTGCACAGGTAAGCGGCTCGCTCGGTATGCTCGCTTCCGCATCGCTCAACGAGACTAAGTTCGGTATGTATGAGCCCAGCCACGGCTCTGCCCCCGACATCGCAGGTCAGGACATCGCAAACCCCATAGCTACGATAATCTCCGCCGCTATGATGCTGCGCTATTCCTTTGATATGGACAAGGAAGCTGACGCTATCGAGAATGCCGTTAAGCAGGTGCTCGCAGAGGGCTACCGCACAGGCGACATTTATTCCGAGGGAATGAAGAAAGTCGGCTGCAAGGAAATGGGAAAACTGATAGCTGAGAGGATATAACTTTTTTCAGGTAAATACGTATAATAAGCAACACCCCGAGGTCACGAAAAAACCTCGGGGTGCATTTTTTTGATCAGTCCGCCAAAGGCGGACTCCTCAACTGTTAACTATTAACTGTTAACTGCGTTCACACAAGTGTGCGCAATATTTTCTTGTGCTCGTCCGTCACACGGAAGCTTTCAATCGCCTTGCGAATGGCTTTCTTGTGGGTGAACTCATCAAGCGTGCGGTCTTTGATGTACTTTACCGCCGTGTCATACTGCTTGGCAAGGGCTGTTGCAAAGTACCATGCTATCATCATTTTGACGTAATATTCGTCGCTCTTTATCGAAGCGATAAGGCGCATATACTCTTCCTTAAAAAGGTCATCAAGGAAGTATCTCATAAACGTGCCTATGCCGTAGCGCACCGTGTAGCGGTCGCTTGACGCTATCCACTTTTTAGCGTAGGGGAGCAGCGCCTCGGCGTTTTTCTTGAAGCAGGGCGGCACAAGCTGGTCGCATGTCGCCCAGTTGTCAACATAGGGCAGAAATCGCTCCACCTCGGCTATGCAGCGCTCAAAGTCCTTCTCGTTGCAGAGAATGAAAGCGTGCAGCTGGTTCTCATCAAAGTATTTGTGCGGCAGCGTGTTTAAAAACTGCGTCGCATCGTCCTTATACAGCTCCTTGGCAAAGACCTTTAAATCAGGTGTGCGGCAGCCGATGAATGTGTCCTTTGACACGCCCGGCAACAGCCCGCCCTGAAACTCGGCGTATGCCTTGTCCTGCATAAGAAACAGTCTGTCTGTTATCTCGTTGTTTGTCATATTTTCTCCTCGCTATGGCTGTTTAGAGCCTTATATTTCTATCCATAAAATCTGCTACCGACTGCTCGTCTTTTCTGTCAAAGCTGTCAGCGCAGGGGCGTATCTCCCAGTGCTCGGTGTGGGTCATAGTCTCGCCGGGCTCCAGGTCATACAGCGGGCTTAACGACTCTATCTCCATCATAAAGAAATTGGTGAAGCATTCGCAGTTGCAGCCGTTGTCGGGGTACTTTGCACCCTCAATGTATTCAAATCTCTTTGTGAAAAGCTGCCCCTTGTTATACATCGCCATATAGACCTTTTCGTCATTGAAGCCGAGCTTGAAGTTCGCCTTGCAGTCATCACTCTGCTTTATGGTGATGTATTTGTTGCCGAACATCAGCCTGTCGTCATGCATATCGCTGTACGGCCATACCGTGTAGGTGCGGTTTGGCAGCAGACCTGTGGGCTTGTCGGTCTGGGGGAGAATCGCTATGCTGTCGTGGTCTACGACCGTCATAGCCCATACGGCGATGTTCTGTGTCTCGTCGCCTGTGTTCTTGATCGTGTGGGTGGCGGTTATTTTGCCGGCAGTTTCGTCAAAGTCAAGTATCAGCTCGAACTGTAAGCCTGTTTCATACTGCTCGGGCGGTGTGAATGTAAAGCGGCTGCCCTCCTGCCTTACCATTACGGGGTCATTGTCGGGGTAGTAGCTCTTGGGGTCGTGCTCGGGTGAGAACCATATCCTGTGACCGCCGTAGATATACCATTTCTTGTCACCGAATACTTCGGCATATCTGCCGCCCGACATTGTGGAGTTCTCGTCTATATCCTCGCACATGATGTTTTCCATGCCGGGGCATTTGAGAGATATCACACGGGGGCCTTTGTCAACTGTTATGAGCGCCTCCATACTCTCGTTATAAACCTTAAGGCATCTGCCGAAATAGCCGTAATCTATATACTCGTGCTGTATCATTTCTATTACTCCTTTTCAATGGTTATTTTTCTTGTGTATTCGTTTATGGGGTCTTGTTCTCTTTCTGTGCACAGATATCTGAAATATGACGCCTTGACTACATTCTGCACTATCTTCGGAATCACGCTCTGAAATCTTGCAAGGGAAGTGTCAAAGAGTATGTCGCCGCCCTTTGCCGCCGAGAGAAGCTGTGCGCCCCTGTCGTTGAATGCAAGCACTCTTGCGCCCGTCAGCTCGTCAATGCTCACGTTTTCAAGCCCCACGGCCACGAATGCAGCTATCCGCCTTATCCTTGCAAGTGTAACGCCCTTGCATTTGAGGGCTACATACATCTCGCCCAGGTCGGCGGGCGGGTTTTTGCGCATATTGGTTATGCTGTCAAGCAGCTGGTCGTTTATGTCGGGGCATTTTCTCAATGTCGCCTCGTCTGCCGTGCAGATAGTGTAAACAATGTGCGCCTCCATTTTATCTATAAAAGCGGGCGGCTCGTTCGTCATATCAAGCAGGGTCAGCTTTGATATGTCAGAGCCTTTTTTGACAAGCTTTCGTATGTTGCCCGATGATGTGAAGCCGTTTATCGTATCAGCGCTCTCGTGGGCTGCACCGTGGCGGCGTATGGGCAGAAAATCGGGCACGCCGTAGAGCTTGGCGGCCTTTATGTATTCTATGCCGAGGGTGGAATTGGGCTCGGCAAGTATCATAGCGCACTCGCTGCCGTATTTAGCACCTGCGACCTTTGATACCGCACGGGGATAGCTGAAGCCCTCTGCAACTACTGCGGCTATGTCGGGGTCGTCCTTTAGCTTTTCGGAAACATTGGCGCAGCTTTGCAAAAGCGCCTTGTCGTCATACTCCGAGCCGAAAGCTATAGTGTCAGCCCCCGCAGCCGCAAGCAGCTTGACTGCACTTTTCGCAAAAACCTCCGAGCAGGAACAGGAGAATGGGGGAGGAAGCTCTATAACGAGGTCGGCGCCGTTTAAAACAGCACACCTTGCTCTTGACTGCTTGTCAGCAAGCGATACGTCACCCCGCTGGGTGAGGTCGCCGCTCATAGCGCAGACGATATGAGAAAACCCTGCCTCTCTTACCTTGTCAAAAAGATACTTGTGCCCGTAATGCATAGGGTCAAGCTCGCAGACGATACCTGCACATCTCATAATTTCACCGCCTTGTAAAAATACTCCAATAAATATAAGCGCTTTTTGTGCAAAGTGAAAATTTAAGAAAAAGCACTTGCAAAAGCATAATAATCTTGTTATAATATAATAGTATAATAAAATCTTTGAAATGTCAAGAGTTTAAACGAAAGAGATGAGTTTTTTCTTGTTTCTTGCCGATCATCTCTTGCATCTAAAAGGCGAAAGGATGTTTTTAGTGAAAATATTAGTTGTAAACGCAGGCTCATCATCTCTTAAGTACCAGCTTCTCAACATGGAGAACGAGGAAGTTATCGCAAAGGGTAACTGTGACAGAATAGGTATAGGCGGCCATGTTTCCGCAAAGACAGGCGACGGCAGAAGCTTAGAGGCTGACTGCGATTTCCCCACCCACACAGAGGCTTTTGAAAAGCTCGTTGAGGTGCTCACAAGCGGTGAGACAAAGGTCATCGACTCTATGGCTGAGGTTTCCGCAGTAGGTCACAGAATAGTACAGGGCGCAGAGATCTTCAAGGAGACCTGCCTTGTTACAGACGAGGTTATCGACAAGATCGACTCTCTCGCAGAGCTTGCTCCTGTTCACAACCACCCCCACGCTTTAGCACTTCGTGCCTGCAAGAAAGTCCTCCCCGAGGGCACACCTCAGGCAGTTGTATTTGATACAGCATTCCACTCCAATATGCCCAGAAAGGCATTTCTCTTCGGCCTTCCCTATGAGGATTACGAGAACTACTCGGTAAGAAAGTACGGCTTCCACGGCACATCACACAGATTTGTTTCCGCAGAGCTTGCAAAGGTTCTCGGCAAGGATCTTAAGGATCTTAAGATAGTTTCCTGCCACCTCGGCAACGGCTCTTCCATAACAGCTGTTAAGGACGGTATCTCTGTTGATACATCAATGGGCTTCACCCCCCTTGACGGCCTTGTAATGGGCACACGCTGCGGCGCTGTTGACCCCTCTGCTATAACATTCGTTATGAAAAAGCACGGCTTCACACCTGACGAGATGACAGACTATATGAACAAGAAGTCGGGCTTCTTAGGCGTTTCGGGTATCAGCTCGGATAACAGAGATATCCAGGCTGCTGCTGACAAGGGCGACGCAAGAGCACAGGCTGTAACAGAGCTTCTTGTTTATCAGATAAAGAAGTATATAGGCTCTTACGCTGCTGCTATGAACGGCGTTGACGCTATACTCTTCACAGGCGGTATCGGTGAGAACTCGCCCGAGGTAAGAGCAGGAGTTCTTAAGGATATGGACTTCTTAGGCATAGAGCTTGACGAGGCTGCAAACAATGTTCGTGGCAAGCTCACAAAGATCTCCACAGACGCTTCCAAGGTTGCCTGCTACATAGTTCCCACAAACGAGGAGCTTCTTATCGCAAGAGACACACTTGCACTTATCTCAAAGTAATATAGGCAAAGCTAAAGCCCTGCTCATAACGAGCAGGGCTTTATTAGTTGGTGGCTTTTGAGGTATCGTCTGCGGAAATGATTTTAAAATCCGTCCGCCGCAAGGCCAACGTTTTGCACAGCAAAACTTGCGATTTATCCGTAAACGGATAAATCAGTATCCGTTTACGGATAAATCAGTATCCGTTTACGGATAAATCAGTATCCGTTTACGGATAAATCAGTATCCGCTTGCGGATAAATCAAGACACCTCAATTATGCATTATGCATTGATCATGGAATGATCCTGTAATTGTCCGCCGCATTTTCCTTTGTGGCGTATTCGCTGATAGAAAGCACTTCGGCTTTGAGGGGCTTCTGCCCCATGTTGATCTCGATGATGTCGCCTACCTTTACGTCGTAAGACGCACGGGCTATCTTGCCGTTTACAGCTATCTTGCCCGCATCGCAGGCTTCGTTTGCAACCGTGCGGCGCTTTATCAGCCTTGTTATCTTTAAGTATTTGTCAAGTCGCATTTATATCTTCCTTTCTTTTGTGCTGTTGTTTTTTCAAATGAATACCCTCGCAGCTGTAGGCTGCCTCAAAGCCCCCTGACAGCCCGCCACGCATGACCGAGCGCTCGCTTTGTGTGCTGTCAAAGCTCCCAAACGACAGAGTGAACTGCTCGCCGTTATCGTAAAATTCTATAAGCTTATACGGCAGCTTTAGTAAAGATTTATCCATGCGCACCCTCCTTTGCAAGCGGGGTATACATAAAAAAGCCCCGCCGGATATGAGGCAGGGCTAATTACTCGTAAATAAAGATTACTTGTTTACAGCATCCTTAAGAGCCTGTGAGGGCTTGAAAGCGGGAACCTTCTTAGCAGGGATGTGTATAGCCTTCTTTGTAAGGGGGTTGATACCGTCCTTAGCAGCTCTCTCTCTTACCTCGAATGTGCCGAAGCCTACGAGTGTGATCTTGTCACCCTTCTCGAGTGTCTCGCTGATAGCGTCAACTACAGCGCTGAGAACTCTGCCGGCCTCTGCCTTGGAATAATCTCCGTTCTTTGCAATAACTTCAATAAGCTCTGCCTTTGTCATGTTTAATACCTCCATAGTGTTTTTTATATCCATCAACAGTTTTATTCTGTCAATTTGACTTGCTTAATACGGATAAAGCTCGCTTGCCGAAAGGTCTGAAAGCTTTTCGTTCTTTTCTTCAAGCTCTTTGAATCTCTTGATAAAGTCTTTGCAGCTGTCAGCCAAAGCCTCTTCAGCATCGCAGCCAAGCCGCCTTGCAAGGTTTGCGCACAGAAGCAAAAGCTTTCCTAAATCTGCTGAAGCTTCCTTTTTGTCAGCCTCCGCCGCTTTTACCGCTTCAAGCGCCTTGCCTATAGCATCATAGATCTCAAAGCTTTCTGCATCAAAATCAATGCCTGCCCTTGCTGCACGCTTGCCGAGCTTCTGCGCACGCATAAGTGCGGGGAAGTTCTTTGGCACGCTCTCCAAAGTGTCGGTGTAAGTCTCCTGACCCTTGGTCTCTTTCTTTATAGCGTCCCAGTTAGTCAGCACCTTGTCAACAGTATCTGCCTGAACGTCACCGAAAACGTGGGGGTGGCGCACGATAAGCTTTTTACAAAGCTCGTCTGCCACATCGTCAAGAGTGAACTCACCCTTTTCCTCCTCGATGACTGTATGGAACACAGCCTGAAGCATAACATCGCCAAGCTCTTCTCTTAACATCTCTGCGCTGTCACAGTCGATAGCCTCAACGACCTCGTAGGCCTCTTCTATCATATCCTGCCTGATACTGCTGTGAGTCTGCACCTTATCCCAGGGGCAGCCGTTCTCCGAGCGCAGTATCCTGACTATCTCGGCTATGTCATATACGTTATAGCTTTCCTTTGCGAGTATCGCTTTTTTCCTGTCCTCCATAGCACCAATTCCTTTAGGGGATTTATCCGTGTATATATTATTTTAACTCATATCGCCGCATTTTTCAAGCCCTTTTCGGGATTTTTTTAAATTTTTTTTGATATTTTCTACTTTTCGGCATTATGTTCAATAAGTATAGCGAAAAAATGTATATTATGCTACCAACGGTTAAAGAAATCAACAACCCAAGCCGTGTGCTTTCGTGCAAAATACCGATAAACAGCCTGTCGTAGCAAAGCCTTGCCGCCGCCGCAAAGAGAAGTGCCGCAAATGCAGGTGCGGCTATTGTCTGCTTGATGTTCGGCATAACGCCCACCGAGCGGTAAAGCAGCAGGGAAGAGATAAAAAACGCCGTCATATCAGCAAGCACCAAGGCAAGCGCCGCCCCGCTCACCCCAAGGTCTGGTATGAGCATAAGCAGGGGGTTGAGCACAAGCTTTACAAGGCAGGATATGAGCATTATCCTCACACAGCTTTTAGGCCTGCCGACAGCCTGCAAGAGCGCAAACACAGGCGGCAGAAAGCAGCCGAACACAAGCCCCGCAGACAGTATGCACAAGGGCTTATCTGACACGGCTATCTCTGCCCCTCTTGACGGGAAGAGGAATGAGAGCACCTCTCTTGGAAACACCGTCAGCGCAAAAGATGCAGGAAAGGCGATGACTGATGATAGCAGAAAAATATCATCAAGCCCCTTTTTGAGTGCGGCCTTGTCGCCTTTTGCCTTGGCTTTTGATACAGCAGGCAGTGCGGGCTTGCCGAGCATGGCGGTAAAGCCGGGTACTATCCCCGTGACGGTGAGGGCAAGGGCTGTGTATGAGCCGTAGATAAACTGCGCCGCTTCATCTGCCGACAGCCCTCTGTCAGCAAGTGGGCTCACATCAAGGCTGCCCTTTGCTGACAGCCATTTGAGCACAGGCACGACTGTGAGCAGGTCGATCGTGTTAATAAGCGTGGCTATTGCCGCAGTCATAGCTATCGGCAGGGCAAAGTGCAATAGCTCTTTTATTATGTGTCGGGTGCTGTCGGTGCAGAGGTCTTTTTTTAGTCTTGCATCTGTTATGCTGTCACCCTTTATTTTGAGCCGCGCAAAAAGATATATGCACGCAAGCAGAGATGATAAGCTAACCCCTAAGATAGAAGCCGCCGCAGTATATGAAAGGGCGGTGGGTGTGTCGCAGACACCTTTTGTTTTGCTGTAGGCGGCATATGCAAAGGAAAGCCCCAGTATCAGCTTGAAGAGCGTTTCGATTATTTCGGAAACTGCCGTAGGCACCATATCGCAAAGTCCCTCAAAGTACCCTCTGTAAACAGATATCACACAGCAAAACAGCACCGCGGGCGACACCGCAACAAGCCCTGCCGTCATATTATCGCAGGCGGGAACAGCCCTTGAAACAAAGCCTGCGCTCAGAGCGATAGCCGCTGTTGCCCCTGCCCCTGCAAGGGTGAACAGCCATAGAGCCGTGCGGCGTATCTTGCGGGCGTTTTTGTATCTTTCAAGGGCAAAGTTTTCAGCGGTCATTATAGCCACAGCCGAGGGAATGCCGCCTATGACTATGGCATACACAGGCGTAAAGAGCGCATACACGCTCTGATAGTAAGCCATACCCGTTCCGCCTAAGAGATTTGTGAGCATAAGCTTATAAAACAGCCCCATGACCTTTGTGACGGCTACCATAATTATCAGTATAGCCGACCCTTTATAAAAGCTTTGTCCTTTCACAAAAACACCCCCGTGATAATTGTATTATCATCGGGGGTGGAATATTCGCCTTGTTTATGCGGCGGTGTATTATGTATTTTGCATTGACCCAAGTCTGTTCATTTCCCTGAACTGTGCTATGCACATAACTATTGCTATAACAGACGATATAAAGTCGCCTATAGGCCCTGCGTAGACAATGCCCTCTATGCCCCATATGCGGGGGAGGATAATCAGTGCGGGCAGGAAGAAGATTATCTGCCTTGTGAGTGAGAGGAACACGCCCTTGATAGCCTTGCCGATAGATGTGAAGAATGTAGACGTAACAGGCTGTAATGCTACGAGCCATATGCAGAAAAGGAAACGCCTCATAAAGCGTATGCCGAACTCGAAATACTCCTGCGAGCCTTCACCGAAAGCCGAGAGTATCTGACGGGGGAAGAACTGAAAGCAGAGGAAGCATACAAAGGAGAAGCCGACAGCTATCGTGCTTGCGAGAAGGTAGGCTTTCTTTACCCTGTCAAAATTGCGTGCGCCGTAGTTGTAGCTTTCTATCGGCTGTGTGCCCTGTGCAAGACCTATAACTATCGAGAACACAAGCTGGCTGACTTTCATTATGATGCCTGCGCAGGAGAGTGGTATGCTGTCGCCGTAAACGCTCAGGGCGCCGTAGTATTTGAGCGACTTGTTCATAACTATCTGAACTATCATCATAGCTATCTGGTTGAAAAACGATGCCATGCCGATAGCGAATATCCTCTTGATAAAGACTGATGAGGGCTTGAAGTGCGCACGGCTCAGTTCTACTGTCTTTACCTTGAATTTGAGATACCATATAACTATAAGCCCCGAAACTACCTGACCTATTACTGTTGCGATAGCAGCGCCTTTCATGCCCCAGTCAAGGCCGAGAACGAATATTGCGTCGAGTATTGTGTTTATCACAGCGCCCGTGAGCGAGCATACCATTGTCATACCCGGGCTGCCGTCAGCCCTGATAAGGTGGCCGCCGCCTGTTGTAAGCACAAGGAACGGGAAGCCGAACGCCGTTATGCTCACATAGTCAAGGGCATAGGGCATTACATCATCGGGCGAGCCGAAAAAACTAAGCAGGGGCTTTGTGAACAGAAGCGTTATTATCATCAGCGCCACACCGCTTATTACGAGCATAGTAGCAGCGTTGCCCATATAGTGGGGGGCTTTGTCCTTCTTGCCCTCGCCGAGGGTGAGGTTGAATGCCGATGCGCCGCCTATGCCGAAAAGAAGTGCAAGCGCTATGCATGATGTTGTCAGCGGGAAAGCCACATTAGTTGCGGCGTTGCCGAGATAGCCGACTTTCTGCCCGATAAAGAGCTGGTCGACGATATTATATAAAGCGCCAACCAGCATAGCGATGATGCTTGGCACCGAGAATTTGAGCATCAGCTTGCCTATCGGCGCTGTGCCGAGAATATTCTGCTTTGTGTTTTCCATTTTATCATTCCTATATCTGTAAGTTTATGTGCAAAAATTATCATTCCCCCACTTTGTGTGAGGGAATGACCTTATAAACTATTATATTATACAATAGGGCAAATTTCAAGCCATATCGTGAAATTTTATTGATATGCTCAAATATTGACACTTATGCTCAAAAAATCTGTGCCATTTAGCTTACAGCTAAGAGCGTCGGGCTGGTGAGTCGATGCATAAAGAGTAAAGCTCTTGCCCTTAACTCTCTCGCCCTCGGGTGTAACGAACGTAAGCGCCCTCTCGGGGATAGTGATGTTTACTTCTCCTGCCTGCCCTGCCTTGGTGTCTATCCTTGCAAAGCCGCAGAGGTGGTAGTTTTCAACGCATCTGTCATCATCGGGCTTGATGTAAAGCTCGATAACGTCCTGCGTGTCACAGTCGCTTGTGTTTTTGAAGCTTACCTTTGCGCTGCCGCCCTCGAATGCAAGCCCCGTCACCTCTACCTTTGAATATGTAAGGCCGAAGCCGAACGGGTAGAGGACGTTTTTGTTATCCTCGATATAGCGGTAAGTTCTGCCTTTCATTGAGTAGTCGGTGAAATCGGGGAGAGCCTCTGCCTTGTCATAGAATGTCACAGGCAGCTTGCCTGACGGGGAAACTCTGCCGAATATGATATCAGCCAAAGCCCTGCCGCCCTCTGCGCCGCTGTACCATGCGTGGATAAGGGCGTCAAACTGCGTTCCGGTGTTTATAGCGCTGCCTGCGGCAACAACGGTTATTACGGGCTTGCCTGCTTTCTTGACGCACTCAATGAGCTTGCGCTGGCTCTCGGGCAGGCGCAGGTCTATCTTGTCACCTGCGGCGAACTCGTTGCCCGTGTCGCCCTCTTCGCCCTCGATAGTTGCATCAAGGCCTACGCAGAGAATAACAACATCTGCAAGAGAAGCGACTGTGTAGGCTTCACTCAGCCTGTCATCAGGCTGTGCGAGAACTGATACTCTGTCCTTGAAAAGGTGGCAGCCCTCGGAGTAGAGCACACGCCCGCCGAAGCTTTCCTTTATCCCTGAAAGGAATGTGTGGTAGATATCAGATGTGCCGTTATAGTTGCCCTCTAAAACTGCCGTGCTGGCGGCTGTGGGGCCTATTACGGCGATAGTTTTAAGCTTTTTATCATCAAGGGGGAGTATGCCGTTATTTTCAAGCAGCACGAAAGCTTTCTTTGAAGCTTCATATGACTTTTCCTTGTGCTCGTCGCTGGCGCAAACAGTAAAGGGAATATCATCATAGGGTGTCTTATCATCGAACATTCCCAGCTTATATCTTGTGGTGAAAAGGTGAACGGCTGATTCTCTTATCCTCTCCTCAGTAACAAGCCCCTGTTCAAGAGCTGACAAGAGGTTTACATAGCAGCAGCCGCAGTTTACGTCGCACCCTGCGTTAAGTGCCATAGCGGCGCTCTCGACGGCGTTCGATGTCACCATATGGTGGGTGTGGAAGTCATTTATAGCCCAGCAGTCGGAAACGAAATACCCTGCAAAGCCCCAGTCGTGAAGCTTGCCCATAAGGTATTCGCTGGCGCAGGCAGGCTCGCCGTTTACACGGTTATAAGCGCCCATAACGCCCTCAACGTCTGCTTCTTTTATAAGCTCTTCAAATGCGTAAAGATAGGTGTCTTCAAGGTCAAAGGCTGATGCTTTGGCATCGAACTCGTGCCTTACACCCTCAGGCCCCGAATGAACGGCAAAGTGCTTGGCGCAGGCGGCAGCCTTCATAACATCATCATCGCCCTGCAAGCCCCTTACATAAGCCTTGCCGAGGGTGGCTGTCAGAAACGGGTCTTCGCCGTAAGTCTCCTGCCCTCTGCCCCAGCGTGGGTCACGGAAGATGTTGATATTGGGTGCCCATATGGTAAGCCCCTTGTAGATGTCACGGTCTCCGAGTTTTGAAAGGGTGTTGTACTTTGCCCTTGTTTCGGTCGAGGTGATGTCGGCAACCTCGCCTATCAGCTTTTCATCAAAGCTTGCCGCCAACGCTATCGCCTGCGGGAAAACGGTGGTTATGCCGTTTCTTGCAAGGCCGTGCAGCGCCTCGTTCCACCAGTTGTAGGCAGGCACACCGAGTCTCTCGATAGCAGGCGAGTCATAGCGAAGCTGTGATGCTGCTTCCTCGACTGTCATCTTGTCAACAAGTGCCTGTGCTCTTGCTTTTGCATTCTCATAAGCTTTTACACACCGCACAACCACCGGTTTGCACCTTTGTACGCCATCTACTTGCAGATTTTCCGCCATATTGCACATCTTTCTCTTGAAATACGGTAGTATTCCTTCGAGAAATCTATGCAATCTGACTGAGTATCTGACCTACAATGGCTGTGTGGTGTTGCCTTAATAGTGTTACAGTAAGAGCCTTTCTCTCACTACAGATATTATAAAACATTCCTTAACAAAAATCAATACCTTTAGAGAAAATGATATATAAATGCTAAAAAAAGTCAGCCACATATTTGATATAAAAGCGAGATTTTCACACTACGGCTGTTTTGCCATTTTAAGAAGAAAATGCAGGACTGACGCAAGTGCGCCGAATATGAGTGCGGCGCTTATGCCCGCAGCGGCTGCGCTGAAGCCGCCTGTGAGTATGCCTATAGCCCCGTCCTCGGCTATGGCGGATTTGACGCCCTGTGAGAGATTATAGCCAAAGCCCGTAAGCGGCACGCTCGCCCCTGCGCCTGCAAGGTCTATAAGCGGCTCGTAAAGCCCCAGCGCCCCTAGCACCACGCCTGCCACAACATAAGCCACAAGAATGCGTGCAGGGGTGAGCTTGGTAAAATCAATAAGCGCCTGCCCTATAAGACACAGCGCCCCGCCTATCAGAAAAGCATAAAGATAAACCATAAAAGCCCCTCCTTTATGATGAGTGAGAAAGCCACACCGCATGGGATATGGCGGGTATGCTCTCGCCCTGCTGGGTCATGGTGGGTGACATGAGCGCACCCGTGGCGGCAAGGAGAATGTTCTTACTCTCGCCGCTTTGCAGCTTGGGCAGAAGATATGCACAGCTTACCGACGCCACGCACCCGCAGCCGCTGCCGCCCGAGTGAACGTCCTGCCGCTGGGGGTCATAAAGCAGCTTGCCGCAGTCGAGGTGCTTAGCCGATATATCCACCCCGTCACGGGCAAATAGCTTATACAAAAGCTGTGAGCCTATCTCGCCCAAGTCGCCGGTTACTATCTTGTCAAAATCATTAAGGTGCAGCCCCGTGTCACTAAAAAATCGTGTTATCGTATCATATGCGGCGGGTGCCATAGCGGCGCCCATATTTGCGGCGTCTGTTACCCCCATATCAACTATTCGCCCGACGGTAAAGCCCTTGATATACGGCGCTTTTTCGCCCTGCTCGGTGATGAACGCCCCCGAAGCTGTGGCTGTGCGTTGTGTGGTAGGGGCACGCTGGCCGCCGTATTCTATGGGCATACGGTACTGCCTTTCCGCCGAGTAGAAATGCGAGGAGGTAATGCCCAGCACACGCTTTGCAAGTCCCGATGAGGTAAGCGCCGCCGAGAGTATAAGCGATTCGGTAAAGGTCGAGCAGGCGGAGTAAAGCCCCATTATGCTCACCTGCGACTCTCTGTGAGCAAATGACGTGGCAACGCATTGGTTTAGCAGGTCGCCGCCTAAGATAAGGTCGATATCGCTCATATTAAGCCCTGCTTTTTGCAGGGCGAGAGCGGCGGTCTGCCTTTGCAGCTCGCTTTCTGCCTGCTCGTAGGTGGTCTTGCCGAAGTATTCGTCATCACTTATAAAGTCGAAGTAGTTGCCTAAGTTTCCCTCTCCCTCAGAGGAGCCGCCCACAGCTGCAAAAGAGGTCACGCAGGGCGGTGTTTGAAATATATGGGTCATAGCTATCATTCTTTCTTTTTGTTTTAGTATGGCACCAGGCGGCAGAAATATACATTACTTGAAAAAATAAAAGTATTGTGCTATAATGTAAATGTATAATGCATAATGCATAATTAAGGTGTGCGGTATACGCCGCATTATTTTAAAGGTGATAATATGCCAAATAAAATAAACATACAGCAGATGACAGATGAGGTGCTGGGAAGCATAGCGCAAAGCGGCGAGAAGAAAACGCTTTTGCTGCACAGCTGTTGTGCACCCTGTTCGAGCTATGTGCTTGAATATCTCACAAAATATTTCGAGATAACCGATATGTTCTATAACCCCAACATCTACCCGCCGCAGGAGTTTGAAAAGCGCTCGGCAGAGCTTGAGCGGCTGATTGGCTCTATGCCGCTTGATAACCCCGTTCACTTTTTACCGTGCGAATACAACGAACAGGAATTCTATGATGCGGTAAAGGGGCTTGAAGCCTTGGGCGAGGGGAGTGAGAGGTGCTTTGCCTGCTTTCGGTTACGCTTAGAAAAGGCGGCGGCTTATGCAAAGGAGCACGGCTTTGACTATTTTACCACGACGCTTTCTATCTCGCCCTACAAGAACGCACAGGCGCTTTACGACATATCAAAGGAGATAAGCGAGAAATACGGCGTGGCGTTTCTGCCGTCGGATTTCAAGAAGAAAAACGGCTATAAGCGCTCGATAGAGCTGTCACACGAATATGACCTCTACAGGCAGGATTACTGCGGGTGCGTGTTCTCAAAGAAAGAAGCAGATCATAGAAAACAACAAAAGGAGCAGGACAATGGCTAAAAAAGAAAAGGACGTAAAAACAAACGCTATGCGAATTCTCGACAAAGCAGGCGTTGCATACAAGGTGAACACCTACGAGTGCGAGGATTTTATTGACGGGGTGCATATTGCTGATATGCTCGGGCAGAGCAGGGATATGTCATTCAAGACCTTAGCGGGCAAGGGCAAGGACAACGAGATATGCGTGTTCGTCATACCCATTGAAAAGGAGCTTGACCTCAAAGCCGCCGCAAGGGCAGCAGGCAAGAAAAGCGTTGAGCTTCTGCACGTTAAGGACATAAACGCCGCCACAGGCTACATAAGGGGCGGTGTGTCGCCGATTGGAATGAAAAAGCTGTTTTTGACAGTTATCGACGAGAGCGTGCTGGACTTTGATGAGGTGATAATCAGCGGCGGGCGGTTAGGCTCGC
Organism: uncultured Ruminococcus sp.; assembly: GCA_902787365.1. Classification (GTDB taxonomy): domain Bacteria; phylum Bacillota; class Clostridia; order Oscillospirales; family Ruminococcaceae; genus NK3A76. The sequence goes on along the minus strand of CADAGC010000015.1, from coordinate 7,324 downwards.
AGATATTCCTTTCGCCAAAAGATTTGATAGCCGTTACAAAGGCGAAGACAGACAAGATAGCAGTATAAATGTTATCCGTTGCAAAACTTGTTTTGGGGGCTTTTCGGTCGCCCCCAAACCCCTTTTGAAATGCCCTTGCAGCATTATGAATAATAATCTGCCCGCTGAATATGGCGGGCTTTTCTTATTTCTTAAATCTTGCTTCTAAATGTCGCTTCGCAGGCGACCACTTTCTTAAAAAAGTATGCTATCATATATACAGAGCAAGGTAAAGACCCCTGCGAGATGATGAAAGGAATGAGGATTATGAAAAAGAATTTAACAGAAATGGTATTTATTTTGGACAGAAGCGGTTCGATGTCAGGACTTGAAAGCGACACAATAGGCGGCTTCAACTCGATGATAGAAAAGCAGAAAACGCAGGAGGGCGAGGCTTTTGTATCGGTGGTGCTGTTTGATGACAGAGATGAGGTGCTCTATGACAGGGTAAAGCTCACAGACATAAGGCAGATGACGAGGGAGGATTACTTCGTGCGTGGCTGCACGGCGCTTTATGATGCAGTAGGAAATGCTATAAAGCACGTAGCCAACATACACAAATACGCAAGGGAAGAGGACGTTCCCGAGCATACGATATTTGTGATAACCACCGACGGCATGGAAAACGCTTCACGCACTTTCACGCAGAGAGCGCTCAAAAAGCTCATCGAGCAGCAGAAAGAAAAAGCAGGCTGGGAGTTTATCTTCATAGGCGCAAATATCGACTCGGTGACTACGGCTAAGAGCGTTGGTATTTCCGAGGATATGGCCTGCGATTATGAAGCGTCGGCTATGGGCACGAGAATGATGTTCGCAGCAATGGCAGAGCCGCTTATGCAGATACGTGCAGGCAAGAAAGCCACAGGCGGCTGGAAGAAAAAGCTTCAGAAATAATTAACATGGGCGCTCGTCTGTATATTGCAGGCGGGCAGCCTTTTTTTATGCGTATTTTTGCTTGACAAAAGGGGCGAAATATAGTAAAATAAATATGTATGCGGCAAAGGAAAACCTGCCTGCATATTATATTTCGTAATAAAGGAGTTGAAGACATGGACGACGTCAGTCGATTGCGGGATAGGCATACTCACATATGGGCAAGTGCGTCCATATCTGAATATACCTGCTCGTGATATTATTTCACGAAAGGGTGATAAACTTTGAACGAAGAGATAATGGAGCTTTTGGGCTCTAAAGATGTTAAGAAGATAAAAGAACTGTTCGTCAACATGAACGAGGCGGATATCGCAGATATCTTAAGATACTACTACGAGCACGCCGAGAATGACAAGACGGAGCTGCCCCTGCTTTTCAGGCTGCTGCCCAAGGACGCAGCGGCGGACGTTTTCTCCTATATGGAGAGCGATATGCAGATGACGCTTATAAACGCCTTTTCCGATAAGGAGCTTGAGGCGGTTTTTGATGACCTGTTCATAGATGATACCGTTGATATCATTGAGGAGATGCCTGCAAATGTCGTTGCACGTATCTTAAAATCAACAGACAATGAAACACGAAAGCAGATAAACCAGATACTCAAATACCCCAAGGATTCCGCAGGGTCAATAATGACTACGGAGTATGTATATCTTACAAAGGATATGACAGTCGCCGAGGGGCTTCGCAAGATAAAAGAGGTAGGCGTTGTCAAGGAAACAGTCTACACCCTCTATGTTACCGAGTCAAGAAAGCTAATAGGCGTTCTCTCGGTGCTTGACCTTATCACATCTGATGATGACAAGCGTGTTGAGGAGATAATGGACACAAACGTTATCTCTGTAGATACCCTTGAAGACAGAGAGGTAGTTGCAAGGCAGTTCTCAAAATACGACTTTCTGGCACTCCCTGTTGTTGACAAGGAAAACAGGATAGTCGGCATTATCACATTCGACGACGTAATGGACGTTATTGAGGACGAGACGACTGAGGACTTCTCGAAAATGGCAGCCGTAGCCCCTGCCGAGGACGAATACTTCAAGACGAGCGTTTTCACACACGCAAGAAACAGGATAATGTGGCTGCTCATACTTATGCTTTCGGCAACACTTACGGGCACGATAATCACCAAATACGAGGCGGCCTTTGCAGCTGTGCCGCTGCTTGTTTCTTTCATACCGATGCTTACGGGCACGGGCGGCAACTGCGGTTCGCAGACCTCGACTATGGTCATTCGTGGTATGTCAGTAGGTGAGATAAGGCTGAGGGATTTCTTCAAGGTAGTGTTCAAGGAATTCCGCATAGCGCTGATTGTAAGCTCAATTCTTGCTATCGTAAACGGGCTGAGAATTTATATAACCTACACCTATTTTGTCGAGTCAAGCTCTGACCCGCTGAAGATGTCGATATGCGTCAGCGGGGCGATAATTTGTACAGTTATCATGTCAAAGCTCATAGGCTGTATGCTGCCTATGCTGGCAAAGCGCTGTAAGCTTGACCCTGCGATAATGGCAGCACCGCTTATCACGACTATTGTTGACACGGCGACAACGTTTGTCTTCTTCAACATAGCTATGCTGGTGTTCGGGCTTAGTGTTTAGTATAAAGAGCTGCCGAGTGCAGCTCTTTTTCAGATAAAAGGTAACAGGTAAGGTGCGCCTTTGGCGCAGTATGCCCATTCGGGCGATTGATATGAAAAGGATAATAACAATGGATCTAACTTCACTCAGACAACAGATAAACGAAACTGACAAGCAGATAGCCGAGCTTTTTGAAAAGCGTATGGCGCTTTGTATGGACGTGGCTGAATATAAGCTTGCAAATAATTTAGAGGTGTTCCAGTCATCTCGTGAAAAGGAGATAATAAAGCGTGTGCGCAGCGAAGCGCCAAAAGGGCTTGAAAACTCCTCAGAGGTGCTGTTCACAACTCTTATGGATATATCAAAAAGCCTGCAATATCAGCGCTTTTTTGCCGACAGGGATAATATCTCCTGCAAGGTGCTTGACCTGAGCGTCCCTGCCAAGGTGTCAGTTCCCGGCACGGCAGGCTCATATTCCGAAGAGGCGGCGGACAAGCTGCTGCCAAACGGTGAAAAGACCTTTTTTGCCGATTTTGAGGATGTGTTCAAGAGCGTTATGGACGGCTCGGCGGACTTTGGAATACTGCCTATTCAGAACTCTACCGCAGGCAGCGTATCACGCACCTATGAGCTTATGAAAAAATATGACCTTAAGATATGCGCATCTACCAAGGTGAGGATAGACCATTGCCTTGCCGCTAAATCGGGAACTAAGATAGAGGATATAACGATAGTCTACTCCCACACGCAGGCGCTTATGCAGTGCTCTGAATTTCTCGGCGCACATCACTTGAAGAGCCACGAGCATTTTAATACCGCACTTGCCGCAGATAAGGTGAGGGAGAGTGACGAGCCTATAGCCGCAGTATGCTCACGCAGATGTGCTAAGGATATGGGGCTTGAAATTCTTGCAGAGAATATAGCAAACGCAAATGACAACTACACACGCTTTATACTCATTTCAAAGGAAGCGCTCTGCCCCGATGATGCAAACACCATATCGGTGAGCCTGACACTTCCGCACACACGCTCGGCGCTTTACAGAATGCTCACCAAGTTCTCGGTGGCAGGGCTGAATCTTACGATGATAGAGTCAAAGCCCATAGCCAATTCTGATTTTGACGTTGTGTTCTACCTCGATTTTGAGGGAAGCATAAAGACCCCCGAGGTGGCAAAGCTTCTTGCAGAGCTTGAAAGCGAGCTTGCATATTTCAGATTCCTCGGCAACTATAAGGAGATAGTATGATGATGCGTATAGGTCACGGTTATGATGTTCACAGGCTCAAAGAGGGCAGAAAGCTTATTCTTGGCGGCGTTGATATCCCATATGAAATGGGGCTTGACGGCCACAGCGATGCTGATGTGCTCGTTCACGCTGTAATGGATTCGCTGCTGGGTGCTTTGGCGCTCGGCGATATTGGAAAGCATTTCCCTGACACCGACCCTGCCTACAAGGGGGCTGACAGCATAGAGCTTTTGAAAAGCGTGGGCGGAATTATTGCAAGTCAGGGCTACAAGGTGGGCAATATCGACTCGACTATATGCGCACAGCGCCCGAAGCTCTCACCGCATATAGAAAATATGCGCCGCAATATCGCATCAGCCCTGAGTATTGACATCTCGCAGGTTTCGGTAAAAGCCACCACCGAGGAGAAACTGGGCTTTACGGGCGAGGGGCTTGGCATGAGTGCTACGGCGGTTTGTCTGCTAATTGATGCCTGATATACAGTAAATGATTTGACAAACCTGCCAAAATGTGTTATAATATATATTCACACTATTATTATCAGTTAGGAGGAGAGGTCTATGATAAACGAGAATGCGAGAAAGCTTTTATGCAAACAGTTTGTTAACAACAACACGATAGACCCTAAGTTCTATGACAAATATGTTATAAAGAGAGGCCTGCGTAATGCCGACGGAACAGGTGTGCTTGCAGGGCTTACCAATATATGTAATGTTCACGGTTATGTTATCAACGAGGGTGAGAAGGCTCCTATACCGGGTCAGCTTATATTCAGAGGTTATAATATCAATGACCTTGTGAACAATGTTGTAAAGGAAAACCGCTTCGGCTTTGAGGAGATAGTTTATCTTCTGCTTATGGGCGACCTGCCCTCAAAGGACGAGCTGAGCGCTTTTTCGCAGATAATAGCTGAGAATAGAGAGCTTCCCGATAATTTCTTTGAGGATATGATACTTAAATCACCCTCGCCGAACATAATGAACAAGCTCGCACGTTCTGTGCTGTCGCTCTATTCTTATGACGACGACCCCGAGAACCGTTCGCCCGAGGTGGAAATGGCAACAGCTATATCCATAATCTCAAAGATGCCTAATATAATGGTCTCGGCTTATCAGGTCAAGAGACGTGCTTATGACAACAAGAGCATGATACTCCACCCGCTTAAGAAAGAGCACTCCACCGCCGAGATGATCCTTTCGGCACTGAGGCCTGACAGAAAGTTCACAGACGCCGAGGCAAAGCTTCTTGACATAATGCTTATGATTCACGCAGAGCACGGCGGCGGCAACAACTCGACATTTACCTGTCGTGTGCTCACATCTTCTGGCACAGACCCCTATTCGGCATATTCTGCTGCTATAGGCTCGCTCAAAGGCCCCCGTCACGGCGGCGCTAACGCAAAGGTCATCAGTATGCACGATGTTATAAAGAGCACCGTCAAGAACTGGGAGGACGAAGGCGAGGTAGCCGACTGCTTAAGAAGGATCCTAAGAAAAGAGCTGCACGATGATTCGGGGCTTATCTACGGTATGGGGCACGCTGTATACACCCTTTCCGACCCGAGAGCTGTTATACTTAAGGCCAACGCCGAAAAGCTTGCAAAGGGTACTGAATATGAGAAGGAATTCAATCTCTTGAAGCTTATAGAAGAGCTTACGCCCGAGCTTTTTGCAGAGGTAAAGGGCTCGTCAAAGGTGATGTGCGCAAATGTTGATATGTACTCGGGCCTTGTTTACAGAATGCTCGGCATTCCCGAGGACCTGTTCACACCGCTGTTCGCAGTATCGAGAATGGCAGGCTGGGCTGCTCACCGCTTTGAGGAAATGGTAACAGGCAAGCGTATAATCAGACCTGCATATAAGTCGGTCATCAGAGAAAAGGTATACATACCGCTTGAAAACAGATAATACTATGATGATCAAGGGCTGTTGTGTTTGGCAACGGCCTTTTTGCGGGGTATGAAAATGAAAGAATTCAGCAAAAAAGTCGAATGGGGCTTTGCGTTTTTCTATGAGATTCTTGCTATAGGAATGTTTGAAATGGGTGAAAAATCTATCATCGGCGGCGTTCTGACACTGGCTATGGGCTTTTTTGTCACTCCGTTTTTCAGAAAACTCATAGGCAAGGAGGATGCGCCCCCTAAAATGATCGCTGCCAAGCTGATAGTGAGCTTTGTGCTTATGTGTGTGTTGGTGACGGTATATATTCCCGATTAGTTATAAAGGTACTTTGGCCGCTGCCTGATGCGCAGCGGCTTTTGCTATGTAAAAAAATCGTTAAATCATTGACAATGAGGTGGCATTGTAGTATAATAGTAGTGTAGTTTTTTATCCAAATTTTTGTAAAAGGAGATTTTAAAAATGAACAAGAGTGTAAGAAAAGCAATTATCGCAGGCAACTGGAAGATGAACAAGACAAGACCCGAGGCTAAGGAGCTTTTAGAGGCTATCAAGCCCCTCGTAGCTAACGCTGAGGGCAAGGTAGAGGTCATCGCCTGCGTTCCTTTCACAAACCTTGAAACAGCTGTTGCTGCTACAGCAGGCTCTAATGTCAAGGTAGGCGCTGAGAACGTTCACTTTGAGAAGAGCGGCGCTTTCACAGGTGAGATTTCCGCTGATATGCTCGTTGAGGTAGGCGCTGAGTACGTTGTTATCGGCCACAGCGAGAGAAGACAGTATTTCGGTGAGACAGACGAGACAGTAAACAAGAGAACTATCGCTGCTCTTAACGGCGGCCTTAAGCCTATCGTTTGCGTAGGTGAGCTTAAGTGGGAGCGTGAGTGCAACATAACAGAAGAAGTTATCGCTCGTCAGATAAAGCTCGACCTCTGGTCTTTAACAGCAGAGCAGGTTAAGAAGGTAGTTATCGCTTACGAGCCTGTATGGGCTATCGGCACAGGCCTTACAGCTACTCCCGACCAGGCACAGGAAGTCTGCGCATTCATCAGAGCACAGCTTGCTAAGCTCTATGACCAGGCAACAGCTGATGCAGTAACTATCCAGTACGGCGGCTCTATGAACGCAGGCAACGCAGCAGAGCTTCTTGCAAAGCCTGACATCGACGGCGGCCTTATCGGCGGCGCTTCACTTAAGGCTAACGACTTCAACACTATCGTTCAGGCAGCTGTTGAGGGTTAAGCATATAGTATAATTTCTGTAAATAGAAAGGTCGGTTTTTTATGGCAAAGAAAAAACCCGTAGTATTAGTAGTTATGGACGGTGTGGGTATCTCCGTTACAGGTCTTGGTGACGCTGTAACCGAGGCAAACACACCTACACTTGATAAGCTTAAGGCAGAGTGCCCCTATACAACACTTAAGGCTCACGGCGGCGCAGTTGGTCTGCCCTCTGATGATGATATGGGCAACTCCGAGGTCGGCCACAATGCTTTAGGCTGCGGCCAGATATACTCTCAGGGCGCAAAGCTCGTAAACGAGAGCATCGAGAGCGGCAAGATGTTCACTTCCGACACATGGAAGGCTCTTATCTCCAATGTCAAGGACAAGGGCAGCGTTCTTCACTTCTTA